>JAZKAG010000062.1:0-2391 GCA_040389265.1 Acidobacteriota bacterium
CCGGCGACAGCATGAACTTTGCCGTGGCTACCTGCGGCACTCCGTTCACCGTGACTCGAATCCAATTCACATAAGTCAGCCCCGCTCGCATGTTGAACGAAAACGGCGCCATCACCGTATCCGGGCCCAGCGACAAATTCTGCTCACCACTCACGCGGCCAAAGCTGTCGACCCAGCGCACAATCACCGGACCCGTGACAGCTCGCAGAAAACGCAATTGGCCGCTTAGGGCTCCCTCCTGATTCGCCAGCTCTCGATCCAGCTTGATTCTTCCCAGCACCATCGCGTCGGGTCCGCTGGGCACCGCTTCGGCGGACTCACGAGTCGTCTGTCCCATTCCCATCAAAGCCGGGCTCAACACGGCGGTAGCAACGGCGCTGCGGAGAAATCCTCTCCGGCTGGCATCATAGTTTTTGCGGTTCAAGGCATGTCTCCCAAATTGGTTGCTTCGCTTTTTGTGGTGGAGTTGCAGGTGAACGGGAGTGAGGTCGGCAAAACTCAACCTCCAGACATTCAATGGGTAATTTTGTGGATGTAAGTTTCGTAATCCACTGTCTCGAATCGTTAGGATTCTCGGTAGAAGTAGAATACTCTTGAACGGAAGAATACGTAATTGATTTTGCTTCCACCAAAAATCGCCTGCAATTCGTAGTCCCCCGGGGCACTCTCATGCCTCCGGCTCGCAGCGTTCGACGGAGCTCTGAAACTTCGGGACGGCCGCGTAGCCCGCGGGAGATCGTACTTGTCAGGCGCAAGGAGCTTGCTAGCATGCGCTGCTTCAGAGTGGCTGTCCTACTGTTCTGTGCCGGGTGTTTCTCTCTGGGATGCTCCGGAAGCCTCTTCGCCCAGTCCCATCCTGAGACCATCACCGTCAAGCCGAAACCATTCGACGGCACCCTGGTCAACCCGGATATTGGATTCACCACCTTTCAGCGCTTCAACGGCGACAGTCTCAATGCCGGCACTAAGTGGACTGAGGGATTTCCCATCGAGTATCAGCCGTTCAATGGAACTCTCCAGACAAAAGATTTTCCCATGACGACCATCGCCTACTTCCGCATCTACTGGAGATTTATCGAGCCCCAGCAAGGTGTCTACAACTGGGCCATGCTCGACAAAGCCTTGCAAACCGCACACGCGCGCCACCAGACATTAATGTTGCGCATCGCACCCTATGGCACCGATGCCAAAAGCGATGTTCCCGACTGGTACAGAAAAGTCACGGGCGAAGTTCTTCGCAAGGCGCCCGGCGATGGCCGGCATTCCTCCTGGTATCGGCCGCTGCCCAGCAGCCAGCCCGACTGGGCTCCGTATGAAGGCCAGTGGATGGTGGATCCCATGAATCCTGCCTACGCGCACTTCTTCGGCGACATGATTCGAGCGGTGGGTGCCCGGTATGACGGCGATCCCGATCTGAATCTCGTCGACATTTCCATCGTTGGACCCTGGGGAGAAGGCGCTGGAACTCCCATGCTCACCACCCCAGTGATGCATAGCCTGATGGACAGCTACCTCGACTCCTTTCACAAGACTCCGCTGGCTGTGCAGCCCACCGATCCAAAGACCGACGGCTACGCAATGTCAAAAGCCCTCGGATCGAAGGACGGCGATCATGTCTTTTCGCCAAAATTGCGCGCCGATCTCGATGAAGGTAGGCCGCGTGTTGGATGGCGCGCCGACTGCCTGGGAGATATGGGTATCTTCAGCAAGACCTGGAACCACATGACCGACTACTATCCAGAAGCCTCCATTGAAGATGGCCTGCAAAACGCGTGGAAGACAGCGCCCATCTCTCTCGAAGCCTGCGGCGTGATGCAGACCTGGAAGGACCATGGCTGGGACATCTCCTACATCATCGATCAATCCCTGAAGTGGCACATCTCTTCCTTCAATGCCAAATCTTCCGCCGTACCCAAGGAGTGGTGGCCGCAGGTGAATCGCTGGTTGAATCACATGGGCTATCGCTTCGCACTTCGGCGATTTACGTATCCCGCCATCATCGGGCCGGATAGAAAAATGGCATTCACTTCCTGGTGGGAAAATGATGGTGACGCGCCCTGCTATCGAAAATTTCCGCTGGCGCTGCGGTTAAGCAATAAGCAGACCAGCACTATCATGATCACTGGTGCTGACATTCGCACGTGGATGCCCGGGGACAACCTGTACAACAACTCCGTCTTCATTCCGACCAGCCTGCCGGACGGAGACTATCAAGTCAGCATCGCCATGGTGGATCCTGCGACCAGCAAGCCTGCCATTAAATTGGCGATTCAAGGTATGGATGCCGATGGTACGTCATTTGAAGAACATGACGTAGAGTCTGCCAAAAATAGATTGGAAGAATTGGGATATGAGAGAAATGGTTATGAATATTTGTACAATGGTATGACC
>JAZKAG010000062.1:2401-3149 GCA_040389265.1 Acidobacteriota bacterium
CGATGGATGGTATCCGCTCGGCAATGTGACCGTTCACCAGACGCTGGTTGCCAATGCTGGGGATGCGAATCCGACGCCGGCGCAGCCTTAGCTTGAGTATTGCAAGGGCGTCACATGGACATCGGCCGCAGTACGAGAGAATTGAACCTACGATTCGGGAGAATTGAACAATGAAAATGAAACGGTGCGTATCTCTGCCTTGTTTGGCGCTGGCTGCGTTCATCTTCTCTGGTCCGGCATTCGGCCAGGCGAATTCCACCCCGCCGCCATCGGCGAACGCGGTGCACGGTTGGGAAGGCACCATCAGCATCCCGACGTATAAGCTGGGCCCCGCCGACCCCAACCCGGCATTTCCGCTGGTCAGCAAATCTCCCGTCTATCCCTACACCATGCTCGACGACCTGACGAATGACCGCCAGCCAATGACCTACCGCGCCATCTACCTCGAGAACAAATATCTGAAAATCACGATCCTGCCCGACTTGGGAGGCCACGTCTATTCCGTCTACGACAAGGTCGATCATCGTGAAGTTTTCTATCGCGATAACGTCATCAAGTATGGTCTGGTCGGGCCGCGTGGGGCGTGGATTTCCGGCGGCATGGAATTCAGTTTCCCCTATGCCCACACCACCGACACCGTGTCCTCTGTGAATTCCGTGCTGCGTCACAACCCGGATGGCAGCGCGACTTCTGTGGTCGGCGCGGTGGACTGGGTCTCAAACATGCACTGGGAAATTTCCATCACCCT
>JAZKAG010000062.1:3159-6780 GCA_040389265.1 Acidobacteriota bacterium
ACCGAACACCGCCCGCGTGGAAGAGGGCGTGACCCTGTTCAACTCCACACCGCGAAATCATCTCTATCTCTTCTGGACCAACACCGCCGTCAAAGCCACCGACGACCTGCAATACATCTATCCAATGCGCGAAACCATTTATGACGATCCCTTTGCGATTGCGCAGAGTTGGCCCGTCTGGAACGGTGTCGATCAAAGCTGGTACAAGAATGACGCCGGCGCCATGGCTGCCTTCGGCCGCGACGTGCAGCGGAACTTCTTCGGCATCTATTACCATGCCTCCAACTACGGCGTCGTGCATGTCGCCGACTTCCGTCAGGATCCAGGCAAGAAAATCTGGACCTGGGGAACCGCTCCAGTCGGCAAAATCTGGGATCACATCCTAAGCGATAACGACGGCTCGTATAACGAAATTCAAAGCGGCCGTTTCTATACCCAGGGCTATCGCGAATTCATGAATCCCCGCCGCGTGGAAAACTGGACAGAATATTGGTACCCGGTGCGCGGCCTCGATAGCGGATTTGTTGAAGCCACCAGCCAGTTCGCGATCAACACCGTCTATCCGGCAAACGATGCCTCTCCATCGCAGGTAAAACTACTTGTCAGCCCGGTGGCGGATGTCGCGGACGCGAGCATCGTCGTCAAGCAAGGCTCCAGCGTGTTGAAAGAGTTTCATCACGTGAGCTTCCTCCCGCTGCAGACGGAGACCTACACCATCCCGATTCAAAATGCTGAAGAGGCAAAGAAGGACCTCTCCGTTGAGATCCTTTCCTCGCAGGGAAAGCAGCTGTTGCAGTGGTCTGCGGCCGAGCCGATCGACGGAAATCCCAACTTCATCCCCAAGGCTGGAAAGCCCATTGCCGAGCCCATTCCCATCAATGCCCACACCCCGATCGAGCAGCTCTATCTTCAGGGAGTATTCCTGGAGAAAACTGGCGATCAGCTCGGCGCTCTCAAGTTTTTCGACCGCGTCCTGGCGCAGGACTCCGGCTATGTTCCCGCGCTTCTGAAGGAGGCTTGGTACAGCTACGCCGCCGCCGACTTCAACAAAGCCGAATCTCTCATCACGCGCGCCGCAGCTCGCGACACGGAAGATCCCTACATCGCCTATACCAGCGGAGTGATCGATCGCGCCGATGCACACGACTCGCTCGCCAGCGATGCCCTTTGGAATGCGATCCACTATGGCGCCTCGATTGCCCCCGGCCCGACCCTCGCCGCCTCCTATGTCGAGTTGGGAGAGATTGCTCTTCGCCAGGGAAAGCCCGCGCAGGCAGTCGATCTATTCAAGTCCGCAGTTGGCTATAATCCCGACGACGCCTTCGCGCTGGCCGACCTTGCCGCCGCGGAGCGGCTGAGCGGCAATATGCATGATGCCGCGCAGGATTCCGCGGAAGCAGTGAAAAAAATGCCAGTGCTTCCCTACGCGCTGGCCGAACAATGGCTCGACGCGACCGCCTCAGCAAGCGCAGCCCCCTCGTCGAAAGCTGGCTGGACCAGCATCATCAACGGCGATCCGCAAAACTACCTCGCGGTCGCCTCCTGGTACCACAGCATCGGCGCGTGGCAATCCTCAGACGCTGTTCTTCGACTCGCGGAAGCCAATCCTGCCACGGCGGAAATCGCGCCAATGATCGATTACTACCGCGCATCGAACGCCCGCCAGCTCGGTCATGAGCAGCAAGCCGAGGAGTACGCCAAAAAAGCCGCAGCCTCAACCGTCACCGGCACGTTTCCAAATCGTTTGGAAGATGTCGCGGTGCTGCGCGAAGCCTTGCAGCACAACCCTTCCGACGCGCAAGCGCAATACTCCCTCGGCAATTTCCTGTTCGCCAAAGATCAGTATGACCAAGCCGCCGCTTTGTGGGAAAAAGCGCTCGGCGAAGGATTCACAAATGCCGTGCTGCTGCGCAACCTCGGCGTCTATCAGTGGGAAGTGAAGCATGATCTATCCAGCGCTGCAAAATATTTCTCGCAAGCCATCCAGACGACTCCCAACGACTACCGGCTCTATCCAGATCTGGACGAAATTTACACCGAGCAGGGCGACGCCTCCGCCCGCACGACACTATTTCAGAATGCTCCGCCCGCGGTGCTCGATCAGGACACAGTTCGCTCCCGCCGCGCTCTCTTGTTCCTCGACCAGGGGAAGTACGATGACGCGATGAAACTCTTCGCGAACCACACCTACAAGCCGTGGGAAGGTGGTGTGGTGATGCACAACATGTTCGTCTTTACAAATATCGAGCAAGGCAAGCAGGAGCTGACCAATCATCATCCCCAGGCCGCCGAGGCTTCCTTCCGTAAGGCGCTTGAGTATCCAGTGAATCTAGGTACGGGCGAGCCTGCCGAGCGGGATACGGCCGAGCAAATGTATTGGATTGGCAACGCCCTCGAAGCCCAGGGCAAGCATGCCGAGGCAAAAGCCGCATGGCAGAAGTCCGCCGACCAGGGGAAAGGCAAGACCAGCATTTCCGCAGTCTACTCAGCGCTTGCCTATCAAAAACTGGGTCAGGACGAGCAAGCCCAACAGCTGTTGCAGGCGTGCATCCAGTCCGCCCAACAGGCGAAGCCCAACGCGGGAGATTATTTCGCGGCTGCTACCGCTGAGCAGTACAGCAACCACGCAGAGCAGGCACGCAAATATTTCCAGCAAGCGCTCGATCTCGACCCGCAGTTGTGGCAAGCCCGCATCGCTTTAAAGAACCTTGGAAGCTAGTCCGCGAAAAGCAAACGTCCCATCCCTTGGCTCCAAGGGATGGGACGTGTTTTGTCGTGTCACACCGAGTCGGCGAGCGCGCCTGCAATACGCCGGCTCAGACCAGCGTCAATTCGATATTTAGATTTCGCAGCGACTCCGCTATTTCTTCCCGGAGGTTATTGTCCGTGATGACCTGATGAATGGCCGTTGCCGGAACAATGCGGGACAAACTTCTGCGGTCGAACTTCGTCGAGTCACACACTGCGACCACCCTGGTCGCCGCCCCCACCATAGCCCGGTTCACTCGAGATTCCAGCAGGTTTGGCGTCGTCAGGCCAATATCCATATCGAAGCCATCGACACCAAGAAACAGAATATCCGCGTGCATCTCCGCCAACATATCTTCGGCCAGCGGACCCACCAGCGAGAATGAATTCTTTCGCACAATTCCACCCGTCAGAATCACATCGAACTGGGTCCCCGTCAGTTCCGCAGCAATATTCACCGCGTTGGTAATGATGGTCAGGTGAGAGAACTTTTTCAGCGCCAGCGCCACCGCCGTCGTCGTCGTGCCGGAATCGAGCATGACGCACTGGCCTTCCTGCACCAGTTCCGCCGCGATCCGGACCTTCTCGGTATGGTGACGTTTTTCCTTCTCCTGCAACGTAGGATCGAATAGTGCTCCGGGTTGGGCCGGCAGTGCGCCTCCATGGCTGCGATGCAGCAGTCCCCTTCCCTGTAAATGATCCAGGTCTTTTCGAATCGTTATTTGCGAAATACCCAGGGCTTTCGAAAGGTCACGAACGCGCACTCGCCCCTCACTCTGGGCAATCGCAAGAATGTGCTGCCGGCGCTCCTCGATCAGCATGGGATCGCCGTCCGGACTCGCCCCAGAATCGTTCCCAACCGCCTTTACATTG
>JAZKAG010000062.1:6790-27669 GCA_040389265.1 Acidobacteriota bacterium
CGCGACGCTTTCGGCCTAAGCGAATAAGCCGCGCTTACTCATCGCGCGAATTTCCGGCGGTTGGGTCGCCGCGCAACTGCGCATCGAGCGCGCGCTGGGTGATGGTGATGTGGTCTTGCGCCCGCTTTTTGGCAAGTTATTCATCATTTTGGCCTCTGGTACGAATTTGCTACGTTTCTTTCTCTAGGAATCGCTGCACCCTCATTATTCACAAAATAGCTGATCCAGCAACCGTTTATCTTCGTTTGCTTCGTTTCTGCCTCCGGGCCAGCGATCCTCCCAGTCAGGATCTTAAGGCCGCCCGAGTTTATGGCATGCCACAGTTTTTTCCTTTATGATGAACTTTCGAAATCTGCGACCCTTCGAAATCGCAACCTTTCGAAATAATCAGTGCGTATCCAGCTCTCCGAGTATGAATGGGTTTCCGCCTTCCATTCAGCGGGCTGCTCGCTAGCTTTGTCTCTTGAAAAACAGATCGGCCGGGTGAATCCGCGTACGAGGACTTCGATGAGTGAATCCGCCCCACAGCCTGCCGCGACCACTCCCTCTACCACCGGACATATCCGCCGCGTGCTGACTCGCTGGGACCTGATCCTGTTCGGGCTCGTCATCCTGAGCCCCACCGCGGTCTACCCGGTCTATGGAATTATTCAGTCCGTTTCCCACGGACAAGCGGCCCTCAGTTATATCGTTGCGATGGTCGCCATGCTGTTCACGGCTGCCAGCTACGGAAGAATGGCGACCGTCTACCCGTCCGCCGGATCGACCTACACCTACGTCCAGCAATCGTTCACTCCGACCGTTGGATTCGTGGCCGGCTGGGCCATGATATTGGATTATTTTCTGATTCCGTTAGAGAGCGTGATCTATGCCGCCCTGACGGCGCAGCGCTTTGTGCCGGCCGTCCCCTACTTCGTGTGGGTTGTCGTCTTCACTGCCGGCATCACTGCGATCAACGTCAAAGGCATTCGCATCCTGGCCCGCGCCAACACCGTCATGATGGCTGCCATGACCATCTGCGCGGTGCTCTTTATCGTCCTGGCGGTTCACTATGTTGAACTGCATTACGGCAAAGCCAGCCTGATTTCCCCAGTCGGCATTTTTCCCGCAGGCCACTTCTCCGTGCGACCCATGATGCTGGGTGCCTCGATTGCCGCTCTTTCCTACATCGGCTTCGATGCCATCTCCACCCTGGCAGAAGACACGTTGAATCCCGAAAAAGATATTGGCTTTTCGACCGTGTTGGTCTGCATCCTCCAGACTCTGATCTGCGTCATTACCGTTTACTTCGCCGCGCTCGCCTGGAACAACTACGGCCTCTTCCCACACGTCGACACCGCGATTCTGGATATCGGACACCGCATCGGCGGGCAGGTCATGTTCCTCATCCTCACCTTTGTCCTGCTGGTCGCGGGCGTTTCCAGCGCACTCACCGGACAAGCCGGAGCCTCGCGTCTCTTGTATGCGATGGGTCGCGATGGAGTCTTTTCCCGCACCGTCTTCGGCTATGTCTCTCCCAAGTATGGAACTCCCACACGCGCCATATATGTCACCTCCGCGGCTTCCCTGATCGGCGCACTCTACATGAATTTTCAAACCGCCGTCGAGTTGTTGAATTTCGGCGCCTTCGTGGGATTTATCCTCGTCAACCTTTCCGTGATTCAGCACTTTTATATTGGTCAGAATCAACGTAGCACCAACACCCTTTTCAAGAATCTGATTTCTCCGCTTGCCGGCGCTTGCTTCTGTATCTATATCTGGCTCAATTTGAGCACCCACGCCAAGGTCGTCGGATTTATCTGGCTGGCGATAGGGATTGGGTACCTGGCGATTCTCACACGAGGCTTCAAGAATAAACTGAGTCAATGGAGTGGAGACGCATTCAAATGAATCTACCCGCCGTTGAAAATGAACTCTCAAGCTACGTCGAGCAAAATGCGGACCGCCTGGTTCAAATCCTGCAGGACATCGTTCGTATTCCCTCGCAAAATACTCCGCCCATCGGCAGTGAGGGCGAGTGCCAGAAATATATTGCCCGCTTCCTGGCAGACCTGGATTGCAATCCCGCCGCCTATTCCTTCGACGATGTGCCGGGGCTGAAGCACCATCCTCTCTTCATCGCGGGTCGCGACTACACCAATCGCCCTAACATTGCCGCCCGTCGCAACGGCTCCGGCAACGGCCGATCCCTGCTGTTGTCCGGTCATATCGACACGGTCCCTGTGGGTACGCTGCCGTGGACAAAGGATCCATTTGGCGGCGCCGTGGAAGGAAATTTTCTTTACGGTCGCGGATCGAATGATATGAAGGGTGGCGTCGCAACCAATCTCTTCATCATGGAGTGTCTGCACAAGTTGAACCTTCCCCTCTCCGGAGATGTTCTGTTCGAGACGGTGATCGATGAGGAGTTCGGCGGCGTCAATGGAACCCTGGCAGGCCGCGTCAAAGGCTTCAACGCGGATGCTGCGATTATTTCTGAGCCGTCGTTCCTGCGCATCTGCCCAGCCCAGCGCGGCGGCCGCATCGCCCACGTCACGCTGCAGGCCTCGGGAGGAGTTCTGAACGAGGGCGCGCCCACCCCAGGCGTCGTGGATCAATTAACCTACTTACTCGCGAAGATCAAAGACTTCGGCGACCAGCGGCGCGCGAATGCCAAGCCGCACCCGCTCTACGCCGATGCCGCAGATCCCGTTCCCGTCATCGTGACAAAAATCATCACCGCCCCGTGGGGCATGAAAGAACCAGTCACGGTTCCAGAAGAATGCAAGCTGGAAATCTACTGGCAGGCGATGCCGGGCGAAATGCAGGAAGACATCGACCGCGAATTCCGGGCATGGATCGATTCGCTCGCGACAGGCGCCGGCACTCCGTTCGCGCAACCGCCGAAATTCGTCTTTACTCCCCGATGGCTGCCCGGTTCTGCCATCTCTGCCAATGAACCGCTCGTCACCGAGTTATCAAAGTGCGCCACGCGCGTCATGGGCAAGCCGCCCGCTATCGCAGGCATCGAAGGGCCATGCGATATGTACGTCTTCCACACCGTCTCGCACACCCCTGCGGTTCTATGGGGGGCGAGAGGGGGCAACACCCACGCAGCGGATGAATATGTCGAAATCGATTCTCTGGTCGAGGCCGCGAAGGTGCTGCTGGTCTTCGTGCACGAATGGTGTTCTGCGCGCTGAAGCATTTCCCCTGTTGATATCGCGAGAAGGTTCATCATTTTGAGCGGAGCGAAGAATCTGGGCATTCGTTTTCCTGAGAAATACCGAGACCCTTCGTGCGCCCCGACAACTTTTTGTGCGTCTTCTGCTTCCCTTCTGTTACGATAACGACTATGCGCGGCCTTTCCGGAACCCCGGTGCAAGCGACTCGGCAGAACTTGCTGAATCACTCGGCTGCGTCCAGCATTTCTTCCGGCATTCTGATTCCCTCCATTATTCGGTCCATTATTAGGATCCACATGGGTGTGGGCATGTAGGCTGGAAAAGATTCAAGCAGCTACAAGCCACCACCCGAAGCGGGTTGGTGGCATTTGCATTTTCTGGGCCGGATTTTCCGGCTCAAACCACAGATCGAAGTCCACCAGGAGGATCGTCGATGCAACGAATGTTCTTACTCACAGCTTCAAATCGCGTGCGTGTCGAGTCCAGAATTCTGCAGGTGCTGGACCATCATGCCGTCCCAGTGGAATCCTTCTCCTCCATGCGCCTGGGAGAAGAAGCACGCGTGACCTTCATGGCGGAACTGGACGACAGCGACGCACGACGAACCTGCGACATGCTGCGACGCTTGCACGACGTTCACTCCATCGATTGCTTCCCCTATCAGGACGGCTTTTGCCGCACCCTCGCCATGTTCCGCATTTTGTGCGACCAGGAATCGCGCCTGCCGCTACTGCAGGTTATCTCGTCTATGGGGGCCCAGGTCGTAGCCGTGCGCCCGGACTGGGTTGCGTTTCAGGTCATCGGCAGCGCTCAGGATATCGAAGGTCTCCGCGCCAGCCTGCTCCCATATGGACTCGTCGAGGCCATCTCCGCCGCTTCCACCGCGGTGCGCAACCATCCAGGTCAGGCGCCGGATCGCGAGCTCGTAGCGCCGACGACAGACGTGTCCAGAATTCGCAGCGTCTCGGCCGCCCATGCATCCGCGCCCGGTTGCGAGTTGTCGGCCTAAGCTCGAGCCGCGTTCTATCGAAGCAGTCGAAGCGCATTCTCGCGATAGATTTTTTGCAGAACGTCCTTTGGCAAATGGATACCGTAAATATTCCATCGTCCCTGCCGCGAAGCGTGCGATGGATATTCGAAGTATTGGTCGTCGGTCTCGAAGAATCGGAAATGCAGCCGGTAGGTCGCAATCTCTGGAAACAGATCCGTCCCAAACACAATTCGATCCGCATACCGCATAAAAAATGCGCGCGCGGTGTAGGGCTGGCGGCCTAACTCCGCAACTCTCGCGCTCATGTCCACCGAGACATTTGGATAGGTATCCAGCATGTCCGAGACGTAGGCAAGATTTTCTCCCCGCTCCCCTAAGTGCGCCGCTACAAACCTCGTCTTTGGATGCCGCGCAAACACACGATTCCGCTGCGCCAGCAATTCATCCTTGGAAAAATGCGAACCGTAAAATCCCCAGTCAGGATGGGCCGCCAATTCCTCGTAGCGCTCATTGTTCGCATCAATCGGCAGAAAGAATGCATCCGGGTCTGCAGTGTGAAACATCACTGGAATGCCGAGCTCCGCAGCCTTGTCGAACAACGGCGCTAATCGCTCATCGTCAATGCGCAATAATTCGCCGGACGCATCCCGCACCAACAGCCCAAGATCTTTCCAGAACTTCATGCCGCAAATTCCGCGATCTCGCAACCGGTCAAACGTGTCGAGAGATTTCTGGATAAAGTCCGGCTGCTCCACGCCCGACCAGTCCATCCACCCCATCGTCGAAAAGCGTTCGGAAAATGGTGCATAACGATCGATGACCCGCAGCGCCTCTTCTCCAGTTTTCATGGTGATGTTCACCACCCGCTCAATCCCGCAGGCGTCCATCACATGCAACACTTCCCTCGGTTCAAAGGCATCCAGGTGGTTGTGATAGTCAATCGCGGGTACGATTGGCAGATTCACCTCGTGTACGGGGGTTATCAGCATGGACCTGGGTTTAAAGTCACTCAACTTCAAGTCCACTTCTGCCTTCGCCGTGGCCATCGCGACAAATTTGTCTTTTTGATCCAGTTCCCTCGTCTTTGTCTCGGCTGTCATGCTCGTTTTCTCCTTCAATCTCCACGTCCCAGCGCAAGTGTCGTTCGCCAGTGCTTAGGTTTCACATCCAATCGCTCGGTTACGATATAGTTTAGTCGAAATTCGAGGCGTGATTTTTAGGGATGGTTCTTTCTCCCCCCGTGTCCCATTACAGCCGTTGAGTTCGCACACTGGAGGGACCCCTTCGACGCGCCAGCAAACAAATGAGTGCAAAAAAGCAAGCTCATCGTTCAAGAATCGACAAGCCTGCCGGTATAGGAATTGATGGCTGCCGCAGCCGTTTATGAGACGGCAGTGCAATCGTGCTCGCGCCGGGCGAATGGAAAATTATGCTGCCGCAGAAAATCGTCGCGAAACTTCGCGTCGCGGAAGGCCTCTGTGCCGCCAGGACGCAAAGTCGACAGGGCGCCAGTGATGTTCCCCGCCGTGGCGCACAGCACCGGATCTTCCCCACGCGCGTAGCCGCAAAGAAAGCCGGCATCGAAGCTGTCGCCAGCGCCAATGGTGTCGATCGGCACCACCTTGATCGGCGGAATACGCGTCAGCGTCTTTCCGGTCTGCAACAATGCCCCGGCAGGCCCGCACTTGGCTGCTATGCAAGGCACGCGCTCCGACAAGTCCAGCAGCGCGTCCTCCACCGTGTCGCGCCGGGCAATGCGACAAACCTCATCGGCATTGGGCAGCAGCAGGTCGACATTCTCCAAAAGCTCGTGCAGCACACCGTCCCACACGTTGTCCGGATCGTCGTTCGTATCCAGAGAAATCGTGAGGCCGGCCTGCTTCAGGTCTCGAAACAGTGACGGCAAATCTGGCGCCAACGCTTTTTGCAGAAATAACGATGAGAGATGAAAGTGCCTGGCAGACGCCAGGTAGTCAAAGTCCAGATCGGCCCGCGACATCCCACTCATGGTTCCTGGGTAGGTCAGGATATGCCGCTTCACGCCATGATGCAGCAAAACGGTCACGCCGGTGGTGGTCGAATCTTCCGCGTACACGACTTCTGAAAGATCCGCCCCGCTTTCTGCCATCCGTTCCAGAGCAATTCGGCCAAACTCATCTTTGCCCAGGCGAGTTGCGAAGCCTACGGATGCCCCCAGGGTAGCCAGATTGTGCGCAACGATAGACGATGACCCACCCAATGTGCATCGAAAATCCCTTGCCAGGATCTCGCGCTCCACCGGGATAACTTCGTCTAACCCATACAAAATCAAATCCAGATTGATTTCACCGGCAATGCTGACGTCAAATCTCTTCTCTAAACTCTTCATGTTTTGTGTCTGTGGCGCATAGAAAGCGATTGCTAAATTGAACGGTATGAGTTATGATAAATTTCGTTTTGTTATCTTCCCGTTTGTGCGAATCTGCTACGGCTGACCTTTATTTGCGTCTGCGGACTCGCTTTCTTTAAATTGACTTTTGATTGCATCATATGCCAAAGGAGCGTCGAACCGTGAGCCGTTTGCTGAATCTCATCCATCTGAGCCAAGAAGAAAAAGCAAAGCGCGGACTCATCCATACTCCCAGCGAGATCGTGCAACAACCGCATACCTGGGCCACGACCTTCATGAATTTTCAACAGCGGTGCCCCGAAATTCAAGGCTTTCTTCAATCTAAAGGCATTGGCCCTGCCGCTTCGACGACCCATCCGCGTCCCATCGTTTTTTTGATCGGCGCCGGTACTTCTGATTATATTGGCCAATCCTTGATTGCGCTGCTGCGGCAAAAATGGCAGTGCGAAGTGAACGCAATTCCCAGCACCGACCTGCTTACGAACTTTGACGATTTCATCCTTCGCGACGCCCGCTATTTGTGGATTTCCTTCTCCCGCTCCGGCGACAGCCCGGAAGGTGTCAATGTCCTGAATAAGGCGCTTAAGGAATACCCACAAATCTCTCACCTCGTTGTGTCCTGCAACGCCCAGGGAAAAATGATTCGCGACCATCAAAATGATCCGCGGGTTTTCGGCCTGTTGCTGGACGATGCCGTCAATGATCGTGGCCTGGCGATGACCAGTTCTTATTCCAACATGGTCGTTTGCGGACAATGCCTCGCGCATACCTGGACGCTGGAAGAATATGAACCGATCCTGCATTCGTTGATTGCCGCCGGCGAGAGATTTCTCGAGGTAGCGTCGGAATGTGCGGCCAACCTGGCTGAGGGTCCTTATACCCGCGTGTGCTTTGTCGGCTCCGGCTCCTTGAAGGCTGTCTCAACCGAATCTGCTCTCAAGGTGTCCGAATTGACTGCCGGCCGTATTCAGTCTATGTCTGAATCGACGCTTGGCCTGCGCCATGGCCCGCTGGCAGCCTTGAATGCGGAGACGTTGTTCGTCAGTTTCATTTCCAGCGACAGCCGTCGCAAGCGGTACGAGGCGGACCTTCTGCATGAAATTGGCGAGAAAGGCGTCGTCCAGACTCGCGTCGCCGTCGCCATCCAGCCGAGTAGCGAAGTCGAGAAAGAATGTGAATACTTTTTGACGCCGGGGCTGCAGGTTTCCATTCCAGACCCGTATCGTCCCCCGCTCGATGTGATATTCGGCCAGTCGTTGGGCTTGTTCTTCTCCATTCACTGCAATCTGAAACCGGATGCTCCCAGCCCCAGCGGCGCTATCACCCGCGTGGTTCAGAACGTGCCTATTCATTAGGATTGGCAACGATATCCAGTGAATCCGCGAGAAGACCTGCGATTTTTCGGGCGCACGGCATCCGCCGCTCGAAAGCGACGCTATCGTTCCAATCCAACCGCATCTTCCAGAAACTCCGATGCGATAAATTCCGGGACTACGCCATCCGATTGCTCCGCCAGCGGCCATCCAGCCAGGATAAGCATTGGCGCCTGACCTGGCTGCAAATCACCGAGCCCGGCCAGTGTTGTCGTACGACGCTCTTCGTCAGGTAATGAAACGTGGCTCATCACCACGATCGGCAGATCCGGTGACAGGCCTGCCTGCAGCATGTCCCAGGCAAGCGCGCGAAGGTCCCGTCCAGGCATGTAAATTCCCAGCGTCGCATCGTTAGGCAAATGCCCTCGCCAGAAGGATGGCCGATCGTCCCCATCGCTGTGCGAGGCATGATGCGCTGTAGTCAGAATCACCTTCGAAGCGCTGCGGCGATCCGTCAAAGATTTTTTTGCCGCCGCGGCCGCTGCAAACATCGTGGTCACGCCGGGAACAACTTCGCACGAAACCTGCGCCCGCTCCAGCGCTTCAATCTCTTCGCCGGCGCGTCCAAAAATCAGCGGATCGCCGCTCTTCAAGCGCACCACGCTCGCCCCTGCGCGCGCCTTCTCGATCATCAACTCATGAATCTGCTCTTGCGTGACGCGTCGGCTGCCGCAACGTTTGCCCACGCTGATGATCTGCGTTTCAACTCCGGCCCGGTCAAGGATCGCCTTCGGAACCAGGTCATCATGCAGCACCACTTCGGCCGTCGCCAGCAAATCCGCGGCTTTCAGCGTCAGCAGTTGTGGATCGCCGGGTCCCGCGCCCACCAGGTAGACAGTTCCCTTCTGCGCGATCGTTCGCGTCGATTTCGCTTTTTGGGCGCGCTCGGGAAATGCCAGTTGCCGCGACGGGAACGCCTCCGCACTGCGTACCGGGCCTTCCGCGAGTGTGTGCAGCAGAGCCTTGCGTTCACTTCCAGCCGGATGGGTTGCCAGAATCTCTCGCCGCAGGCGGCCAACCTGATCCAGCCAGTCGCCGGTATCTTCCGACAGCTGCGCATCGATTTCTCGCCGCAGACGCTGCGCCACCGCAGGACTTTCCCCGGCTGTTGAAATTGCAATTTGCAGCTTGCCTCGTTCCACAATCGCCGCAAAATAAAAATCGCAGTTCGGCGGATCGTCCACCGAGTTGCACAATATCCCGCGTTCCTGCGCTGCCAGATACACATGCCGATTCACTTCGCGAGAGTCGGTTGCCGTAATAACGAACGCTTGCCCCTCAAGATCCGCCTCTTCAAACCGTCGGAGCTCCAGCGTAAGCCTGCCCTGATCCGCCAACGCGCGAACCGCCTCGCCGGCCACTGGAGCTACCACGCGCAGTTGCGCTCCCGCATGCAGCAGGCTGGTGATCTTTTCCAAAGCGACATTGCCCGCGCCAACGATCAGGCACGGCCGTCCCTCCAGCTTTACAAAGATTGGAAAAAGACTCATCCCATTTCCCTCACGCTGCATCGATCGTCAACCCGCCGTATGCGGAACAGGTCCCGGCGAAACATCGCGGGCTACCGATTCGACCGCCACACCGGCCAACTGATCGCGTAGTTCGTCATCGCTATGGCGTGCAAAGTAGCTTCGCAGGTTTTCTCCCTCGGCCCGGCCCGCCAAATATTTCCGCAAAAGCCGCTCCATCGCATCCGGGACTTCAGTGGCCGCGCAACGATAGCCTACCGGACGTCCAATGCTCTGATGCAGTCCAACCGAGCCACCCACGCAGAAATAGTAGGCATCCACCATTTTTCCGTCGCGCTTGATCTTCTTGCCCTCGATGCCAATGTCCGCAATCCAGTGCTGTCCGCAACTGTTCGGGCACCCCGTGACATTCAACTTGATCTGCTGATCGAATTCAGGAATACGGTGCTCCAGGTCTTCCACCAGCCAACGCGTGAACCCCTTCGTCTCGGTAATCGCGAGTTTGCAGAATTCCGTTCCTGTACATGCGATGGCTCCGCGCCAGAAGCTGGAACCTTCCACCCGCAATCCAATCTCCTGCAGCTCCTTGGTCAACTCCTGGGTCTTCGCGTTGGGAATATTGATCAGCAACAGGTTTTGCATCACGGTGGTGCGAATTTCCCCGGTGCCGAACTTCTCCGATAATTCCGCAACCGCCTGCAGTTGATCTCCACTCAGCCGGCCTCGCAGCACCGACGCGCCAACAAAACTTAACCCTTCCTGTTTTTGCCGATGAGTTCCAATATGGTCGCGAAATACATCGTCCGGAAGCTGCTCTTCCACGCCAGGTTCCAGGCGATAACCTAAGCGGTCCTCAAGTTCCCTCAAAAATCGCTCGGCATCCCAACCTTGCTTCAGGAAAAGGTATTTCATGCGCGCGCGCTCACGACTTTCGCGCAACACATCCTGATCGCGAAACAGTTGCGCAACCCCGTGTACCACTGACACAACCTGATCGGGATGCACAAACGCATTGAGGCGCACGCCAAGATGCGGCTCCTTGGAGAGTCCGCCGCCCACGCGAATGGAATACCCCACTTCAACCCCGCGTGCAGATTTTCGCTCGACCGCCGTGATACCCACTTCGTTAATTTCCGGATAGGTGCACAACTGGCGGCAGCCTGCAACCGAGACTTTGAATTTCCGCGGCAAATTGTAAAATTCCGGATTGCCGGTCAGCATCTGCGCCACTGCGATCGCCAGGGGAGATGCATCCGCAACTTCGTCCGCGGCGATTCCCGCCAGGGGACAGCCCGTCACGTTGCGCGAGACATCGCCGCATGCGCCCTTCGGAGATAATCCGACAGGGGTCAGCGAGTCAACCATGGCCGGCAAGGATTCAACGGTGAGCCAATGTAGTTGAATGTTCTGGCGAGTCGTGATGTCCGCAAGATTTCTGGCATGCAGCTTGGTCAGATCCGCAATGGTTCTCAATTGTGTCGAACTCAAGATTCCATTCGGCACGCCCACGCGCATCATGAAATACTCTGATGCTTTTCCTTCGCCGCCGGAACCGCCTACGGCGCCCACGCCATCCCCCTGCGTGTAAATGCCCCACCACTTCAAGTAGGCAGATGCCCAGTCGGCCAGCACGCTGGCGCGTCCCTCGCGAGCGAACCTGCGCACCTCATCGAAGGCTTCCCAGGGATTGACCTCGCGCTTCAGCCGCTCCATCCTTTGCGCCTTTGTTTCTTTAACCGTCGGTGGATTCGCGAGTGTTGCAGTCGTGTCTGTCATTGTCCATCCTGCAGTGTAGTAACGGGAGTAGTCGTTTCCGTAAATGTGTGAATGCCGCATTCAAGTTTCCGGCCCGACCAACGTCCGGAACGTGGATTATTCGGATCTTCCGGGATCGACGTGCATGGCTCGCATCCAATGCTGGAGTAGCCACGGTCATACAACGGAAGATATTCAATCTGGTGACGCGAAATGTAGCTCCACACCTGCTTGAAATCCCAGTCCGCCAGCGGGCTCACCTTCAATAGAGTTTTTCCCGTCGGCAACACGTGCGATTCCAGCTTGCGAAGATTCTTTCGCGTCGGCGATTGCTCGCGCCGCAGTCCGGTGAACCAAATGTCGTAAGGCTCCAGACCCTGCATCAACGGCGCCACCTTGCGCAAGTCGCAGCAGCGCGAAGGATCCGTCTGATTCAGAATCCCGAATGCCGACTCCTGATCCGCCACCGATTGCTTCGCCTGCAGCGAAATCAAATTCAGCCCCCATTGCTTCGCAATCCGATCGCGATAGGCATAGGTTTCCTTGAAGTGATAGCCGGTGTCGAGAAACAATACTGGAATATCCGGCGCAACTTGACGCAGCAAATGCAGCACGACCATATCTTCAATCTGAAAACTATTCGTGATGCAAGCCTTGCCCCGCTGCTGCAGCACCTGTTCCACCAACGCCTCGGGTGCAATCAGTTCTGCTGCGTCACGATCGATATCAACAGTGTTCATCGCTTCTCCTCCGATCGCAAGATTCGCAATCCTTCAACCCATGCGACAACCTGCTGCAGCAGAGAAGCGTCGTCCGCTCCTGCCTTCAGCGATTCGATATCCAGAATGCGGTTGTCCGGCATCGCGGACGCGAGCAGGTCTTTCTTCCTTTCCAGACCGCTTGCGCTTGAATACAAAACAATCATCCCGGCGGAATAGAGCCCGCGCACCAAACCCTCATTCCATTCCCCGGGATTTCGATCGTCATCGATGACAACCACGTGCAACCCGGCTTCAAACAGCGCGCGTTCCAGTGGCGCTGCCAGCGACGATCGCGCTCCCAACCACACCGCACCCGGATGATGACCGGCGCGCCGGACTCGCTCCGAAATCGCTACCGGTGCCAAAGGTTCTGTTGTCTTGTCGGCGATTGCCGCTTGATTTGCTTTCCGCGCTGCCTTCTCCAGATTTTCCGTGATCATGCCGGCACCGACCGTCGCATTCGTCAGCGGGTCAATCAGAATGAAGCTGCCTGAGTTGCGGTTCTGCGAATACAAATCGAATGAAAGGTTCCGCGTCGCTTCAAATTCCACAATGCCAATATCGTTCAGTCCGAGTTGCGACGCCAGCGGGCGTTCCATGGTATTCACGTCGATGCGGCTGCGAATCTTCGTCGCCTGCACCCGCACCTCATCTGTGGACTGGCGCATGATCCATCGCTTCTTCAAATCCAGCGGAGTTTCATGCAGCCAGACAACGTTGGCAGAGAACTTCCGCGAGATGTTCGGCAAGCCTTCTTCCGAAACCAGCAGATCACCTCGGCTCAAATCCAGTTCATCTTCCAATTGCAGCGTGATGGAGGATCCCGCACCCGCCTGCGACAACGGCCCGTCGAATGTGACGATGGAGCGCACCCGCGTCTTCTGCTTCGAAGGCAGTGCCAGCACGCGGTCGCCCGGACGCACCGAACCGGAAATAATCTGCCCCGCAAACCCGCGGAAACTGTCGTCGGGCCGAATCACATACTGCACCGGGAACCTGAAGGCCTCCGCGCTGTTGGCATCGGCAATCGGAATCTCTTCCAGATACTCCAGCAGACTCGGCCCCGTGTACCAGGAAATCTTTGTGCTTCGGGTCACAACATTTTCGCCTTCAAGCGCGCTGATCGGAATGCAATGAATCGTCTGCGCACCGGACGGAGAAATTTGCACCGCCAGCTCCTCGAGGTCGCGCTCCACGCGCCGAAACACCTCCTCGGAGTAGTCGACCAGGTCCATCTTGTTCACCGCCGCAATAATGTGCGGAATCCCCAGCAGCGCCGCAATCGTCGCATGGCGCCGCGAC
Source organism: Acidobacteriota bacterium (assembly GCA_040389265.1). Classification (GTDB taxonomy): domain Bacteria; phylum Acidobacteriota; class Terriglobia; order Terriglobales; family Acidobacteriaceae; genus JAKAAZ01. The sequence goes on from JAZKAG010000062.1 coordinate 19,995, forward strand.
TGCGGCAGAACGCCCTTGCGTGCATCCACCAACACCACCGCCGCATCTGCCGTCGAAGCTCCAGTCGCCATGTTGCGTGTGTACTGCTCATGCCCCGGCGTATCGGCAATGATGAATTTGCGCCGCGCCGTGGTGAAGTAGCGATACGCAACATCAATGGTGATGCCCTGCTCCCGCTCAGCTCGCAGTCCGTCCGTCAACAGGGAAAAGTCCAGCGGCCCAGTCGAACGATTCAGCTTGCTCTGCTGAATCGACTGCAACTGATCGTCATAAATGGCCTTCGAATCATAAAGCAGCCGCCCAATCAACGTGGACTTGCCGTCGTCGACGCTGCCCGCGGTGGTAAAGCGCAACAGATCGCGCTCCAGATGCTGCGACAAAAACTGCTCGAAGGTATGGCTGGCGCTCGCGCGATTTTCCTGCGGTTGCATTAGAAATAACCCTCGCGCTTTTTGATTTCCATGGAACCTTCCTGGTCGTGATCGATGGCGCGATTTTCCCGCTCCGATCGGTTGAAACCGAACATTTCTTCAATGATTTTCGGCAGTGTGTCCGCCTCGGAGGCGATGGCGCCGGTGCATGGCACGCAACCCAGCGAACGCATGCGCACCTTGCGCCGCTCCGTCTTCTCGCCGGGAAGCAATGGAATCGGCCCCTGCGGCAGCAGAACCGATCCGCCGCGCACGACAACCTCACGTTCCTTCGCCAGATACAGTGGCACGATCGGAATATTTTCTTTGTAGATATAGAGCCAGACGTCCAGCTCGGTCCAGTTCGACAGCGGGAAAATTCGAATGTGTTCGCCCTTGTCCAGTTTGCCGTTGTAATAGTTCCACAATTCCGGCCGCTGGTTGCGCGGGTCCCATTGCCCTGCCGCATCGCGGAAGGAATAAATCCGCTCCTTGGCGCGGGATTTTTCTTCATCCCGCCGAGCGCCGCCAAACGCCGCGTCAAAACCACCCTCCGCCAGCGCATCCAGCAAGGAACGCGTCTTCAGCAGCCCGCAGCATTTTTGCGTTCCCAGCGCGAACGGAGTGGCCCCGTCATCCAGCGCCTGCTGATTTTTGTGCACTATTAATTCAGCGCCGATCTCTTTCACATAGCGGTCGCGAAATTCAATCATCTCGGGAAATTTGTAGCCAGTATCGACGTGCAGCAGAGGGAAAGGAATTTTGCCGGGATAAAATGCCTTCTGCGCCAGGCGCAGCAGAACCGAGGAATCTTTGCCGATCGAATACAACATGACCGGCCTGGCAAAGCTTGCCGCCGCTTCACGGAAGATATGGATACTCTCCGCTTCCAGCTTCTCGAGATGGCTCAATCGCGGCACAGATAGCGACTCTTCCACACCAATAGCGGGAAGTTCGTCGCATTCCTCTTCGTAAAGATATTGTGTCATCGGCAGTCCTGTTCCCTTTCTTGATGGCTGCTGAACGGGTGGGGATTCTGCCTAAATGAAAAACCCACCTGAACGGCTCTTCCGTCGGTGGGCGTCTGATTTGGGTTACTTCCAAGCTTTTCAGCTTTTTATGCTACCCCGACCCTGCAGAAGGCACTCAATTGTGTGCGCGTACAACACACGCAACACAGACAGCCCATTCTGGAGGTGGAGAATTTCATCGCTCCGTCTACTCTACCGTTTATTGGCCGGCAACGTCAAGGACCAGGCCGGCGGAGACGATCCACGCTAATTCGCTGATCCGGCAGAAAGCGTTCCGAATCAATTTGGTCCCAAGACCCGCGCCGTTCCTGCCAATCGCCGGCCGTTCCTGCCAATTTCCATGGCTTCGATCTCTAAACCAATAGTAAATCCTTACTTTGGGCGAACTGGGCAGCAAACTCCTCGGCCGCTACCGGCTTGCTGCAGTAATACCCTTGAATCTCATCGCAATGACGTTCCCGCAGGTAGGACAATTGCGCTTCAGTTTCAACACCTTCGGCAATCACCTTCAGGTTCAGGCTTTTTGCCATGCTGATAATAGCGTCGGTGATGGCTTCCTCATGGGTGTTCTCCGCAATTTCCCGGATAAACGAACTATCAATTTTAAGCTTGCTGATTGGCAGCATTTTCAACGAGTTCAGGTTGGAGTAACCGGTGCCGAAGTCATCAATCGCCAGCTTCAGTCCCATTCCCTGCAGCTCCCGAAGCACCGAGAAGATCACATCTTCATTCGACAGCAACAGGGCTTCCGTGAGTTCCAGTTCAAGGTACTCAGGTTGCAGATTCGTCTCCCGCAACACTCGCTTGATTGACTCGCCAAAGCCCGCCTGGCGAAACTGCACCGCTGAGATATTGACCGCCATCGGGAGTGCCGGTAGCCCTGCGTCTTGCCATGCCTTCGCCTGCGCGCAGGCCGTCCGCAGTACCCATTCTCCAAGGGAGAGAATTAGTCCGCTGTTTTCAGCAACCCGTATCAATTTCTGCGGCGAAATCAGTCCCATCTCGGGATGACGCCAGCGGAGCAACGCTTCCACTCCAATGATCTTGCCGCTGGCAATATCCACCTGCGGTTGGTACACCAGGAAGAGTTCCTTGTTGGTGAAAGCGGCCCGCACGTTATTTTCAAGCGTCAAGCGCTCGACCACTTGCGCATTCATCTCTTCGGCAAAGAAACGGAAGCTGTTTCCTCCACGCTCTTTGGCGTCATACATCGCCGCGTCGGCGTTTCTCGTCAGGGTTTCCGCATCCTCGCCGTGTTCGGGAAAGATGCTGATTCCGATGCTGCAACTGATGTTGAGTGTGTGGCCCTGGATGAGAAACTCACCGTCCATCATCTCCACGATCCGCTGGGCAGCGACGGCAGCATCGTCGACCTCCTTCACCCCGTTTACGACCACCAGAAACTCATCTCCGCCTAACCGAGCCACCGTGTCCTGGTCGCGCGCCCATGTTCTCAGACGATTCGCAACCTGCGACAGCAGAAGATCGCCGACAGAGTGGCCGAGCGAGTCGTTAATGATTTTGAACCGGTCGAGATCGATAAATAAGAGCGCTATCTTCTCGTTTCGCCTGCGACCCCCCGCAAGTGCTTTCGCCAGCCGATCCTGTAGAAGAGATCGATTGGGAAGTTGTGTCAGCGCATCGTAATAGGCAAGGAACTGTGCCCGCTCCTCAGCCAGCTTGCGGTCTGAGATGTCACGGAACGTCCAAATTCTTCCGTAATACTTGCCGTCTTTCCCTACAACGGGAGAAGAGTACCGATCGAGCACCACTCCGGACTTTAGTCGAATTTCGTCGCGGCCGGTGTCCTCCGGATGCTGATAGAGATATTCCACTTTTTGCGCAAACAGCTCCGGCTCAACCACTTGGCTTAGGACATGCTGAATGGATGCACGGTCGTCGTCATTTTCGACCAGGGAGTGCGGAAGCTGGAACAGATCAATAAATCTCTGGCTCTGCAAAACCTTCCGGCTGTTGCTGTCCACGACCAGGATCCCGTCGATCGTTGAGTTCATCTGGGCTTCCAGAAAGGCGGTCTTCGAAACCAGGCTTTCTTCCACATTCCTGCGCTGCGCGATTTCCTCGATCAAATCGCGATTTGCCTGATCGAGTGCGGCCGTCCGCTGCAGTACGCTGCGCTCCAAATCCTCATTGAGGTTCTGCAGATCGTTTTCTGCCAGCGTGCGCCTGTGAATCTCCGCCGCCATCTTGAGAACTTCAAAAACCGTAATACCCAGTGCCAGCAGCACAGCGAAAACGATGAGGTGTACAGTTCCCCTCCGGTAAGCAGCATAGGTAAGTGAACTTGCGTTCAGGCGCCGATTCACCTCATCGGCTTGAAAGGCAATGTAGTCGCTCCAGGCAAGGTTATTCCTGACCAACAGCGGGGCAGTTTCACCAATCAGCGCCCGTCGCGCCTTCTCCGGATCGTTCTGCCGCAGCAAGATGTCTGTGTCACGCTTCGCACTCCTCAGGTAGCTGCCTCGAGTGTCGATGACGGACTGGAGTAATTCATGTTCCCTCTTCGAATCCACACGACTCTGCAACCGGGCAACCAGCGTGGAAATTTTCGCATTATTTTCTGCCTGTTGAGCGAGCAGTCCGCCCACCGTCCGCCGGTCGGTGGCCATCACAATGTGCAGGGTCATCTGGCGATTCTGGTTGGAGTAGTCCAGTGACTCGATTGCCAATTGCACATCTTGCCATTGCGTGGCTGCGATATTTTGTGCGTCGGCATGGAGCCGCTGCATCGCCCGTAGGCCCAGATAGCCCACTGCAACGATGATGCCGGTCAGGAGCAAAAAAGCAAACCCGAGCGCGACCCCGATAAATCGATCGCTCACACGCGGGCTTCCTGACATTCTATGTTGGGTCACGTAGCGAACAGTTGCCTCCGAATGGGCGCCTGTTGCTGTAATGATGGACGACCGGGCACACAGGCACCAATTTACCTATTGCTGCCATTAGTACAGGGTGATCAGAAAAAATCCACAGGATGTGCAGCCCGCCACGTTACTGTCGTGCGATAGGGGTCGCAGGCGATATCCCACAGGACCGAGAGGTCAGTCCTTGGAAGTCTTCATCCCACTCGCGTTGCCCTGGGAATCAGAAGAGCGCTTTTTACGCTTCACAGAAGGTCGCGGTCCGAATCCTCGCCTCTTTCATTTCTCGGCGCTTAGATCGACTTGTCCGGAACATTCGCCAAAGTCGTATCTGGAATCCCTCGACTCAAGGCGCAGCTGAAATCGTTCACATTCTTCAGCACGAAAGTAGGCGTGTTCGCCCCCTTCTCCGTTTTCACACGAAGAAAATCTGCACCCTGCACGTCATCCAGAACGAAACCCGGCCGAGCGTCTGACGTAATCGATGTAATTTCGACATGGCTCATGTCGATGTTTTTCACATGCCGCAGATAAAAGCCCTGCGCCGGAGTCACTCCAAACATATTCGGCTCCGGATATTGATTTTCGACTTCCGGCGGATGCAGCGCCGCTTGCTCCCGCGTTCCGCCGCCCTGCTGCTGAATGAACACATCGCTGATCTTGATATCTTCAATGGCGTGATCGGGAACTCCGCTCAGAATCGAGCACTGCTGAGAATTGACGTTCGACGCCACCACGTTGCTGATCAACACCCGTCGCAACTGGCCCACAGGCACGTTCGCCGGCCCGCGCATTCTTGCACCCAGTCGCAGAAAAATCGGCGCCGTCACAATATCGCGCATGGTGATGTTCGTGATGGCGACGTCTTCCAGCAGCGCCCCGTCCACCGTTTCCAGCGCCAACCCGTGGCAGCCCTCAAACACGCAGTTTGAAACAGCGATATTTTTGAAGCCGCCATTCGATTCCGTTCCCAGCTTGATACGTCCAATGCGCGGGGCATCCTTATCGTTGGCAAACTTCTTCAACGTCCCGTCCAGCAGGGTTCCCATTTGATAGGTGCCGGTCACGTAGCAATTTGAAATCGTCACATTTTCGGTGGAGCGCGCATATCCCAGCGCAAACGAACTCTTCGGCACAATGGCATCGTCCCAGGGAGAATTGACCGTGCAATTCGACACCCGAACATTGCGGCAACAATCAATATCCATACCATCCCGATTCGTATCGATGGTCAGATTGTCTATCGTCAGGTTGTCGACGCCGGTCACCAGGATGGCGAACCAGCCACCCTGCAAAATTGAAAAGTCCTTAAGGAACACGTTGTGGCAGTTTTTCAGCGCGATAGATTTATTCCCGGCTCCCGCCTTGTCCTCTTTATCGAAAGTATTGCGTCCCCAGCCGCGATCCAACCCCTTGCCCCAGATTCGACCCGGCCCCGCAATGCCGCAATCGTGCAGATCCTCGCCCCAGATCAAACTGTTGTGCCAGTGAGCGTGGCCAAAGTCCTGGTACGCGTGCCACGGCACATCGGGCTCAGGCGCATCGTAGCCTCCGGACCCGCCATCCGCAGGCTTCGGCGCGGCCAGGATTGTTGCCCCTTGATCCAGAAACAAAGTGACATTACTTTTCAGATGAATGGAGTAACACGCGTAAATTCCCGCCGAGAAGTGCACCACGCCACCTCCAGCCGCAGCAGCCGCATCAATCGCCTTATTCACCGCGGGCGTATCGATCGTAGTGCCATCGCCGACTGCACCAAACCTGCGCACAGGAAAAACACTGCCGACACCATGGTTGCCGGCCATGGTTGCAGTCTGGGCCGCCTGCAGCGGGTTCGCGCTCATCAAAGATGCGGCAATGCCGCCTCCCGCAAGTTTCAGCAAGTCTCTTCTCGGTGTCTGCATGCCTCTCCTAAAATTTCTTGGGTCAGGAGCTACTGGACTTTTCCGCGCGGTCGCAGCCGGTTCAATTCCACGGCGCAGGCAATCGCATTCTGGGCGGCCAGCTTCAGGTTGTCGACAACAATCCACAACCAGAATCGATTCGTTTCGCTGGCACATCATTCGTCCCACCATCCGGCACAGCATCGGACTCCAAAGGAGGAAACACCGGCTGCACCAGGATCTGCGCCTCCTGCTCCTCAACCGCCTGCACATTGCCAGGGAACGCCGCCGCGTCCGCAACGATTCTCACATGCGAACCCGCCAGCGCTTTCGCCAACGCGCCCGCTGCCACTGGATGCGGAAACTCGACCGAGACCGACAGCGCGTAGCCATGAAACACCGGCACCTGGATCACCTGCAGCGCCAGCGACGAAGCTGGAACCGAAGAGATCCTGGCATAGTGTCGGCGGATTCGATCCGCCGCGGTAGCCAGCGCCGCCTGTCCTGCCGCATCAAATGAAACCGCCAGCGTAAATGCCGTCTGCCCGCCAAAAACTTCCGTCGGCAGCGGCTGGAAAGAAAGCAGGTTCGCCGTTTGCTGATGCAATTCTTCCAGCGCCGCGTGTCCGTATTCTGAAGCCGGCTGCAGCAGCGTCACCCACAGGCCATGCAGCGGGCCCACTTTCTGGCAGCGTGCGGCCAGCATCGCCAGCAGCACGGCTACAGGATGCGCAGACACAACGGCACGCGTGTCCAGGTCCGGCGTCGGAGTCTTGGCCCCCTCTCGTGCGCCCGGGATTGCAGTTCCGCCAATCCGCTCCTGAATCCACGGCGCGCGAACCAGCACTCCCGGAGCCTTCTCCAGTTCGCCGCTCAAATCCACGATGCAGGCTTCCGCCTTCAGCGCCTGCCGCAGATGCTTCTTTGTAATCGCAGCATCGCTGGCAAAAAATACAAAGTCGCATCCTTCAAAGGAGTCGGGTTCGATCGGTTGGATCAGGGTGATCTCATCGTCCACGGCGGCCAACTTGCCCTGAACGTCTTCATCATCATCCAGCAGCCGAATATCGGCGGAGGCAAACGCGGACAGCGCCAACTCATCGCTCAGGGCCTTGCCCAGCAAAGTGCCTGCGCCCACCAGTGCAATTCTCAGCGACTTATCTGACATGAAACCTCGATGTGGTTTTGAGTCCCAGGATGAACTTCAGGTGCGCACGATGCCAGTTGGAGGAAGTGTCCCATCACCTTTTCGGATTCGTCGATGCCGCGATGTCCACGTATAGGCCGCCCGCGCCACCAGGCCAGAAAACATATAGCCCAGCGCAATCACCAGCAGCAGCACCTGGGAAAATAACAACAGCACCGACACCGCCGCGCCAATCAACACCAGCAATTGGAATGGATGCCGGCTGGTCAGCGTGATTTCTTTTCCGCTCCAGAACCGCCAGGTGCTGACCATCAGGAATCCA
>JAZKAG010000063.1:0-6668 GCA_040389265.1 Acidobacteriota bacterium
CACGAATCATCCTGGCCATGGTGATTCTCCGCGAACTAATTGATTTGAATCAATTTTTGAAAGCTTTCAAATCCAGGAGCAAATCCTAGTACCCTAATCAACCATTGTCAACCTGGCGAAATCGTTTCTTGAAGCGCTTCAACTGGTGGTGTGGCTGCACCCCACTGGTAAGCCCTCAATGCCGAATATGAAGCATTCGTTATAGGCGCCCACTCGATCAAGCGTACTCTTTCGCATATATGTCTCGGTCGTTGGTTTCGACGATCTTAACGTGACCGAACTGATGGACCCACCTTTGACTTCGATCCGCCGGCCAGGTTACCCGATGGGTGCGACCGCCGTGCAGATACTACTGGATCGTGTGAGATTAGACGAGGTTGGTATCGCGCAGGGTCGGCATCGCGTGCGGGAAACCGAATTGCGGATTCGCTAAGAGGTTGCACCGCCCCCCGCCGCAAACAACGATCTGCATCAACCGCGCTAATTGATACTCGGGCTGCTCCTCTCTGCGCAACCTGATCCCCCACGTAATTTGTTTCCAGTGGGGCAAGTCTGCGAATTCCATCGCGCAGCGTTATATCCTCGGTTGAGTCCGATGCAATCCCATCAAATTCAAATACGAACAACACACCATTTCATCAAGCTTCCGTGGCGTTCCGGTTGCGGGCTTCGCATCTTACCGAGTAAGAGATGAAAATTCTTGCTGGTCGGGCCCGATCAAAATCGCCTGACGGCTAATCCATCGACAGCTTGTCAAACGCCTCAGTAGGCTGGAGGGCTTATGTATCACCACAACAAAGAGCTTATGTACGAAGTGCACGTTGGCGAACCAGACGTTCGATTCGGGACCATGCTGCTGGAACAATTCGGCGGCGCAAATGGAGAACTCGCGGCAGCCATGCAGTACACCGTTCAAGGTTGGAGCTGCGACGATCCTGAACGCAAAGATCTTCTGCTAGATATCGGCACTGAAGAAATCAGTCATCTTGAGATCGTCGGCGCTTTGATTCGTATGCACTTAAAACCGATGAAAAAGAATCTCAGCCGCGCCGAAGAAGATCCGCTCGTCGCGATCACCGGTGGCGGAGGATTGAATCTGTTCAATTCCGTCGGCAATCCTTGGACTGCCAACTACCTGAAGATTGCAGGCGAATTGGATGTGGATTTGAGAAACAATATTGCAGCCGAAGCTCGCGCCAAGATTACGTATGAGCGATTGATCCATCTGACCGACGATCAAGGCAGCAAGGATGCATTGCAGTTCCTGATGACGCGAGAGATTACCCACATGAAAGCGTTCAGTGCGGCGCTCGATAGTCTGGGCAAAGATCCCTTTTCTATCGGCCAGCTTGAGCCGACACCGGGCGTGGTGAATGAGTATTACAACGATTCCACTGGCGATGGTGAAATTGGAAAAGATGGTTTAGGTTCGTGGATCGAACAAAATGGATTGCATGTCGTAGAGCGACCCAAATATCTCGCAACCAATGGCGCCGGTGGACACAGCAAAACTAGCGACAGTTTACGAGCCAGAAAGACAACTAAGACAGGAACTCGCTAGGTTGTAATTACCGGCTTGATACGACGGTACAGCAGCGGCCGAAGTGATTGCCTAAGCAACCACTTCGGCGCATGGAATTGCTACTCCAACTATCTTTCCTGCCCCAGATCCGGTGCAACAGCGGTCACAAACATAAGTCCCGACTCTCGCTATTAAGCTTTATTCTTTCCACGTCATCCGCTGCACCCCGCCGAGCCTCCGAATTTCTTCAATCCTGTTGGGGTGGAAGCCATTCGAGAGGCGGCAGCGCGCCATTTCACTTCGCAGTCAATCGCAGCGAGCGTGTCTGGCGGATCATACATCGCAGTCCAGTGGACGATGTTGTAGCCTGCCGAGACTAATTGTTGGCGAAGTTCCGCCTCCTTGCCGAATTCAGGAAAGTACGCAACGTGAAGCGTGCCTCGATACTCGCGTGTCATATACCTCTCGACCCATTTCAGAGCCCATAAAATTCCAGTCGCCATCACCGAGGCGGCAATGCCGAGATACAAATTGCCGCCGCCGTACAGCAGGCCCAGAACTGTCACGAACCAGATGGTAGCGGCGGTGGTCACCCCATTCACATGCTTGTCGCGTTTAATGATGACGCCGGCCCCGATAAAACCGATGCCGGACAAAATACCGAGCGGCAAGCGCATCAGGTCCATTACGATGAAAGAACTGGGTAGCTTGCCGGCGAGCGGCAGCAGCAGGTTGACCTGCAGCATGGCAAATGTAGCTGCCAGGCAAACCAGCATCGTGGTGCGGATTCCCGCGGGATGCCCATGTTCATCGCGATTCAATCCGATGATGAAGCTGGCAACCGAAGCCAGCGCAAGGCGCAGTGCGATTTGTTCCCAGGCTAGATGAAGCGGCACGGCCACGACCCTTAGTAAGCGTTGGAAGACCGGACATCATTTCTAAGTTGCTCAGGAGGTTGCCTTCTTCTCTTGCTCGATTTTTTTGGAAAGGAGATGCTTTGCTTTTTCGAGCTCCTGTTTATGAGATGCGCTTAGATTTTTCCCGGCGCGGTTAATGTAGTACGTCAGCATGCGCATTCCAGATGCCGGGCCTTTGGGCGAAACTTTTTTGGATGCGAGGGACCGGGCAATGACGGCAGCGCTTTTGGTAAACAGGTCGTGCGGAGGATGGGTTGAGTCCGTGGTGACATTCTTGACCCATTTTTTCTTCGCTGTTTTGCGGCTTGATTCCCTGGTCATCGAACCCTACCCCTAAAGCGAGCTGCACTGCTATTCGCTTAACTTTGCGAGACGCAGCTTGAAACGACGCACATTTCCGTTTCGCGGGCTCCGTCGCCTTGCGTGAATGCAGACAAAAGTCTGTAATCAATGGGGTAGGAAGTACCGCAAACTGTGTAGGTTGCCCTCCCCAGCCAGCTTCCGCAGGTGGCTTGTGATGGCGTCACACAGCAGCCTGACCATGTGAAAGAACTCGTAATTCGCAAAAACAACGAGTGCCAGTGTGGAAGCTGGCTGGCAAGCAGCAATCGATGCGTTGCTCGCATCTTAATCAGAGCAACGTTGAAGGCGAATGGTCTCCGCCGTTGCGCCCTTATTTTTGCGGGATGTGTATGCAACCCGTTGGTTGCTGACTGTCGTCTTTTAAGCGTCCTTTTTTTTAACATCCTTGAGGCTTGATTCGTCACTTGAAAAATCCTATGAACGACAAAAATAAGATCATTCGAATTGACACCGGAATCTCTGGGTTGGACGATATCTTGAATGGCGGCCTTCCCGCTTGCCAGATGTACCTGATAGAAGGCAATCCAGGCACTGGCAAAACAACTTTGGCAATGCAATTCGTCTTGGCAGGCGTGCGCAAGGGCGATAAAACGCTCTACATCACCCTATCGGAAGCGAAGGCGGAATTGGAAGGATCGGCGCTTTCGCATGGCTGGGATCCCGCCGAGCTGCCGATCGCGGAATTCATCCCCGCCGAAGCCAGCCTGAACCCGGAGCTGCAATACACCGTCTTTCATCCCAGCGAGGTTGAACTGGCGGACACGATCCAAAAGCTGACACAGATCATCGACAATGTGCAGCCGGATCGCCTGGTGATTGATTCTCTTTCCGAGCTCCGTCTGCTGGCCGCCGATCCGATGCGCTATCGGCGCCAGCTACTAGCGCTAAAACATTTCTTCGTGGGCCGCGATACGACAGTGCTACTGTTGGACGATCGAACCGGCGAAGGTAGCGATATGCAACTACAAAGTATCGCTCATGGGGTGATACGCCTGGAAAAGATGCCGCGTTCCTATGGGATCACTCGACGCCAGATCGAAATCTTGAAGCTGCGAGGAAGCGCTTATCGCGAGGGATACCATGACTACACCATCCAGCGTGGCGGCCTAGTTGTCTACCCGCGACTTGTTGCCAGCGAGCACTCCGCCCGGTTTGATGGAGAGCGAGTCCATAGTGAGCTGCCGGCTCTGGACAAGATGTTTGGCGGTGGCGTCAATCGCGGCTCTTCGACGCTCTTGATCGGGCCATCTGGCAGCGGCAAATCTACGCTGGCCATGGTGTATGCCTACGCAGCCGCGAAGCGTGGAGATCGCGCGATCGCATACGTCTTCGATGAAGTTCTTCGTACTGCGCAGGACCGCATGGAAGGCCTGGGCATGGCCGTGCGGGAGCAAATCAAAAAGGGTACGCTCGCCATGGTACAGGTGGACCCGGCGGAACTTTCGCCGGGTGAGTTTGTTTCTCAAATTCGTCGAGATGTGGAAGAGAACGACACGCGCATTGTGATCATCGACAGTCTGAATGGGTTTTTGATTTCGATGCCAGGCGAACATGACTTGACCCTGCATTTACACGAGCTGTTGGCATTTCTGAATCAAAAAGGCGTGGTCACTTTCCTCATATTTACCCAGCATGGGCTGATTGGCGCCATGCAGTCGGAGGTCGATGTCAGCTACCTGTCGGATACTGTGCTCCTGCTTCGCTACTACGAGGCGGAAGGTGAACTTCGGCAGTTGATTTCCGTGGTGAAGCAGCGAGTCGGAGAACACGAACGAAGCCTGCGGGATCTGCACATGAGCAATCGAGGAGTTGAAATCGGTGAACCGCTCAGAAGTTTCCAAGGGATATTGACAGGAGTTCCCATTTTTAGGGAAGCAAAGCCTTAGCAGCAGACGGAATATCGGCATGAGTTTGGTAGTGCGTGTGGTCGCACCTACAGGTCGGGATGCAGACCTTGTCGTCGGAGTCCTTCGTCGGAACGGGCTAAGGGCGGAAGTGTGCGAAAACCTCTCGTTCTTGAGGGACCACGAAGAAGTGGGCCCACTGCTGATCGCGGAGGAAGCCCTGAAGGGACCGTTTGTCAAACAACTGAGTGACCGGATACGTCACCAGCCGCAGTGGTCCGACCTACCCATTCTGATTCTGACCGACGGTGCCCGCGACATTCTGCAGGGCTATCGAACCACGTTCGATCACATGTTTATCGGCTCGCCGATTCTGCTGGAGCGTCCGATTCGAGCCGCAACTCTGATCAGCAGTGTGCGTGCCGCACTGCGAGCGCGTGAGCGCCAGTATGAGATTCGTGATACTTTGCGCGACCGGGATCGTGCGCTGTTTGACCTGAAACTTGAACGGGAAAACACTCAGGTCGTACTCGACAATGTCCCCGTAGGTATTCTGCTGGCTGACTCCAGCGGTAGAGTGATCCTGGGAAATCGCAGCGTAGAACGAATCCTGCGCCGGCCAGTTTCCGAACTTGCTGCACGCGAGCCACATGGACGGGACGCGGTATTTCACCCTGACGGCAGTCATGTCGAAGCTGAAGATTATCCACTGGCGCGGGCCATGCTTTCCGGTCAACCAGTCCCGCCGCAGGATCTTCTGTATCAGAGGGGTGATGGCACAATCGCCTGGATCAGCGTTGCCGCCGCTCCTACGTTTGACGGAAAGGGGAATGTGTCCGGGGGTGTGGTAGCGATCTCGGACATCGACCAACAAAAACGGACCGACTCGAATCTGCACCGCAGTGACGAGCGCTTCCGCCGTCTGATCGAGCACTCCACCATCGGCATGATCATTGGGGATTTCGATGGCGGGATCACATACGCAAACTCCGCAATTTTAAACTTGCTCGGCTATACGCCGGGGGAGGTGGCTGCGGGCGCATTGCGATGGAACCAAATCACTTCTGCGGAATTCGCGGCCGCTGATGAGAAGGCGATGGAGGAACTTCGCACTACTGGGGCTGCATCTTCCTACCAGAAATCTCTTCGCGCCAAAGATGGCCGACTGCTTCCCTTCCTGGTGGGAGCCACCATGATTCCCTCTCCGAGAAGCAGCGATGCATCAAGCGAAATCGCAGTGTTCCTCACCGATCTATCTACGCAGAAGCTGGCCGAGGCAGCGCTGATTCAAAGCGAAAAGCTGGCTGCCGTGGGGAGGCTGGCTGCTTCTATTTCTCACGAGATCAACAATCCACTGGAAGCAATCACGAACCTGCTCTACCTGGCGCGGCGCAGCGGCGGGATCCCGACGGATGTCGCAGCCTTTTTGGACAAGGCAGACCAGGAATTGCAGCGCGTCACGCAGATCTCAATTCAGACACTGCGTTTTCATCGCCAGTCAACCAAGCCCCGCCTGATCACCTCGGAGGATCTGCTGGGGCCGACTTTGGCACTTTATCATGGGCGCATTTCAAACTCGAATATTAGATTAGAACTGCAACACCGCGGCGCGAACCCTATTGTTTGCTACGAAGGGGACATACGCCAGGTGCTGAACAATCTAATCGGCAACGCGATCGATGCCATGCGCTCCGGAGGACGATTGATCGTTCGGACCGCCAACGCGCGATTGCATCGGAGCGGAATCCCAGCCATCCGCATCACCATTGCCGATACCGGTCACGGCATACCGCCGCCGGTGATGCGCCGTATGTATGAGCCTTTTTACACCACCAAAGGGATGAACGGCACTGGACTTGGGCTTTGGATTTCGCGGGGGATCATTGAGAAACATCGCGGACAGATTCAAGCCCGTTCTCGCTTGAGCAACGGCTGCGGGGGCACGGTCTTTAGCCTGCTGTTGCCGGCCAGCCCGTTCGAGCAGTACGACGAATGTGCTTAGGATTGATCTCCCCGCGCATG
>JAZKAG010000063.1:6678-12815 GCA_040389265.1 Acidobacteriota bacterium
GCATGCTAGAGATTGCCAGCGCAGCCCGCGCGCCTAATCCAATCCTGGACTTAACGCCGCAGGCTCAATGCTTTTTGAAGTATTGAATCTCTTGTTCGTGCTTCTTTGCTTTTTCCAGGCTGGCGAACGTTCCCAGGTTGCGCCTCTTTCCCGTCGACTTATCTTTCTTGCGTGAATACAAACGGTATTCGCCGGATTTCAACTTGCGAATCATAGAGAAATGGATGCCGACCGCCGATCTTTTGTCGCCCAAACAAGTGCGAGCGACTTTCTCCTGCAAGGGCGCCCCCATTTCAGTACAAATTCCTACGGCGAAAATCAAAAGCCCCGTCTCCTCAGGATTGCGGGTTGGCCCTGTTATAATTAACTAACCGGTTAATCAATGCCAATCGTTACTGCAATACGTAAACGTGAGTTGCGTTCCGACCAGACGCAGAAGCGAATCCTTCGCGCAGCAGTGCAGGAATTCAGTACCCACGGTCTTTCTGGGGCTCGTACGGATCGTATCGCCGAGTCGGCGAAGGTAAACAAGGCACTCCTCTACTACTACTTCAAGAGCAAGCAGGGATTGTATTCTGCGGCCGTCGAAGCAGTGTCGGCACGGGTGGTGGAGAATGCGATGGCGGAGTTCGACCCTAAGTATTCCGCCGGCGAAAAGCTGCTGCGATCGGCTCTGAATCATTTCGATCGCATCCTGACCCAGCGGGAGTTCCAAAGCCTGATGCAGCAGGAAATGATCCGATTTCGCAGCGGCAAGGGCGGATCGATTCCCGTTCTATTTAAGACTGCCTTTGCACCCTTGATTCAAAAAATGCGCGAAGCGGTGGAAGACGGAATCCGAACGGGCGAACTTTGCCGATTGGACTGGTTGCAGGTTGTGTATTCGATTTTTGGCGCGAACGTCTTTTATTTTCTCAGCGCCCCCATGATGGAATTGGCGCTGCCTGTCAAACCGTTCGAGCAAGCAGAGTTGAAAAAGCGACGAGAGATTGCAGTGCAGTTTCTCGGGACCGCGCTGTTCACTGACCGCGCGTCGGGAGCCAGGCTGGCGGAGCAAATTCTTCGGGACATGCCCATGCCGCGCGTGACCAACATGCAGGCGCGAATGAAAAACTTTCAAGCCCGGAGCAAAACACCATGAACGCTCGCAATCGCATTTTTATTCTGCTCGGCCTGTTGTTTCTATTTTCGCTGGGCTCGTATTTCTTCACGGTCAATCGATCGGGAGATCTGCAATTGATCGGCACCGTGGACGCCAATGAAGTCATTATCAGTTCTCGGATTCCGGGACGTATTGAGAAGCTGACAGTCGATGAGGGCGACGATGTGTATGCCGGCGAACTGATCGCGACCATCCAAAGCGCTGACCTGGAAGCGGCGCGGAATGCGGCCAAGGCCGCTGCGATGAGCCAGAAATACCTGGTGCAGCAGAGTCGCGATACGGAACGCCAACTTGGTGGCAGTACCTCCAGCCAGGTAATGAATGCGGAAGCCCAGGTGCGTTCCACCCAGGCCGCGCTGGCCCAGGCGCAAGCTCAGCAAGAGCACCAGAATGCCGACACCTCCAGAACCGTTGCACTGGCCGCGCAAGGGGTGATGAGTTTGCAGGCTCGCGACGAGGCGGTGACTTCCCTGCAGGCGGCGAAGGCGGCCGTCGACGCAGCTAAGCACAATGTCGCCGCTGCCGAGGCTTCGCTGAAACAGGCGAAAGCCAATACGATTCAAGTCCAAGCCCAGGCAAAAACTGTGGATGCCACGCGAAGTCAAATGCGGAACGCACAGGCGTTGCTGAGTCAGGCGCAAGTGGAGCTCGGTTATTCACAGATTGTTTCCCCGATTGCGGGCAAGGTGAACGTAAGAGCGGCCAGGCAAGGTGAGGTCGTCGAGACGGGGACGCCGATTGTGACGATTACAGACCTGACACAGACCTGGATCTATGCTCCCTTGCCGGAAACGGAAGCCGACTCCGTGCAGTTGGGAGACACCTTGCGCGTGGTCATGCCGAGCGGTGCGACCTTGCAGGGAAAAGTGATTGCAAAGTCCGCCGAGGCGAATTTTGCGACCCAGCGCGACGTGAGCCGACGCAAGCGCGATATACAGACGATTCGCCTAAAGCTGGTGATAGACAACCCCGATATGCGCTATGTGCCGGGAATGCTGGCAGAGGTCTATATCCCGAAAGACAAGATGGTGAAGCGATGAATGCGGCCACCGCGAACGTAGCCATCTCCGTCGAAAAGATTGTGAAGCGCTATGGCAATTTCACAGCTGTGGACGGCATTACGTTTCAGGTAGACGACGGAGAGATTTTCGGCCTTCTCGGTCCGAACGGCGCAGGCAAGAGCACACTGATCCGGATGATGACAACTTTGACTCCGGTGACAGGTGGTCGAGCCGTGGTTTCAGGCCATGATGTTTCCCGCGAACCGGACGCTGTCCGGCGAACCATTGGGGTCATTCCGCAGGCGCTTACCAGCGACATTGATCTGACGGTAGAAGAAAATCTTTCCATCTACGCCAAGCTCTACGAAGTTTCGAAGGCCGACCGCGAGAGGAACATCAACGAACTACTGGAAGCTGTGGACCTGGTGAAGTGGCGAGGCGCTCAGACCAAAACCCTTTCCGGGGGTATGCGGCGACGGCTGGAAATCGCTCGCGGCCTGATTCACAATCCGCGAATCTTTTTTCTGGATGAACCGACCACTGGGCTCGATCCGGTCTCTCGCGTGGCGGTCTGGGAGATGCTGAATCATCTGAAACAAACACGCAACCTGACCATGCTGCTAACCACGCATTACATGGACGAGGCCGATCGGCTGTGCGACCGCATCGCAATCGTCGATCATGGGAAACTGGTTGCTCTCGATACTCCAATGGCGTTGAAAGCCAGCGTCCCTGGAACCAATGTTGTGGAAGCTCAGTTTGCCGCAGATTCTCCGGAGTGGCCGGCTCGCTTGAAGCAATTGTCCGGAGTGACGTCGGTTGAGTCGCAAAGCGCAGGAATGTACCGCCTGCTGACCTCCAACGGTTCTCTGACCACGACCGAACTGGTCGAGATGGCAACCCAGAGCGGGGACAGTATCAAGTCGCTGAGTGTACAGAACACAACTCTCGATGACGTTTTTGTTCACTACACAGGTCGACAGCTGCGAGACGAACAGGTTAAGGCGCACGGATTTGTAATGCCGCCGCGGCCGGGGATGCAGCCATGACGCGAATGATGGCGATTGTTGAGCGGGAGATGCGGAAATTTTTCCGCTCGCCAACGTTGATGATGGTGTCGATGATGCTGCCGCTGGTGCAGCTGGCGATTCTGGGCAACGCGATCGGCGGACACATTACCGGGGCGAAGGTTGGCGTCGTGGATTACGATCGCGGCTCGCAGGCGTTGCAAATTCACGAAGCGTTTAACGACATTGCCGCGAACATACGCACCTTCAGCACAGTTGCCTACCAGGACGAACAGAAGGCTCGCGAAGATGTGCGCACCGGAAAAATCGATGCCGCGGTCATTATTCCGATGCAATACTCAAGGCGTGTGCTTTCCGGCGATTCACCGCAGATTGGGCTGGTGGTTGACAACACCGATTTGACGACCAGTGGAGGCATCGAGGCGGAGATGCAGTCTCTGGTTGATGCCCTGAATGCCCCAGTCATTCAACCGAAGGTGGTCAAGACGATCGCCCTGCAGATCGTGGAGCTCTATCCCTACGTGGAGTACATGAAGTACCTGCTGGCCGGTTCCATCGCCCTGGCAATGTACGTTGCCGTGATGATCGGCGGCGGCATGTTATACATCGACGATAAGGCGCGCGGCGTGCATGAAGGTTACTTGGTCACGCCAATTACCAAACTGGAATTGGTGCTTGGCCTGAACCTTGCCGGCACGATTAAGGCCGTGATGTCAGGTATTTCCCTGACCTTGATCGGCTCACTGCTCTCCGGACTCGGCTCCATCTTCAATCCAGTGAATGACCTGCTTTTATTGCTGCTAATCGTTTCCACGTCGATCGCATTCAACGGCATGATGTTCCTGATGATGGTCCGCGTCGAAGATCCCCTGGTGCCGCGCGCGATGTTTGGCGTGCTGAATACGCTGCTGTTTTTCCCTAGCGGCGCAATTTCACCGGTGAAGGGTTTTCCATCGTGGCTAAGGGCTATTGCTTTGATCGATCCTTTTTCGTATGCAGTGCACGGGTTCAAAGCGATCCTGCTAAAAGATGGCGGCATTCAGTCAATCTGGATGGATTTGCTCTTTCTATTTACGTTTGGAATCACGTGCCTGCTGGTCGCAACGAAACTATTCAAGCGCTCGCTGTAGTTGTGCGCGTGGTTCGATCATGGAGGAGAGCGCGATGGCGCATCCGGATTTGGCGAGGGCAGATTCGATAGCTGAACCGATTCGAAGCAATTGATGATCATTTCCACTCGCTGCCGCTACCATCAGGCCAACAGGAGCCTCGCCGGGAAGATGGCAAGGAATGGACAGTGCGCAGCCGTCCAGGAAATTGGAGACGCTGGTATTGCGAAGCATGCACGCGTTGGCCTGAACATACGCGGCGTCGTCGGAGACTAACCCGGAAATAAGCGGAGCAATTCGCGGTACAGTGGGCAACAGCCAGGCATCCACACCGGTGAAGGATCGCTCTGCTTCCGCGATGATCCGGCAGCGAGTTCTTATCAGATCCTCATATTGCCCATGGGATATTTCCTTGCCCCGCAAAATGCGCGCCAGCACGCGAGGATCGTATAGCTCGCTGTGTGCCGCGATAAGTTGGCGGTGCCATTCGTAAGCCTCAAATGCCGGAATTCCGCCATTGGCATAGCAGCCGGGGATTTCATCGAGTACATTGAACTTGACCTCTTTCAAGGTGGCGCCGGCACTCGTCAGAATCGATGCGGCGGCTTCAAATCTTCGAGCGACGTCAGTATCCAAATCTTCGAGAACGTAGCCTTGCAACATTCCCAGACGCAGTTGCGCCAGGGCAATGGTATTAAGCGCCGTATACCGCTAAGACAGCATCGATTCGGGCACAGCATGCGACCGTGGGCGCGATAGGTCCTACCGAATCGAGACTTGCGGAGAGCGGCAGCACACCTTCCCGGGGCACGCGCCCCGCGGTGGGTTTGAAAGCGGTGAGCCCGCACAGTGCTGCCGGGTTACGCAGCGAGCCTCCAGTATCCGTTGCAATAGCTCCCGCCGCCATACCGTCCGTGATAGAAATCGCCGCACCGGAGGATGAGCCGCCGGGAATGCGGCCATTAATCCGGTCGAACGGGTTGCGAGGAGTGCCGTAGTGGGGATTGATGCCCAGGCCGGAAAAAGCAAATTCGGTCATATTGGTTCGCCCGATCAGAACCGCACCCGCATCTCGAAGGCGTGCTATGGCTGCAGCGTCTTGGCTTGCGGGCGGCGCGTCGGCAAGCACGATGGAACCGGCGGACGTCGACTCGCCCGCCACGTCGAACAGGTCTTTGATGGAGATCGGCAACCCGAGGAGGTATCCTTGCGAAGCGCTCGTGCGACGTCGTTTATCCATCGCATCCGCTCCGTGGAGCGCAGCATCAGCATCGATCCTGGTGAAGGTGCGCGATCCCTGACCCGAGGGGTCGACCGCAGCCGCAACGCAGGCCTCGACCATCTTCCTGCTGCTGGTAGCTCCGGTTGCGAATGAGTGGATCAAGTCTGCAAGCGGTATCAGTCGCATCGCGTAAAAACCTTGAGAGAATTATGTGCGCACATGGCGACGCATCGCCGCAACGTCCGCATTAGAAAAAAGTCTGTACCACGTCGATGACCTGATAGCTGGAGTCGAGCACTGGAAGATAGCGCCATTTGTCGAAGGTCAGGCACGGATGCGAAATGTCGAGGCCAATCATATCTCCCACCCGAACATCATCGCCTTCGGAGATTTTCATAAAAGCGTGTTGATCCATTAAGCGAGTGAGTTCCCAGGAGCTGGGGCAAGCTTGAGGCGCGGCCTGTCCGGGATGGTACTGCAAGCAAGGGGTGGGCAAGCCAGAATCGGAGGCAGCATCTCGCTTGCCCAGGGTGAGAATCGCTTTATCTTTTTCTGGGATCGATTGGACATAGGCCCAAAGCTGCAATGCCGACCGCAAGCCGGAGTGCATCTTCT
>JAZKAG010000063.1:12825-20565 GCA_040389265.1 Acidobacteriota bacterium
TTTTCTCCTGGGCCTGGCGATAGACGCCCACATCGTGCGTCAGGTAGCAGCCGGGCCGTAAAACGATGTCCAGCGGGTATGCGATATCAGCCGCTGCAAAAACCTCGGCCACAACGTCATACCATACCGATCCAGCGCCCGAGAGTATCGCCGGATTGCGATCGAACTGATTGTGTTTTGCAAGTCGTGCCGTCAGCACGACGGCATCGTTCAGGAAAGTTCGAATTGCGCTTTCGTCCTGCAAAACACCTTCATACAACTCGACGCCGCAGATAGCAAGGGCGTGGTGCCATGGATGAATTGCAGTGAGTAGTTCATCCAGTTGCAGGGGGTTGCGAATCCCGGCACGGCCCGCCTCCACTCCCAACTCGATCAAGATATTGAGGCGCTGGTTGCGAGTGGAGAAAAACTCGCCCAGCTGCGTAGCCAGTTGCGCCGAGTCAACCAGGCAATAGAATTCGAAGTCCTGATCACGCAATAGCTGTGAGACTATTTCCATATTCTGTTTTCCAACCAGTTGATTGGCCATCAAAACGCGACGAACACCATGTTCATACGCAACCCGCGACTGATGGGCGGTGGCGAGAGTAATGCCCCATGCGCCCGTCTGCAACTGACGCGTGAAGAGCGCAGGCGCCATGGTGGTTTTTCCGTGAGGAGCCAAGTTGACCCCGTAGGCCTGAATGAATTTCTGCATCCATGCGAGATTATGCGCCAGGTTCTCTTCGTAGAGTACCGCAGTCGGCAGGCTGAGATCCTCCTGCAGCAGGTTCCAGCGCTGCTCGACGATCTGCTGCACCGACAATGGGATGTCGATAGCGCCCAGGCCTTTATTCAAAGCGCCAACAATGGTTGCGGGAATTTCTTTTTCAGCTGTACCTGTGTGATCGGCTTGGTGTGTCGCCATGGGATTCCTCTCTGAAACTCAAATGATATAAGCTTTGGAGATTACTGGAGAGAGCGCGATGCGCACGCAGATACCCTAACCTCTTCAGGCTAAGAGCTGAAATGCCCAAGTGCACAATCTTAATTCGAAACGCTACTGTCGCCGATGGAAGCGGCAAAACGCCTGAAATCGCCGATGTCGCCGTCGATCATGACCGCATTGTCGCTATTGGTAAGCTGCAGGATTACGTTGCCGGCGACCATGTTGACGGCGAAGGAAAAATGCTTGCGCCCGGATTCATCGATGTGCATACGCACGACGATACCTGCGTAATTCACGCTCCGCAGATGCTGCCGAAATTATCGCAAGGCGTGACCACCGTGGTGGTTGGAAATTGCGGGATCAGCGCCTCGCCGGTCACACTTCGCGGAGAGCCACCCGACCCAATGAATCTGCTGGGCGACTCGCAAACATTTCGCTATCCCACTTTCAAGGCCTATGCGGACGCGGTCGCGGCGGCGGCTCCCGCGGTCAATGTTGCCGCGCTGGTCGGGCACACCGCGCTTCGCAGCAACCATATGGATCGCCTCGACCGCACCGCGACAAGCGTGGAGATTACAGCCATGCGAGCTCAGTTAAAAGAAGCACTGGACCACGGAGCGACCGGTCTGAGCACAGGACTGGCTTACCTATCTGCGCAATCGGCTTCGACAGAAGAAGTGATGGCGCTCGCGGACTTGCTAGGAAACGCCGGGGCCATCTATGCCACGCATCTGCGCAGCGAGACAGAGACAATCTTGCAGGCACTGGACGAGGCGGTTCGTATTGGCAAGCATGCCGCCGTTCCCATAGTGGTTTCGCATTTGAAGTGCGCCGGAGTAGTCAACTGGGGACGAAGTGAAGAGGTACTTGCCTGGATCGACGATGCACGGACGCAGCAGGCCATCGGTTGCGACTGCTATCCCTATGCGGCTGGGTCGAGCACACTGGACCTGCGGCAGGTAGACGAGCGGGTGAAAATTCAGATCACCTGGTCGACTCCGCATCCGGAAATGGCAGGCCAAACGTTGGCGCAGATTGCGAACACCTGGGGCGCGCCTCTAATCGAGGCTGCAAAGCGGTTGCAGCCGGCGGGCGCGATTTACCACAGCATTTCAGAAGACGACATGCGAATCATCCTGCAGCATCCTGGCACCATGATTGGGTCCGACGGTCTTCCCAACGATCCCCTGCCCCACCCGCGTCTGTGGGGAACGTTTCCGCGGGTGCTTGGTGTTTATTCCAGGGAGCTAAAGCTGTTCCCGCTGGGGGAAGCAGTTCGCAAGATGACGGCGTTGCCGGCGCAACGGTTTGGGCTGTCGCAGCGTGGATGGATTCGCGAGGGACATTATGCCGACCTGGTCCTGTTCGATCCGAATACAATTCGCGACATGGCCACGTTTGACGATCCCATGCGACAATCCGCGGGGATCGAAGCAGTCTGGGTGAACGGGACAATTTGCTACAAGGGACAGGCAGCTACTGGCCAGAGGACAGGCCGCTTCCTGGCGCGCGAATCGAGTGCGATGCTGTAGTGATTTCGAAATCCATGAATGTAGATCCATAAAACGGAGGGTAACTTGCAATGAAGCGCTATGGCGTAGAAGGTGGCAAAGGGATCGGCGGCCAGCATTTACCATTTGCGCGAGCCGTCGAGGCGGATGGATGGCTGTATGTGTCCGGTCAAGTGCCGATGGTGAACGGCATACTGGTGGAAGGCAACATCGACCGGCAGAGCCGTCAGGCCATCGACAATCTTTTCGCAGTTCTAACCGAAGCGGGGTATACCGCGGCGGATGTGGTGCGCTGCGGAGTATGGCTCGACGATGCGCGGGACTTTGCCGCATTCAACCGCGTGTTTCGTGAATACTTTGGCGAGAACCCGCCTGCACGGTCGTGCGTGGCCTCCAGCATGATGGTCGACTGCAAAGTGGAAATTGATTGCGTGGCCTATAAATCTCACACCAAGTGATTGTTCGGCCTACCGACTGGATTCGCCGCGCAACATGCACTTCGAAGATAACTAAATCATCATGCACATTCCTTTGATCTCCCACGGAACCTTTCTTCTGCTGGCTGCGCTCGGTTCGGTGGTGGTGCTGATCGTCCTGATTGCGCGCTACAAGGCCAACCCATTTATCGCGTTGATGTCGGTCTCCATTGCGCTGGCAATGGTGACGGGCATGCCCATGCATACCATCGTGCAGTCCTTTGAAGCGGGAGTGGGCGGCACGCTGGGCCACATCGCCGTGGTGATCGGGCTGGGAACTATGCTGGGAAAAATGATGGCGGAGTCCGGCGGCGCTGACCAGATTGCCCACACATTGATCCGGTTCTTCGGCGAGAAGCGCGTGCATTGGGCCATGGTGGTCATCGGCTTTGTGGTGGGACTTCCGGTCTTTTTTGAGGTCGGCTTCGTCCTGTTGATTCCAATCGCGTTTACGGTTGCCAAACGTACGCGCACGTCGCTTGTGCTAGTCGGCATACCCATGGTGGCGGGACTTTCGGTTGTGCACGGACTAGTGCCGCCGCATCCTGCAGCCTTGCTGGCGGTGGCCGCCTATCACGCGGACGTAGGCAAGACAGTTTTTTATGCGCTGATCGTCGGCATTCCCTGCGCGATTCTGGCAGGCCCGCTGTATGCGAAACTGATCTCTCCGCATATTCATCTTGCGGCTGAAAATCCCATCGCTGCCGAGTTTCTCAATCGGGACCCACACGGCAAATTGCCCAGCTTCACCGTGACCATTGCCACCGTTCTGCTTCCGGTAATTTTGATGATGATCGGAAGCTGGGCCAATACAGTCGCTCCGCGTGGGTCGCTGGCAAATCAACTGCTTCGTTTTTTGGGCGGCGCGGATATCGCTCTGCTGGTCGGCGCCCTGATCAGCTTTATCAGCCTGGGATCAATGCGGGGATTCAACCGAGATACGATTCTGAAATTCACCAATGAGTGCCTGGCCCCGACGGCGACCATCACCTTGTTAATCGGCGCGGGTGGTGGATTTGGCCGCATTCTGCAGGACAGCGGAACTGCAGGCGCGATTGTGGATGTGGCGCTGCGCGCACACATTCCGACGCTACTGCTGGCATGGCTGGTGGCCGCGGCCGTACGCGTCGCCACCGGTTCTGCGACGGTAGCCATGACGACTGCCGCAGGAATTATCGCTCCCATTGCGTTGCAGGGGCACGGAGCTCAGCCCGAATTGCTCGCCATCGCAACCGGCGCGGGATCACTGGTGTTCTCGCATGTGAACGATGGCGGGTTCTGGCTGGTGAAGGAGTATTTCAATATGAGCGTCGCTGACACATTCAAGACGTGGACGGTTTGCGAGACCATTATCTCCATAGTGGCGCTGCTGTTGACACTGGGATTGGCCCGAATCGTCTGAAGGGTTGCCCCGAACAGGGTTAGGTGTGGGACGCAGTCGGCGTGAGGATATAGAAAGGGACGGCGAACTGATCGCTGTCCCTTTGATTGTGAAATCTCAGTCCATTAGAAAGTCAGACGACCCAGCAGCTGGACGGCACGTCCGCCCACCGTCACTGAAGTGATTTGAGCTGTGTGTCCAGGGCCAATATTATCGTCCGGCAATCCGAAGCTGGGGTGATTGAAGACGTTGGTCGAGTCCGCGCGTATTTGCAACACTGTTTTCCAGATGTTGAAGTTCTTCGCGAGGGACAAGTTGATATTCGTAAGGTGCGGACCGTAGATGCTGTCCCTGGAACTGTTGCCGAAGGTCCCTGGGGTGGGTTGCGCGAAGGCGTCGACATTGAACCACTCATTCACGGTACCGTGGGGACCGGACCTTGGGTCGCCAACCACATTTGGATACCAAGAGCCTGACTGTGCATAGGAGTTTGTAGAGTCCGCCATAACGACCGTGAACGGATTTCCAGATTGCCATTGGATCGTGGCAGAAGTCTGCCATCCACCGATCACCTGCGCTAACAGCGAATTGTTGTTGAGGAATCTCTGACCCTTGCCGAATGGCAATTGATAAATGACGCGTCCTTTCAACATGTTCCGGATGTCATAGTCTGACGGTCCGTAATTCTGGGACGGCACATACATATTCTGAACCGTGAACGTGCCGCAATTCCACGCACACGGATCAGCCTCATTCAGGAATTTCGACCATGTGTAATTGAAATTGAATTGAAGTCCAGATGTCAGTCGCTTCTCAATCGTCGCCTGCAGCGCATTGTAGTTGGAGATGGCTACAAATTTGTTTCCGCCGATCGACTGAAAGTTTGGATAAGGCCGGGCGTTGGTAGGACCGCTGGCATCGTTCGGTCCCAGCTTGTCTTCAGGGATCTGGTTGAGATCGATACCGAACATCTGGTCATAACCGTGGCTGCCGACGTACGCGATGTTGGCGACCATGTTCGGGCCGAGTTCGCGTTGAATCTCCAGGTTGTATTGCCAAATCTTGCTAATCGGCTCGTGATAATAGGCGAAATTGACACTCTGTCCGTTGTAGGCATCCGGAGTCGTGGGAGCGTTCACATACAGAGAGTTAATACTTGCGCCCGCAGCTCCCTGGTAATTGGTATTACCGTCCGAACTGAGAATGACGACCGGATAGATTCCGTTGGTCGAGTCATTTTCGTTGCCGGATTGACCTAGCAGGCTTCCGATTTCGTTATAAGCGTTGGGACCTTCATTGTAGTTGTAGCCAAACAGACCCAGGCCTCCACGGATGACGGTGTTCGACTTGGCCTGCCACGAGAAGCCAAACCGCGGCAGAAATGTATCCCATGAGGCGGCGATAACGCGATTGCGACCGTTCGCTTGCGTGGTCCCATACCACATCGCACCCAGAGTATTGACATTCCCTAACGGATCAACGCCGGGATTGATGACGTTGGGATCCCAGGAACGCATGTTGTTATGGGCCTCAGTCATGCCGGTCCAACCCTCCCAACGCACACCAACATTAAAAGTGAAGTTGGGGCGGACCTTGATGTCGTCCTGAACGAAAGCCTGGATCGTCTTCGTCCTGGGATAGAATTCTGGAGTATTGGCGGCGCTCCAGGATTGAGCCTGCCCCAGCAGGAAATCTGCATAGGGGAGACCGGTGTCGTTGCTTGTACCTTGAGTCGAGGCCGTGTAGACACCGGAATACGTCGTGCTGCCGGCGTCTACATTACCCCAGAATGTCCCATTGATTTGCTGGTTCAAATACTCGCCGCCGAAATGGAGAACGTGCTTGCCGCGAATCAGCGTGACCACGTCGGAAGGCTGAAATATAACCTGGTGCTGGATAGCGTTGGTCCCCGGCGCTAGCGGCCAGCAGCAGCCACCGTTGACGTTGATTTCCGGAAAAATATCGGCTTTGGCAAACTGCAATCCCAATTTGGCGGGAAAGCCCTGACCAATCGATTCAGGGAGGAAAAGATTGTTCTGGGTCGTCAGGCCAATACGAAATTCGTTCGTGGCACTCGCATTGAGTGTCCATACATCGGTAATCTGCGCGGTGAGGCCGTCTCCGGTTGCTTTCGTACAGTTGATCGGGCAGTCATTGGACAACTCGTCGAACTCGCCCTTCGTATAGAACTCCGTTGCCGTGAGCCGATTGGTTGGCGTGATATCGAAATCGAAGCGGTAGAAAAAGGACCAGCTTGGGCTGTTAACCGGAACGTTGTAAAACACGTTATTCGTCGTAACACCATCAACCACGGTGGGGTTAGTAACGTTGGGTTTCGGGTAATAGGCTTGGATCTTGAGGGCGACCGGGTCGAGCATGCTCTGGGGAATCTTGTTTCCATTCCCGTATTCGCTGGCGAACGATTGCCGGTGTACCACCCCATTGACGTCGATCGTTTGTGTGGTGGGGTCATAGATCGTTGGTTGGCCGGTAAAATCTCCGGCGAGCATGGCTGGGGTGGGGACCGTTTGAAACCCGTTGGAACTGCCGCCATAGTTCTGCGAGTAGTTGTAGTTGAAGAAGAAGAACAGCTTCTTTCTGAGGGGCCCCGGAACGTAGCCGCCAATCGAGCCGCCAAAGTAGTTCGAGTGCAGAATCGGGACTTGGGTCGGCTGGCCAAAAGAATAGGGAGCCGCATTCAAAGCGTTGTTCTGGAAATATTCAAACACATCGCCGTGGAAGCGATTGGATCCTCCCTTGCTGATCTGGTTGTAGATGACGCCGCCATTCTCATACTGGGCAGAGAATGAGTTGGTCATCATTTGAACCTCGCCCAAGGTGTCGAAGTTGTAGTCGTAGGAATTTCCATTGGACGGCAGTGACATCGTGATGCCGTCGCCGAGGACGTTGTAAAAGACCGCGTTCCCGTTTACAGAGGCGGTTTGACCCGGGTTAAGGTTGCTCTGGCCCTGGGTTGGAGTACCCGACGTGCCGGGCATCAAAATTACGAAATTTTCCCAGCTAGCGCCGACTTGGGGAAGATCCTGCAGCTCTTTTTCTGGCAGCGTTGTGGATTGCGCGCCGCTCTCTGTTTGCAGCAACGGAATATCTGTTGTGACACGGACCGTCTGGGTTGTGGCGCCTACTTTCAGGCTGCCATCAACCGTCAAGGTTTGAACGCGAAGAGTGATGGGACCGCGCACAAAGGTGCTGAAACCATCTTTGGTGAAGGTAAGAGTGTAATGATCCGGGACGATGGAGCCGGTATCGTACAGGCCCGATCCGTCTGTAACGTAGGTCGTGATGACACCTTTGTCGACGTCCTCAACTGTCACAGTGACGCCCGGGAGTACTGCTCCCGTTGCGTCGGTGACGGTGCCGCGAATGTCACCCGAGTTTGTATTTTGAGTGAATGCCAGACTTGCAAACAGCAAAAACCCGAGC
>JAZKAG010000063.1:20575-24151 GCA_040389265.1 Acidobacteriota bacterium
TAACACAGCGTGTGAAATTTCGCATACCAGCCTCCAGAAAGAAACAGTTCAGCGTTGCGGTTTTTGTGATCGATTTGAGGGGGGCCAGGGTACCGTTTCAATGAACCTGAACTTGCAGGCGGCAGCCTCTGACCTGGATGGCGATCAATAGGGATAGGGCTTATATTCAATGGTTTCAATAGTCGAGCGTCGTCTCCACTGCAGGTCGATGAAAACCGTCCGCTCGCGGGCGTATCTTGAAAACGCATACGCGGTCCCTCATATAAATCCAGCGTTATAACCGCAGAGTTCGATACTGCTAGCCCTTGTACTCTTCTGCAACTTCGGAAGTCAAGTATTAAACCGATTGACCCCCGGCCCCCTGAATTGCCTCATGTCAGCACAAAGTAGACCATGAAATCGGTTTAATAGAATCAATCGCCGAGCGCGAAGAACACGTCTAGCCCTTGAAATTGGCCGTGGGCTAAGAAATCTTTTCGTGTCCGCCGGTTGAAAGCAACAGAGCTGGGTCGTGGCGGAACTTGCGCCAGAAGAGACAAATAAATATGCGAGAAATCAGGCTGCGGGAAGCGAACCACACGAGCAAAGAATGAATGCAGCTTGAAGTGGGTCGAACTGTGAACTGCAGACTACTTCAATTGGACGGAGACATATCTGCGGCCTTCGTACAAGCGATAGCTGCCCGGCTCACCGCCTGCCACAATCGTCAAAGGCCGAGGGCGGGCCAGGCTGGGGTCTGCTTTGGATGTGACTTTCAATACCTGATGAGCACCCAGATCCATCACGATGAATGTTTCGTTCGCCACAAACCCGAATCCGTAGGCTCCCGCAGGCAGTTTCTTTCCGCCGATTGCGAGCCCAATTTCGCTGAGCAGGTATCCCTGATATTTCTGCTGGATTCCAGTGGCATATCCGGAATTATCCACGAGTCCGGCCAGAACCATCGTACCGTCAGCGAGCCGCAGGCCGTAGGTGTTGCGTAGTTGCACGGAGGCGGTCTGTCCGCGAAAGAATACGGAGTGCGGCATCAGAGCCGTGACGTCTTTGGGAGACAGGATCTCCACCTGCGCAACACCCGCCGCCTGCGCTGTAGCAACTTGCGCGAGCGACAGGCAGCCCAAAACTAAGGTGACGGCGATGCCTCGGAACAGAGGTTGCAGAATCCGCGAGATTCGCATCATGCTGACCATCATAGTTCAAAGATCGCGGTCGAGTTTTAAATTGGTTCTGAGGGTCGATCTCCTACATGCGCGAAGGATGTAGAGCCGGACAGACAATTGGCATTCTCCGGCAACAGATTCCACTGCTCGTTCCCCAACTCGGTCGTCTGAACTTAACGACCATTTCGAAAACAGCAGCGCAGCCGTATTCATAAAAGAATGGACTTGTGATGTAATTCGTGGAGCTTTTTTTCAATTCGTCGGTAAAATTCGATATGCGCTTGCCGCGAAAATCTGTCGAATCCCGACCTGCTTCGCCACCGCAAGCGCCCCTGCCAAAAGTATGCATCGTTACGGCCGAATCGGAATTTCTCGATGATCTGAGTTCTGAACTGAAGCCCTGGTTTGAGCTTGTTACTCGATACAGCTATGACGATTTGGCGCGATGGACGCGCGAAGCCGAGGTCGCGGCGGTGTTGCTCGACATCGATACCCAGGGAGAGGATGCGCACGGCGGTCTGGCGATCCTGAACGAATTACGCAAACTGAACCAGGATCTGACGTTAATCTCACTGAGCCGCTCGCGCACCCGTGCGGTGGAGAAACAGGCCAGCGCGGCCGGTGCCGACGCCCATTTCCGCAATCCTGTCGACCTGTCCGAATTGCGGATGACCCTGGTGGATACGCTGCGCCAGCATACCGAGGATGCGGCGAGAGAGCAGATGCGGCGTCAAGCCCTCGAGGTCAGCCGTTTTCAGGATTTCGTAGGCGCAAGCGCTCCCATGCGCATGGTGTATGACGCGATTCAGCAGGTGGCGGACAGCAGTATCAATGTGTTGATTCGCGGCGAAAGCGGAACTGGGAAGGAGCTGGCTGCGCGCGCGATTGTGGCGCTAAGTCGACGGGCAAATAAACCGTACATCCGTCTGAACTGCGCAGCACTCCCGGAAAACCTGATTGAATCTGAATTGTTTGGCAGTGAGCGCGGCGCGTTCACGGGGGCCACGGAGGCACGACCGGGCCAGATTGAATTGGCGGATGGCGGCACTCTATTTCTGGATGAGATTGCCACCCTGACATTGCCGCTGCAGACGAAGCTGCTGCGGGTTCTGGAGGACCACCAGGTGCAGCGCCTGGGAGGCCGCAGTTGGCGCAAGATTGATTTCCGCCTGATCTGCGCGACCAACGAGCCCTTGGAAGATATGGCTCGCAGCGGGCGTTTTCGCGAGGACCTGTATTACCGCATCCACGTGGTTCCAATACACCTTCCGCCGCTGCGGGAACGGACTGGCGACATCCCACTGCTGTGTGAATACTTCGTGCAAATCCACTGCGGAGCAAATGCTCTGCCCCTCAAGCGATTCTCCGCAGACGCTGTTTCCGTGTTGGAGGAGCAGCCGTGGCCGGGCAATGTTCGAGAGCTGGAAAATCTGATCCAGCGCCTGGTGATTACAGTGCGTGGGGAGGAGATCCAGGCCAGCCATCTTCCCACTCGTCTGGTCGAACACAGCGTGGCCATCCAGGAAGCGGTGCTTTTGCCCGAGGAAGGTACGGACTTCGATATGGAAGTGCAGAGTGTCGAGACCGCCCTGTTAAAGGCTGCGCTCAATAGGACACACGGAAATAAGGCCGCCGCCGCCCGACTGCTTCTACTCGACGGACAGCGTATCAAATACCTATGCCGAAAGTATTCCCTCTAATCAGTCAATTTTTAACCCACGCAGGGTTTATTTTTTACCTCTTTTTTAAATTTCCCGACCGCTCGGAAACTTTGGATTTGCCTTTATTTGCGTGGCTACAAGCAGTTGCGCGCCTCGGGCAACCGTGTTGAAGTTTGGCATCCTGGATGCAATAAAGGAGTGTATAGCAAAGAATTTTCAATTTCAAATGCAGGAGTCCGACAATGGCAATCGCCAAGAAATCGCTGATCAGCAGCAGCCCCGCTCCAAAGTCCCCAAGCATCAAGTCTTCCGGAGCCAACAACCCGGCTGTCAGCGGCAACAAGTTGGTATCAGCCAAAAGGATTACGGCAAAGCGGGTGACTGCCAAGCTGGTCAGTGCAAAGCGCGTGAACGCAAAATTGGTCAGCGCTAGAGCAATGTTTTAATCAAGACGAAGTTTCCGAGTGGGCCGCGCTTAATGGTCGTCCACATTCGGCCTCAACCCGCGTGAAGAAATGAATTAATTCCCCTGTGCCTGGTTCCTCATCTAAGAGAAGCGGCCCCGCGATTGCGGCGGCCGCTTTTCTGTTTACCAGACATGCGCCTTCACCAGGTTCAGCAACACCGTCACGGATCGTTGAACGATGCTTCGACGCCGGCCGAAAATCCGCGCGTGACCGGCAAGTCCGATGGGCAAATTATCCTCAGAAGGCGGCAGCTCCATACGGGTGGAATAGAAGACCGGAAGTTCAATT
>JAZKAG010000064.1:0-1721 GCA_040389265.1 Acidobacteriota bacterium
ATGGCATCGCGCAACACGTTCACATAACAATTTTGCTGCGGCAGGCCCTTGGTCATCGCTTCCCATTCATTGCCACCGGTGCGACTGCGATGTACTTGCAACTTGCCGTCAATCGGGTAATGTTCCGAGTCGCTTTTGATGGGTACCACGTACAGCGTCTCCGGTTCGTGGGCGTGAACATCAATCGCGAATCCAAAATCGGTGGGCAGACATCCCAATGTTTTTGCATGAACAGTACATTCGGCCGCGACGGATGCATGGCGATGTGGTGCACACAATGTCCGACTTCGGCATTGGGATCAGGAATGTATTTTGAATGCAATCCACGGTTGATTGGTTTCCAGGTTTCGCCGCCGTCGTCGGTGCGAAATGCGCCTGCGGCGGAGATTGCGATGTAGATGCGCTTAGGATTTTCCGGGTCAAGCAGGATGGTGTGCAGGCAAAGGCCGCCCGCCCCCGGCTGCCATTTCGGGCCCGTTCCGTGCTTACGCAATCCAGACATCTCCTGCCAGGACTGTGCGCCATCTGTCGAGCGAAATAACGCGCCGTCTTCGACTCCGGCGTACACAGTGTCGGGATCGGTAAGCGATGGTTCGAGATGCCACACACGCTTGAACTCCCACGGATGCGGGGTTCCATCGTACCACTGATGGGTACCGGGAATGCCATCATATACAAACTTGTTACTAAGTGGCTCCCAGGTTTTGCCGCCGTCGTTGGAGCGCTGAATTAACTGGCCGAACCATCCGCTAGTCTGCGACGCATAGATGCGATTCGGATCCGCGGGTGATCCTTTCAGGTGATACATTTCCCAGCCGCCGAAATGTGGACCGCTGACATCCCAATTTTTACGGCCTCCATCCGCCGTTAACACAAATGCACCTTTCCTTGTACCCACCAACACACGTACACCACTCATCCTTTTCTCCTTTCAGTCTTTCGTATTGGATTGTCCTGCGGCATTTTGTCAAAGCGGGGAAGAATGGGGGTTGGATCGCGTTCTCGCCAGCGTTTGTAAGTCTCCTCAAGCACCGTTTTGCGGCCGTTCTCCATCTGCGCAATCAATGCGCATGGCGCTGCGGTGGCTTCATACTTTGCTCCCCAGATCAGCAGTTCCAGCATCACCGGAGCGAGATCGATGCCTTTTTGCGTCAGAAGATAATTTACCCGACGCGCGTCGGTTTCGTCCTCCTCCGGCACGACAATGCCAGCAGCCTCAAGTGTTTTGAGGCGATCCGCAAGGACGTTGGACGCAATGCCTTCACCTGACTCCTGAAACTCTTTGAATGTGCGATAGCCGCGAACCATCATGTCGCGGATGATCAACAACGACCAGCGATCGCCGAATTGCTCCAGCCCCATGCTGACGGGGCAGCCGGATCGCGGACTTGGTTTCAATTTGCTGGACATCAGGTAGTTCCCATGTTACTTGCAAATTGCAAGTAACATCCGCTAACGATAGCAAAGCATACTTGCAAGTGACAAGTGAATATTTTGGGAAATTTCCACAGAAGACCCAAGCCAGGTGGCGCACATTTAAGACAAGTATGAATCGGCTCCCGGATTAAGCAGGGACGTTACGCGGCTTCACATTGTTCCGGATAAATTCCACCGTGGTTTCCAGCGGGGTGCCGGGACCAAAGATAGCAGCCACCCCCTGCTGCTTGAGAAAATCAATATCCTGCGCGGGAATAGTTCCACCCAGTACTACCAGAATGTCA
>JAZKAG010000064.1:1731-12108 GCA_040389265.1 Acidobacteriota bacterium
GAGTAGCGTCATTAGCCGGGGAACAATCGCGTTATGCGCACCGGAGAGGATGCTGAGGCCAACGCACTGCACATCTTCCTGGATGGAAGCATTCACAATCATTTCCGGCGTCTGGCGAAGGCCGGTGTAGATCACTTCCATACCGGCATCCCGCAATGCACGCGCAATCACCTTGGCTCCACGATCGTGACCATCCAGACCGGGCTTGGCGACCAGGACGCGGATAGGAAATTGATGTTCCGGCGTAACGTTCGTTTCGGATGTCAAGGGATTCCTCGCAAAGTTGCTTTAGGTCCAGCTGGATTCTTCATAGGTGCCATACACGTCGCGCAACGCTTCGCAAATCTCACCGACCGTGGCGTAGGCGCGAACACAATCCAGAATATATGGCATGGTGTTGGCCTCTGAGATTTTTCCTTTTTCCGCCTGCGGCTCGCGGGCGGCGGCCTGTCGCAGCGCTTGCAAAGTGCGAGTCACGACTGCCTGGGAGCGGCGCGCGCGGAGGCGCTTCAGCTTTTCGGTTTGCGATTCGCGTACACTCTCGTCAATATAAAGAATCTGCTGCGGCGTCTCTTGAACGACAAAATCGTTCACTCCGACGATGACCTTTTCCTTGGCTTCCACGGCGCGGGCGTATTGATAGCTGGACTCGGCGAGTTCCTTCTGCGGGAAGCCCTGTTCGATGGCACGGACCATGCCGCCCATCGCATCCATCTTGTCAAAATATTCGAAGGCGCCCCCCTCCATCTTCAGGGTCAGGCTTTCGACAAAGTAAGAACCGCCGAGCGGGTCGACCGTCTGGGCGACGCCGGACTCATAAGCTAGGATCTGCTGGGTGCGGAGAGCGATCCGCGCGGCCTCTTCCGTCGGCAGCGCGAGTGCTTCATCGTAGGAGTCGGTGTGCAGCGATTGTGTTCCGCCCAACACGGCGGCCAGTGCCTGAATGGCCACGCGGGCAATGTTGTTCATGGGCTGCTGCGCGGTGAGCGAAACCCCGGCAGTCTGGGTATGGAAACGCATCAACTGCGAACGAGCCTGCTTGGCGTGGAAACGATCCGTCATCAGCCGGTACCAAATTTTGCGGGAGGCGCGGAACTTGGCAATCTCCTCAAAGAAATCGTTGTGGGAGTTGAAGAAAAAACTCAGTCGAGGCGCAAAGTCATCCACATCCAGGCCGCGGCGGACTGCCCACTCCACATATTCGACGCCATCGTAGATGGTGAACGCCAGTTCCTGCAGCGCGGTCGCGCCGGCCACACGAATGTGATAGCCGGAGATAGAAATTGGATTAAATCGGGGTGTAAACAGCGAGCCAAACTCAAACGTATCGATGACGAGGCGCATTGACGGCGCAGGCGGATAAATGTATTCCTTCTGCGCGATGTATTCCTTCAGGATGTCGTTTTGCAGCGTGCCCGAAATCTTTTTCCAGTCCGCACCCTGTTGCTCAGCGACAACCAGGTACATGGCCCACAGCACGCTCGCCGGGGAATTTATGGTCATTGAGACAGTGGTTTTTTCCAGATCGATGCCGGCGAAGAGAATCTCCATGTCCTCCAGCGAATCGATGGCGACGCCGCACTTACCCACTTCACCTTCACTGTTGGCGTGGTCGGAATCGTAGCCCATCAGCGTGGGCAGATCGAAAGCGACGGAGAGGCCGCTGCCGCCTTGCTGCAACAAATATTTATAGCGTTGATTGGTTTCTTCAGGCGTCGCAAATCCGGAAAATTGGCGCATCGTCCACAGCTTGCCCCGATAGCCGGTCGCATGGATACCGCGAGTATAGGGCGCCTGTCCAGGATGGCCGAGATACTTTTCCGTGTGTTGGTCCCAATCCTCAGGAAGATCGGCGGGAGAGTACAGTCGTTCAACGGGAACGCCGGAAATGGTGGTAAAGCAGGCGGTGCCGTCCGGATTGCGATTCGTTCCAGTGTTGGCCCCGATGGGTCGTTCCGGGGATTTTTCCAGCGCGGGCTTCAGCGTGGTGTCTGTCCAAAGTTGTTCCGCGGCAGACGGTCGCCGCCGCGATCGGTTCGGCTCGGCATCCGGTGGCGGCGGTTTCAAAACATCTTCGGTGGTGCTTTGCGACATACGGTACCCCTAAGGCGTCAGCCTGCTCGGACGAACCCTTCAGCATAGGGTATTGCATGCGGGGGAGGCAAACGGAAGGGTTGGGCGGCGTTCCGCTCTTTGCCTACGGAATCAGCCGCTTCATCCGGCAACTGAATCTCGATGGATTTCCACGTCATCTATCCTGCTGTGCATACACGATGGAAAAATCCGAGATCGCCTCGGTATGCGAATAGGGAGAGATGCGAATGAAGATGACGGGGAACACAATTTTACTTACGGGCGGCGGTAGCGGCATTGGGCGCGGACTGGCCGAGGCATTCCACGCGCTTGGGAATACCGTGGTGATTGCCGGGCGGCGAAAGTCCATGCTGGAAGAAACGGCGAAAGCGAATCCCGGCATGGAGTGGATGACGTTGGATGCCGAGGATGCTGCGAACATCCAGGCATTCGCCAAGGAAGCAGCAGAAAAATACCCCAAGCTGAATGTGCTGATCAATAACGCGGGCATCATGAAGCTGGAGGATTTGCGGGCTGGTGGCGGGACTGAGATTGCCGAGCAGATCGTTGCCATCAATCTGTTAGGACCGATCCGCCTGACGGCGGCGCTATTGCCTTTATTGCGCCAACAGCCGCAGTCGACGATCATGACCGTCTCTTCCGGACTCGCGTTCGTTCCGTTGGTTTTCACGCCGACGTACTGCGCGACCAAGGCTGCGATTCACTCCTACACGCAGTCGCTCCGCTATCAACTCAAGGACACCTCGACGGAGGTGGTGGAACTGATACCACCGTATGTGGCGACGGACTTGATGGGTTCGAGTGCGGGTGATCCGCGAGCCATGCCTCTGGATAAGTTCATCGCGGAGGTGGTGGAAATTCTAAAAACGCAACCGGATCTCAAAGAGATCTGCGTGGAGAACGTGAATCGGTTGCGTTTCGCGGCGGAGAGCGGCCATTACGATGCAGTGTTTAACGGACTGAACGAGGCAATGGCGACGGGACTGCACTAAAGCCGTTGCCGGCGGAGCGTGTTCCGCTCGCAACGGCGTGGACCTAGAGCTGAATCTTCACCGGCCATGTCTTCCAGATGTCCGCGCAATAGTCGCGGATGGAGCGGTCGGACGAGAATTTGCCGATGCGGGCAACATTGAAAATGGACATCTTCGTCCACGCCTCCTGATCCTGATAAACGGCGCTGACCCGATCCTGGCAGTCGATGTAGGACTGGTAATCAGCCAGCAGCATGTACTCGTCGCCGTCGAGCAGGGAGCGGACGAGCGGCTCGAAGAGGCTGCGATCCCCATGAGAAAATTCTCCATTCGCCAGAGCGTCGAGAACATTTTTCAGCTCAGGGTTACTCTCGTAAAGGGCGCGTGGATTGTAGCCGTCCAATTTTCGCTGCTGAACTTCGGCTGCGGTCATGCCGAAGAGAAAGAAGTTTTCCGCGCCCACTTCTTCGCGAATTTCGATATTGGCGCCATCAAGGGTTCCGATGGTCAGGGCGCCGTTCATGGCGAACTTCATGTTGCCGGTGCCGGAGGCCTCTTTGCCGGCGAGCGAAATCTGCTCCGACAGGTCAGCAGCTGGATACACGCGCTGGCCGAGCTTGACGCTGTAGTCAGGCAGGAAGACCACTTTCAGCAGGCCTCGCACCCGCGGATCGGAATTGATGGAATCGCCGATGGAATGAATCAGCTTGATGATGAGCTTGGCCATGCGATAGCCGGGTGCGGCCTTGCCGCCGAACAGGAAGGTACGCGGCACCATCTCTATTTGCGGATCGCGTTGTAGGCGCTGATAGAGGGTCAGGATATGCAGCACCTGTAAATGTTGACGCTTGTATTCATGCAGCCGCTTGACCAGCACATCGAACATCGATTCGGGGTCGATGAGGATTCCTAAGTGATGGTCAATGTAGGAGGAAAGCTGCAGCTTGTTGTGCCGGCGGATGGCTCTCCATTCCCGACGGAGATCGGCATCCTCGACCATTGGCTCAAGGCGGCGAAGCTTGTCGAGATCGCGAATCCAGCCGGCTCCCAGGCGGGCGGTTAGGAGCTTGGTGAGCCGGGGATTGCTGAGAACGATCCAGCGACGCGGGGTGACGCCATTGGTTTTGTTGCTGAATTTTTCTGGGGTGAGCTCGTAGAAATCACGCAACACATTTTTCTTCAGCAATTCGGTATGCAGTTCTGCAACACCGTTAATGGCGTGGCTGCCAAGCGCGGCCAGATGAGCCATACGCACGAAGCCGCCATTACAGTCGTTGACCAAAGAGAGGCGCTGAGCTCTCGACTCATCACAGGGAAATTTACCGCGGACTTGTTCGAGGTGACGACGATTGATTTCGTCGATGATTTCAATGTGCCGCGGCAGCAGCGAGCCAAACAGATTGCGCGGCCACTGTTCCAGAGCCTCTGGAAGCAGGGTGTGATTGGTGTAAGAGAGGCAATGCTGGGTCACATGCCAGGCAATTTCCCATTCCAGGCCGTGATCGTCGATGAGCAGGCGCATCAACTCTGCGACCGCGATGGCGGGATGGGTATCGTTCATCTGGATGGAGAAGTTTCGATGTAATTCGGTCAACGGCCTTTTCTGCGTCAACTGGATGTGCAGAATATGCTGCAGCGAGCAGGAGACAAAAAAGAACTGCTGTGCCAGCCGCAACTCCTTGCCCTGAACACCATCGTCGTTGGGATACAGAATCTTCGAAACATTTTCCGACGAAACCTTGTCGGCCACGGCACCCAGGAAATCGCCATTGTTGAAGGTGCCAAAGTCAAACGACTCGACCGCCTGCGCCGACCACAGGCGCATGGTGTTGGCGGTATTGGTGCGGTAGCCGAGGATGGGAGTATCGTGCGGCACGCCGCGCACAAGCTTCGACGGCATCCAAGTGACGCACACTCGCCCATTCGCGTCGCAATGCCGCTCCGTACGTCCGCCAAATTTGACCTCGAACGCATCTTCAGGCCGCTCTAATGCCCAGGGATTGCCGAGGCGCAGCCACTTATCCGTAGTCTCTACCTGCCAGCCATCGCGAATCTGCTGGTCGAAGATTCCATACTCGTAGCGAATACCATAGCCGATGGCGGGGATGTCGAGAGTGGCGAGTGAATCCATGAAGCACGATGCCAGGCGACCCAGCCCTCCATTGCCGAGCCCAGGCTCCTCCTCTTGTTCCACCAGCGTGTCGAGCTCGAGGCCCAGTTGATGCATCGCTTGCTCGGCCTCGTCGTAAATTCCCAGATTGATCAGATTGTTGGCAAGATGGGGCCCGGTCAAAAATTCCGCCGACAGGTAGCAAACCACGCGGACATCCTGCGCTTGGTAATTCCTAATGGTGGAAATCCAGCGTTCTACCAGTCGATCGCGCACGGTGTGTGCTAGAGCCATATACAAATCATTCACGGTGGCCCGTTCCAGCGATCGCCCCAGCACGAAGAATAGATTGTCGAGGAACGACTGGGCCAGGGCTTCTACGCTGAGAGCGGTACGCTGGCATTTCGGCACTTCCACTTGAGGCGTGACGAT
Source organism: Acidobacteriota bacterium (assembly GCA_040389265.1). Lineage (GTDB taxonomy): Bacteria > Acidobacteriota > Terriglobia > Terriglobales > Acidobacteriaceae > JAKAAZ01. The sequence continues at coordinate 7,339 of JAZKAG010000064.1, forward strand.
GGAGACGAGATCGGACACAGGGGAACTCCTTCGTGATTGAATCACGACGCGGATGGCGCGCGATTCCTACTCCATGTCATCGGCACATCCCGACAAACGTTCAATCGACCGCGAGTTGGGCTTGTGGAGATTGTGTGCGCGGGGAGGGACCATGGAAGGCGTTCGCCTTACTTAAGTTTGGGAAACGGCGCAATTGCAGTCACTTTGTAGAACTTCGGAGGATTCTAGAGATGGTATGGTGAAGACCAATCCGCTATCGCATTCGCGAGCGCTCGGCAACGAAGCGCTTGGGGTAATTGTCTATAACATCTGCGTCCATTGCGGGAAGCTGTTGGCTCGCAATCACGAGTGCGACGAGATGATGGCAGCGAGTAAACCTTCCGCTCCGATACCTTTCAGCTGATTCTTCCAAAGGTCCGACCTCGAGAAAGCGGTGCGGCGGCTCTAATCTTTCCACGCTCCGAGCTGTTTGCGCAGCAGAATCAGCTGGCCCACGTGATAGCTGGTGTGGTCGCCGGCCAGAAGAATCTCGCGCAGGATATTCTGATTTTCTCCCCAGGGAATTTTTGTGATGAGATTGGTGCCAGGATCCTGGATAAGCTGGTCGAGGGCCTTCAAGTCTTTGTGAATCTCGGCGACACATTGATCCCAACTTTTCGCGAATTTTGGCGACTCTTCTTTCGGCCAATATCCTTCCGGCCACTGTAGCGCTTGATACTTTGGATTCGTGCAGAACTCGAACAAGTCGTGCAGCGTGATGCGAATATGTTCCAGCATTTGCCATGCATTGTGTGGTGAGCCTTCCGGTTTCTTGTCGATCAGGGAAGCCGGCATGTCTTTGATGGCAGCGTCGAGGCTGGCGTGCGCCTGGTCGCCGCGCAGGAATGCGGACAGTTCCCGTCGAACGGAATGGTCATAGGTGGAATCTGGACTAGTTGAATGCGTTGACATCGTCTCCTCCGTGCCGCGAGCTTCGTCTGAATATTTTGATGCTGCCGTCTGCGGCGAGATTCGCATCTCAGTTTGGTGGCGTCAGGAACAGAGGGCGCAATCTCGTGAGTGCAAAAGATTGATCGGCACGACGCGCACAGTTGGCCAGACAAATAGAAATTGGATGTAGCCGTACAAACGTGACGGCTGCCTAGTGGAGAATAACCTGGCCGTTGCCGAGATGCTCATTAATCAAGCGGCCGACGAGGGGTTTGAGAGACTCTCCCGTCTTTGGGAATACGAAGGCCTGAGCGGTGTCGTCCCAGTCGAGCTTGAAGCTGGTGGAGAGAGCCGAAATCCAGATCTGCCGGACCGGAGTGTTGGGCGTGAGAACGAATTTCGACGGTGGCTCCTCAAAACTGATGTTGAGGACACCGTTCTGTTCTTCTACCTCAAAGTCAGCATCGCTTTCGGCTAGAATCAGCGCTTTTTTTAAAGACTCCAACGCGGTGTCGGCATGGCGCCGAAAGGTGATTTCATCCAGCATGGAGCCAGTGTACCAACATTCGCGCTGCATCGGATGCAGGTAAGGTGGACCTATTGAGCGGCACTGAAGGCTCGAAGAAAAAGCAATTTGAGAACCGCGCAAGAGCAGAAATATTTCGCCGGTGGACACAGTTGAGCTTGATCTTTTATTTGGTCGCACTGCTTTTGATTGGGATTTTCCCGCGGCCGGCCAATGCCTATTCCTTCCTGACGCATGAAAACATGGTCGACGTTGCGTGGCACGACTGGCTTCGTCTAGCGTTGTTGGCACGCTATCCGAACAGCACCAGCACGCAGTTGCGCGAGGCCCGCTCCTACGCCTACGGCGGGGCTACCATTCAGGACCTGGGATATTATCCTTTCGGCCATCAATTCTTCAGCAACCTGACACACTACGTGCGCTCGGGCGATTTCGTGAACAACTTGATTCGCGACTCGCGAAACGTGTATGAATATGCATTCGCCTTGGGTGCGCTCTCGCACTACGTGGGAGATAACGATGGCCACCGCTATGCGACCAATCCATCGACGGCTATCGAATTTCCCGACCTGGAACGAAAATATGGACCCATCGTCACGTACGATGAAGCTTCGCATGCCCACGTGCGCACCGAGTTTGCCTACGACGTGGCGCAATTGAGCCGGCATGAATTTGCGCCCGTTGGATATTTGCGTGCGATGGGATTTAAGGTGCCACGGAAGCTGGTGGAGCGGGCATTTTTCGAGACTTACGGATTGAGTTTGCGCTCGGTTCTGGGCCAACCGCGGCCGGCGTTCGAAAGCTATAACTCCTCGGTTTCGAAGTTACTCCCGACTTTTGCTCACGCCGAAGTCCTGATTCACCGCAAAACTTTTCCGCCCATGCAGGACACTCCACCTTTTTCCAAATTCTCAAGGCGGCAGGCGCATGCTGGAGTACAGAATGACTGGATCCTATACAAAAAGAAGGCTGGTTTTGAAGTGCACTTGATCGCGTTCCTGATCCGAATTGTGCCCAAGATTGGGGCGATTTCTGATCTGGCGATTCGCGGACCGAACCCGGAAACGGATCGCTGGTATATCGAGAGCGTGAATCTTTCCATGCATGATTACGACGGCATGCTGCGGGAGTTGGCGAACGATCCATCGCACCAGCTTAACCTGCCGAATCGCGATCTGGATACTGGCAACCTGGTGCGGCCCGGAGGCTATAAGTTGACGGACAAGACCTACGCCGAATTGCTGAAGAAGTTAACTGAAGACCCGCACCACTTGGTTCCGGATGGACTGCGTCACGACGTGCTTGCATATTACGCGGATCCGAGCGCTCCTATCTCGACCAAGAAAAATGCACATGCCTGGAAGCGCGTACAGACAGAGCTGACAACGTTGCAGGGAATGCAGACCGTCAGTGTGCGGGATGTCGCTACTCTGGACTGAGAACCATTCCCGAATGCACTTGCCTGCAACAGTGTGTTTGCGACGCTTGTTGACGACGACTTGACCTGGTGCCCCCCACACCGTTGACGCGCGGCGGGTATGTGCCCAACAATAGGGCATGGCAAAGTCTGCAGGATCAGGTTCGGGCGCGAGCGATTTCGGTTTGCTTGTGCTGCGCGTGGTGTTGGGAGCAACCCTGTTCTTCAAACATGGGATGGAGAAGATCACCCACTTCTCCCACATGGCTTCCCATTTTCCGAACCCTGTCCACGTTGGTTCTCATGCAAGCCTGATCTTCGCTACTTTGTCGGACGCGATCTGCTCGCTGCTTGTGGTGTTGGGACTGGGAACTCGATTTGCGGCCTTCATCATCGTCGTGAATATGGGTGTCGCGCTGTATTTTGTTCATCACATGGCGGTACGGCAGGATCACGGAGAAATGATGCTGGTCTACATTGCCGGCTTCATCGCGCTGATCTTCGCAGGCGCGGGTCGGTTCAGCCTCGATTGGAAATTGTGGGGACGGAGCTAGGCGATCGGTTATCCCGTGGAAACCGAATTTATTGCGGGACGAATTTGAAGTCTCGCAGCACCACTTCCTGATCGCTTGTGGGCAGCACCTTGAAGCACCACAGGTTCATACCGGTAGGCATCGGTTGCTGCGGAATTCGCGCCTTCGGATCTGTCGGCTCAAAGGTCCAGGTTTTCAGAACATGCGCGGTGGTGCCGATCGGTTGCAGTCCGCTCATGACGGTTCCAGTGACGCGAGTCGGCGTCCATACCAGGCGTGCGGTGACGAGCTTGCCTCCGTGCAGATTCACGTCGAAGTCTCGTTCGGTGGGGCCCAGTGCAATCTGACCGGTGGCGGGATAGAAAGTGAAATCCGCATTGCAGGCGCCCTTGCACAGGGTGTTATTCCACTTGGAAAATTCGATGTCGAGTTCGTCCTCCGCATCTTTGCCAATGTGACGCACGGGTCCATAGGGAAACAAGCCGAGCACCGTTGCCTTATCCATATCGTCAACCGCCCCCTGAATCCACCATTGATAGGTGCCATAGCCCATCATGTCGGTAGAGAACACCTCCGAGGCGGTGTAGGTGCCGTCGCGATTGACGATGCGCAGATGCAGGTACCCGTCGGAATCGATCGAGACGTTGGCGGGATTCCCCAGTGCGACGCCGGCCATGTGTCCAGTCGTGACCTTCCAGGTATGTCCTACCCAGGAGATCGTCGGGCTGGCTGGCGCCGTTGCCGGTTTGCCGGAGTCCGGAGCTTGCGCGTAACAGATGGGAGCGGCCACAAGTGCCGCGAGCAGACAGGTTCGGATCGTCCGATTGAAGTGTGATGTCATGAATGCACAACTCCACCCGGCAGGCGTGCTAGGCGAGCCGGGACGGGTAGATGAATGGGGGAAGAATTTTTGAAGACATTCTTCCCCCCTGGGGTGCTAAAAGCGGAAGCGAACGCCGAGTTGCACATTTCGCGGCGAACTGGAGGTATAGCTGACGACCCCGAAACTGCCATCGTCCACAGACATATCCGGCGTCCCGAAGGTTGGGTGATTGAACGCATTCGAAGCTTCAATGCGGGCCTCGATCGACATCCCCTGACGTATGGAGTCCATGGAAAACACTTTCATCAGCGACAGATTCACATTGAAGAGATAGGGGCTGCGAACGGTGCTGAGGGTTCGCGGAGCATTGCCCAGCGTATATATGGGAGGCAATACAAAGACCCCAGGGTTGGTGAAGTAATTGTTGATCCAGTCGTGCCCATGGTTGCGCTTTGGAGTTCCAGTGAGGTTGGGACGCTGATCGCCATAGGTCGGCAGTGGCGTTCCGTCGGCAAGAGTGGGGGCGAGCGGACGGCCTTCA
>JAZKAG010000064.1:12118-14120 GCA_040389265.1 Acidobacteriota bacterium
AGAGATACGCCATACGCCATTTGTTACCCAGCCGCCGAGCAAGCCGTCGACAAGATGCGAGCTGTTTGACATAAACCGTCTGCCACGTCCAAAAGGTAACGCATAGACATAGCTGGCTTGAAATGTCTGTGGAACGTCGAAGCTGGAAAGACTTCTTTCCAGGTACGGCTTGTTCGGGTCTTGCAGGCTAATGATGCCTCCCAACCAGCTTGTGTTGTCGTCGGGAGCCGATGAATCGTCGATCGATTTCGACCACACATAGGTCACCAGGAACTGCAGGCCATTGGAAAAGTTCTTTTGTGTCGTGACTTGCAGCGAATTATAGATGGAACTGGCAGATGGGTTGTAGTCCGCGGTGACGGACGTGAACTGAGGGTATGGAAGTTCCAGTTGAAGTTGCTGCACCTGATCTTGGGACAGGTTACTATTCGGATCTGTAATGTAACCCACGAAGGGGTTGTCCACGTAGGTGTTCAGCTGAGAGATCTGATCCAGAGAGTAGCTTTCGACCTGCGGTCCCAGAATGTTCAGTCGATTGTCGCCGCCGAAGTAGAGGTTGTTGCCTTTTTTCCCGATGTATTCCACATCCACCAGGATGTTCCTGGGCAGTTGCCGCTCGATGCCTAAAGTCCAGCTGTATTCCGAAGGCGTCACTTTTATGGTGCGAATCGGGCCAACGGCCCCGAATCCGACATCATTCAGCAGTCCCAGGGAATTTCCTGGAGGCTGAATCAATCCGTTCGGATAGGGATTGCTGAGGCGAAGATAGGGTGTCGCACCGTCGTTTTGATAGGTAGTGACCATTTGGGTGTACTGGTTAAAGCCCTGACTGCTGTAGGGGGCAACACCCGTGACGCCAGACTTGTTCTGGGAGTAGTACACTCCAAATCCGCCGCGGACGACCCATTTGGGAGAGAACTGATAGGCGAATCCGACGCGAGGTTGCCAATCTTTCCAATCGGTATCGTTGACCTTGCGCTGGGAGGGACTGGCGAAAACTTCTCCGCCAACCAGAGGGCCGGTGCCACCGTTGGGGCCAACGCCGGGCACCTGCAGTGGGGAGATTGCATTCGGATCGAACCAATTCTGGCGGTTGTGACGCTCGGTGCGAGGTAAAGTGACATCGTAGCGCAGGCCGAGATTTAGCGTAAGTTTCTCCGTTGCTCTCCAGTTATCCTGGACGTAGCCCGCGAATTGGTAGTTTTCTTGAGCATTCTGGTCCTGGATTTCGTAATAGCCACCGTCGCTCGCATAGCCCAACATGAAGGTAGCCATGGCGTCACCGCCATACTGCGACACGTCTCCCGGGGCCTGCGAGGTGCCGTGTTGGCCGAAGTCGAATTGGCCGTTGGGCGCGTTGGTCTGGATGTAATTCATCTGGTGCAGGCGGCCATCGAAGCCGAACTTCAACTCCTGTCTGCCGAGTTGTTTCGTCAACGTGGCGGTGAGCTCACCGGTGTCCTGGCCTAGTTTGTAATTGCCGTATGGATCCGAGCCGATACTCTGATAGCCGGCCGAGAAGTAGCCGCCACCGATGAACATGGACGGAACCCCGATGTATCCCGAATCAGCCAGGTAGGAGGGGAATCCCAGAGTGCTGAGCGGATCGGCGGGCGGAGTTGGTGAGCCTGCCGGCGGGTAGTTGGAGATTCGCTCCGAGCCACGTGTAAATCCGAGTGTTACATCCAACAGTAAGGTTGAACTGAATGTTTGGGTATCGTTGAGGGCGAATAGATACGAAGGAGACTCGTTCGGGCCTCCCGCGCAGGGATCGGCATAGTTTTGGAAGCAGTTGTAGCCGGTCGAGTGGGTCCAGAAGTGGGAGAACTTCCCCGTCAATAGATTGGACTGGCTGAAGCGCTGATCGATCTTGATGTCAAACTGATTTGAAACAGATTTGTTCGACCCGGACGCCACCCAGTTGTCGTAAATCGTGCCGCCCTGAATATTGGGCTGGGGGAACAAGTTCATCATGTTCTGTGCGACTGGGTCAATCAAGTCG
>JAZKAG010000064.1:14130-20381 GCA_040389265.1 Acidobacteriota bacterium
CACCCGACAACTGATACGGGGTTCCATCCAGCTTTGGATTGCCGGGGCTGGCGTAGGTAGCCATGTTATTGAATGGGATGAAGGCGGAAGCTACGCCGCCGCCGAGGTCGGGATTATAGGTATTGCTGTACGGATCCCAGATTTGACCGTTGGGGTTGGAACATTTTCCGGCGGCGTCAAAGCTGCCACCGTAGGCAGCGCATACCTCGCCAAAGTCTCCGGTGCGTTCGGCGGCGCTTGGGACACCGGCCTGCAGCGTGGTCGCAGAGGATTCGTGGGTACCGTCCCAATCGAAGAAGAAGAAGGTCCTATTTTTGAAGATCGGACCGCCGATGGTGCCGCCAGAGTTATTGCGGCTGAGTGCTGGGATGGGCTGTCCATAATGATTGGCAAACCAGCTATTGGCATCAAGAGCCTGGTTGCGGATAAAGTCGTAGACTTGGCCATGAAATACGTTGGTACCGGATTGCGTGACCATGTTTACGACAGACCCGCCGGAGAACCCATACTCGGCGCTGAAGTTGGATTGCTGGACCTTGAATTCCTGTACGGATTCGATGGAAGGCGTATAGGTAACTTGCGTGACGCCCCCGTTGGGCTCGAAGTTCGTGATGGAAGCACCATCCATCAATACGTCGGCGGTGGAGTTGCGGCTGCCGTTGGAGATGAAGTTGGTGCCGGTACAACCTGTGGGGCACTGATCATCCGGCTTATTGACGCCTGGAGCCAAGGCGGTCAAATTCAGCAAATAGCGGTCGGTCAAGGGCAGATTCTCGATAAAACGCTTGTTGACGACCTGGCCGGTGGTGGCGTCCTGGGTCTGCAGCGTGGTGTTCTGCGCCGACACTTGAACAGTCTGGGTGGCTCCGGCAAGCTTGAGGCTCATGTTCACGGTCACGTGCCCAGTGACGCTCACTTCGACGCCGGTGCGCACGGCCTTGTCGAAGCCATTCAATTCCGCCGTCAAGGTATAGTTGCTGGGAGGAATGGAGGGCATGACAAACTGGCCCTCTTTATTTGTCGTGGCCGTGAATGTATAGCCCTTCCCCACGTCTGTCAAAGTCATCTTGACGCCGGGCACGACGGCTCCGGAGGGATCCGTGACCAGTCCGGCAACAGTGCCAAAGTAGGCTTGACTCAGCAGCAATGCAGGAAAAGCAAGGAGCAGGATGAATGCCAGTCCGGATAGGAGTCCTGGAGGACATTTCAGTCTAAGCTTGGATGTAGCCATGGTCGATCCGCCTCTCTCTTAGGTTCGGTCTGCGTTGAAACTGGATGTGGTGCGTTGTGTGAATTTCCTTTAGGTTCGCGCAGCGGGGAACATGTATTCCGCTCCAATTCAATTCATGATTAAGCGTTTCATTCCACCCTTTACTGCACAAAATCGTCAAGCGAACGAGTTGATCTTTCATCCTGTGCGGAAACCCGGACTCCGACAGAAATACTTCCTCGATGCTGAAATTTATTTTCCACTCGAATTCATTTTGCCTCGAAGAACAACAATGGACGATGCGGGCAATTCGTACTCAGTGGTCTTATCGCCCGGCAGCGTGGTTTCTCTTATCGGTCCATCCGGTTCCGCAAATCCAGGCTTGTACTGTTGCAATGGATTCTTAGGCTCTAGCGGGAAATGCGATGGGTCGACGATTTGCTCCGCAGGATGCCACTTATATTGCTCGGGTCCGAAGTACGCGGCATGGACGGTACCGGAGAAATAGTTTTCGACATTGGTAGCGGAGTTCTTGAAAACAACAGCGACGCGGTGAGGATTATGCTGATCGCGATTCACCAGCATCACCGACCACGAGCCGTCTGGACGATGCACGGCGTAGGAGGTAACCAGGGTGTGGCCGGCGCCATCGTTGTACGTGCCGGTTGAAGGAAACATAGTGTGGCTGCCGCCGTCATGCTGCAGCCATTCGTAATTGATCATGCGGCTGGCAAAATATTGGCTGAGCGGCTGCTCGATGGCGTAATCCGCGTTGACAGTGAACATGCCAAAAGTCCCCTGGGAACCGTTGCAGCCCTCTTCCATCTTGAGCGGCAGATAGTGGAAGTAGTAGACGCCATCGCCGCCGACATCCAGGAAAGAACCGATGTAGTCGGCGAGCCATAGACCACCGAACATATCCATCATGCTCTCCGTGGCACGGGGAGAGAGATTTGACTCGGTAATCAGCATCGGCATGGTGTGGGGCACGCCGTCGTTGTACCAGGTGCGCATGATGTTGGCGACCAATTGCGGTTCCTCGTAAAGCCGGTCCCAAGTGTTGAGACAAAAGTCGTAGGGATAATGCTCGAAGGAGAAGAAGGCGAGGTCGCGCATGCGATGGTGCGCCTTTAGATAGTCGAGAAACCGGATCAGCCAGGAGGCATTTCCGCTCTGGTCGGGCCAGAACAAAATGTCGGTGTTCACTCCCTGAAATGAAGGGCCACCCAGCTTCAGATTAGGATCGACGCGATGCAATGCGGTCGCAAATTCAAGATACAGGGCGCCGTAGTCTTCCGGGGACATATTCTGGCCGTCAACTTCTTCACCCATCTCGACATAGGAGATGGGGTAGTGACGAGCTTCGAGGTATTTGATTTCCGCAGCCGCATTGTCCGGATTGTCGTAGGCCATGGCGACGGGCACGATGGCAGGCAGGCCCTGAGTGACGCCGCTCTTGTAGAACAGGTCGAATCCCATCTGAGTTCCGGCATTGCCCAGCATGTCGGCCGAGGTGTGCCAGGAATCGACCGAGGAAGTGAGGGTGAAGGTGTGTTCACGATCGGCCGTGTGGCGGATCAGGTCGTGAAACTCGCCGTCGGGTGTGGTGGTGCCGACATAAAGTTCATCCACGGCATATCCCACGCAATTCCTTGGGTCGGAAGAACCGTGCGTGTCGCATGTGTTTGACGAGTTCGTCATCAGGATGCGAATAAAGCGGACGGAAATCAGCTGATCCGTAAGATGGATGGTCTCGATGCCACCCTTGCCGGAGTCAACCTCGCCGCGAGGGAAGGTCATCCACACTCCCTGGGTCGGAGCGTCAAAAGGATCTTTTCCGGTCCAATATTGGACAAGGTAGCGGCTCGCGTAAGGAGAGGCCCAGTGGATCCTCAAGGTGTCAATGTTTTCGTAATTGCGAAGGTCGACGACCGCCCACTGAGGATGCATGGCGTCTGGTTCGCCGGTGAAGCGGCTGGCGAGGTAAGGATCGCTTTTCCAGTACGTCGATGTGTCGCCGTCGGTCAGGCGAGAATAGCCGGAGCCGCTGTCACCTCCGCGATGAGGGAGTGCGTAGCCGTACGAATAACGGATGAAGTCCGTGGGTGTCGCCGACCCAGTGAAGTAGCCTTGTTTCTTGCTGGGATCGCTCCAGATTCCATTCGGGTTCCAATGCCAGGCTTCCACCTGCAGGTCGGTGTTCTGGCGATAGGTGACCGGTTGCCATCCTGCAGAGAGAACTTGTTTGAGGGTGGCAGGATTGTCCAGGGTTTGATCGATGGCATTGGTAGGAATGCGATCGATCCCCGCTCCGAGAGTTTTGCTGGGAATAAAGTGGTTGGTGGCGTGTGCCGGGTCAGTGTCGACGACGATGGTTTGGGCGATCGAGATTCTTGAGGGAAGCACGCTCGCGAAAACCGCCAATAAACACATGGCTCCAAACCTCGGCTTCATGTTTTCCTGCTGGGATTACGTGGCATCGAGACTCATACGGAAGCGCCCTCGGGGGAAGGTTTCAATCGTTTGAATACCGACGATATGATTTTTTATTGGGCCTGTCAACAAATTTCTTCAGGCCTGTGACCACCGCAATTAGGGACTGTTTTTGGCAGCAAACATGTAGCGCGAGATCAAGGCGCGGCTGCGATGATTGCATGCATCATCTATCCTGATGATGAGACGACGCGGGAGACTCTGCGCTATATTCTGTCAACACGTCATTCAACTTTCCAGCCAATGACCTCCACTTTTCTTCAACGCGTGCGGCCGCGGGCGCAACGGCTGAATCATGCCCTGGAGGGCCACTACTGGTTTCCTCATGTACCCCTGGCTTTGTTGCTGGCACTGGGTGGGTTGTGGCTGTTGCGGACCAGTTTCGGGACACATTGGCTGCAATATATCCGCACCCTGGCTGAGCACAGGGCCGGGCTGAAGCTGCGCAGTTTGCCCCCTCTGCTGATTGGTGGCGGCATGTTCACTATGTCGCTGGGGCTTCTTTGGCGATCGCGCCTTGCTTGGGTGATGGCGGTATTACTGTCCTCTACCGCTGCGGTGAATACGGTGTTCACCGGGCATGGCTACAACCATCTGCTGCTCGCCTATTTCTTCTTTCTGCTGGCGATCCTGTTGCTGGCGTGGCGAGATTTCGACCGAGCCAGCATCGCGGCCAGCACACTGTTTGCGCTGACCGCGGTGGCAATGTTGCTGATGTATGCCACTTTCGGCAGCTACTATCTCGGCGCGCAATTCAGACCGAAGATCGGCGACCTGATCTCCGCCCTCTACTATGCCATGGTGACGATGAGCACGGTGGGGTATGGAGACATCGTTCCCGTGACACCGGAAGCCAGGCTGTTCTCGCTGTCTGTCATCATTCTTGGAGTGGCGGTGTTCGCTACCTCCTTGACGGCAGTGATCGGACCACTGGTGGGGCGCAGTCTACAGGGGATTGTCAACCGCAAGGGGAGCAAAATGAGACGGGAAAATCATTTCGTCGTTATCGGCAACACCTCGCTGGCAATTAACACCTGGCGGGAATTGGCTAAGCGGGGTCTACCGGTCACTCGCATTCTGCGCGAAACCCCGGAGGAAGGCGAAACCAAAGATGTCGACGTCGTGGTGGGCGACCCCAGCATGACCGAGACCTTGCGAGAGGCGGGCGTGCACCACGCTGACGCGGTGCTGGCGATGCTGGCCGACGACTCTGAAAATGCATTTGCTGTGCTTGCCGTGAAGGAGTTAGGCGGAGCGGCGAAGACAGTAGCCGCAGTGAACGATGCGCGCCACATGAACCGGGTGAAGCTGGTACAACCAGACGTTATTATCGCGCCGCAAGTGCTGGGCGGTGAATTAGCAGCAATGCTGCTGTCTGGCGAGCAGGTGACTCCGCAATGGGTGGTCGAGCGTGTCTTTCAACAGGTCGGTCCCGGCGCTGTCAAGCCCGCCACAGTAAAGCCGTCGTAGTCGGTACGCGGCCTCGTTCCATCATGCGACCCTGCGCTTCACAGTCAATGGAGCGTAAACGAGAAGCCTGTGGAGAACTGAAACGAGTTCTTCTGATATCCAACCTGCGGATCATTCTGGAAGTTATCAATCACAGCCAGAGAAAATGAGAGCTTTTTGTAGAGCGGAAGTTTCGCTCCGGCATTTCCTGAGGCGGAGAAGGCATTCTCATTATTCCACGCGAAATCAGCGAGAGTCTTTTCGTCGAAGGCAATCTTGCCAAATTTGCGGGTATAAGCTTCGCTGACCATGGAACCGACAAGTTTTCGATTTAAGGCAGTGACATCTGCTGTTGAATTGAAAGCCTGCGATTCATAGTGCAGGTCGCCGGTCAGGTCGAACTCTCTGTCCTCCTTCTTGAAAAATGTAACGCCCACGCCGACGCCGTAGATCTGTTGCAGGTCGAGGCCCTGGGTGGTGTCGTGATCGAAGTTGACCTGCTGCAGGTAATAACCGCGCCGGGAGAAATATTCATCATGTTCGGCAGATACATGAAAGATATTGGTGATAGTGGTCACGGTTCCGGGTTGCGATATTCTTCCCGCGCTCTGCGTGTAGTGGAACGTGGTTCGAAGCTTGGGATCGAGCCAGATCACTGCGGGAGTGGTGCGTTGCAGGGTAACGTCGGTAAGAAATTGATAGCTATCCTGCGTAGCGCGGATCACAGTAGTGCCGGTGGTAATACTGCCCGTCCATCCTGTTGTCCAATTGATTTTCTGGTCAATCTCCTTTTGGTACGTGCTGTCATCTACGACAAAGCCAATTTGATCCGGGGGAATTAAACGGCCGGTTTCGACGGTCAACGGCGGAGTAGTTTTCGCGACCGTTGGCTGGGCGGAAGTAGCGGATGCGGGCGGAGCGGCGGTTGTAGATTTTGCAACTTCGGCGGGCGACCGGGATGCCGGAGGCTTAGTTTCAGATTTAGCATGGGCGGGCGGAACTGTCGTGGCTTCGGATGGCTTGACTTCCGGCTTAGCGGCTTCGGCCAGTGCCCTCGCTTTTTCCGGAGTGACCGGCACAACGATGATTCCTTTGGCTT
>JAZKAG010000065.1:0-255 GCA_040389265.1 Acidobacteriota bacterium
CAACGCTCATCACTGCCGGGATGGTGCAGAATTTTCGCAGCGGAATCGATCTCGCCGCCCAGGCCATCGATTCTGGTGCGACGACGAAAACACTGGCGGCGCTGGTGGCATTTGGCAAGCAGGCGCGATAAATTTCAAAGGATTGCATAATTTGAACGGTATCGGTGTCTAACCTGAGTGTGACGCATGTGAACCTGAGGAGGATTGCATGAAATTTCATCCGAATTTTTTTCGCAGCTGGATGATTGTTGCTGT
>JAZKAG010000065.1:265-7778 GCA_040389265.1 Acidobacteriota bacterium
TTCGCCGCAGCCGTTTCCGCACAACAGATTCAGATCAACAAAGACAACCGCACCATTGCTATCACGGCGTCGGACACAGCAAGCGCCATGGCTGATACAGCCACGGTGCACGTGGGTTTTGTCGCCTACGCACCGGACGCAGATGCGGCGTATGCCAAGGGCTCAAAGACCTCGAATGCGATCATCTCCGCGCTAACTGCCAAAGGCATCGCCAAGACCGATATCCAGAGTGAGTCGCAGAGCGTGGCGGAAACGCAGCAATACGAGTTGGAAAAATTGCCTCCTGCGGAGCAGGCACAGCGGCGATTCCAGGTGCGACAGAGCTGGACGGTGCAGACCAAGGCCGACGATGCCGCCAGCGTCCTCAACACCGCAGTCAACGCCGGCGCCAACAGCAGCGGAGCGATCGACTGGACGGTGGCGGATGAAAAAGCCCTCGAAGCCAAAGCCGCCGGAAACGCATTGGCTCGTGCCCGCGCGATCGCTTCGCAGATGGCGCAGGGGCTGGGCATTCAACTCGGTCCACTGATTTACGCCAGTAATCAAGCGCCTGAGAGTCCGCGGCCCATCACGATGCGTTCCCGGGCGATGGCCGCCTCTCAAGCAGAAGCCAAGGCCTCCCCACTCGCAATCAACGCGCAGAAAGTCGAACGTTCAGCCACCGTCTACGCAGTCTTCGCGATCCAGTAATTTCGTCGCGCTGCGCCTGCTGCTACCCTTTCCCTAGGAGTGGAAGCATGCCTGAGGAACAGGAACGCGAACTAAAGCCGCTGCCGGAAGCGGAGGTCGCCTACCTGCGGTGGCTGGCGCATCTGGACGCGGAATTTACCCGCCATCGCAAGTCGGAAATCCGCAGCGAGATTGTTCGAGATGAACTGCACCAGCTTTATCTGGGCCGTCCGCATGGCGGCAAGCTCAATTTCACCCTGGTGACGGAGCTGCCGTTCAACGTGCTGCAGTTGACCCTCGACCCGCGCAACGTGACCCTCCGGCCGGAATACTACCCCGACGTAGATCCCGAAAAATATGCCGAGGTGAAGCCGCTCATCTGGTTCTGGCAAATGTTCGACCGCTCTCCGGTAGGATTGAACGTCTGGCTGGGATCGCGCTTTCGCTGCATGCTGGGGCACCACATTTTCAAACACCTCGGCAAGCAAGTACGAATTTTTCGCGGCGTGGAATTTACCTTCGGCTACAACCTCTCAATTGAAGACAATTGCACCATCCACAAATTTTCTGTGCTCGACGATCGCCAGGAACTGATTGTTCCCGCCGGAACCAGAATTCTGGATTACGCGCGCTACGACGCAAGTGGACAGATCGTCCACCAGGCCGCGAATGCAACTGAGTAAATGCGGCAAGATCGCATCCGCATCGAGTGAAATGAGCCGGCGGCCATACACCCCTTGCGGGTTTTGCTATACCATCGGCATCAGCCCATGAATTTACACGCAGTCCTGATTCTCTTCCAAATTGTTGTGCTGTTGTTTGCCATCAGCCTCCACGAGGCCTCGCATGCCTGGATGGCGTGGCGGCTGGGCGATCCCACGGCTCGCATGCTGGGCCGGGTGACGCTGAACCCCATCAAGCATATCGATCTATTCGGCACCATCTTGATCCCGTTGCTATGCGTGTATGCCGGATTTCCACTGATTGGCTGGGCCAAGCCAACGCCAGTGACCACCCGCAACTTCAAGAACATCAAGCGCGATGACATTCTCACCACACTGGCCGGCCCCGCCAGTAATTTGCTGACGGCAATTGTGGCTACTTTGATCCTGCTAATTCTGAAGTTTGTAAATGCCGGCACCATAGTTTCTGCCATGATGGCGGCGCAGATGGGCATCATCGATCCCAATGTCATGCAGGGCAGCCCCGTCTTGTTTCCGCTGACGCTGCTTCTGTACTATGCGGTGCTGATCAACCTGATCCTGATGGCTTTCAACCTGATTCCCTTGCCACCGCTCGATGGCAGCCACGTGGTCCGCCACATGCTGCCCTACAACTGGCTGCGGGCGTACGATTCGATTGGGATGATTGGCCTGATCCTGGTTTTCCTGTTTGGCGGCCGTTTTATCGGGATGATCGTCAGCCCGATGCTGACCGTCTTCAACCACATCCTGCTCGGCATGTAACGCCCTGCTCTGGTACCCTGCTTATCTTTGTTCTGCTGCCCTATACTTTCGATACGATTGAAGGGTTACTCAAAACCAATCTACATTTCGAGATCATGAACGAATCTATCCAATCAAGCTCCACCCAGAACGGAAGCCCGTTGCCTAAACGCGTGCTGAGTGGCATGCGTCCCACCGGCAAGCTGCACCTGGGCAACTACATGGGCGCGCTGTACAACTGGGTGCGCCTACAGCGCCAATACGAATGCTATTTCTTTATCGCCGACTGGCATGCCCTGACCACCGACTACGCCGACACCGCGAACGTGAAACAGAACACTCTCGATGTCGCGCTGGATTGGCTGGGAGCCGGGCTCGATCCCGACCGGGCAACGCTGTTTGTGCAATCCTGGGTGCCACAGCATGCGGAATTACACCTGCTGTTCTCCATGATCACCCCGCTGGGATGGCTGGAGCGGGTGCCAAGTTATAAGGAGCAGCAGCAGCAAATCGGCGACGTAGCAGCCGGCGGCAAGGACTTGAGTACCTATGGATTCCTCGGATATCCCCTGCTGCAGTCGGCGGACATTCTGATCTACCAGGCGGACTTGGTGCCGGTCGGCCAGGACCAGGTGGCGCACGTTGAGCTGACACGAGAAGTCGCACGGCGATTTAATTTCTTCTACCCGGAAAAACCGCTGGTGCTTCCCGAGCCGCAGGCGTTGCTGACGCCATCGCCCAAGCTGCCCGGCACCGACGGCCGCAAAATGTCGAAGAGCTACGGCAACACCATTCAAATGGCGGATCCGGAGCCTGTCATTCGGCAGAAGCTAAAGACCATGGTTACCGATCCG
Source organism: Acidobacteriota bacterium (assembly GCA_040389265.1). Classification (GTDB taxonomy): domain Bacteria; phylum Acidobacteriota; class Terriglobia; order Terriglobales; family Acidobacteriaceae; genus JAKAAZ01. The sequence continues at coordinate 3,234 of JAZKAG010000065.1, forward strand.
GCACGGATTCGCCGCAGCGATCCCGGCAATCCCGATGTGTGCCCGGTCTTTGACCTGCACAAGATTTTCTCCTCCGCGGAGATGCAGCAGAAGGCGCGGGAAGGCTGCACCACCGCGGGGATTGGCTGCATTGAATGCAAAAGCTGGCTGGCCGACGCCGTGGTCGCCGAGCTGGCTCCCATCCAGGACCGGCGACGCGAGTTCGAAGCCCGGCCGGAGCAGGTGTGGGAGATTCTTCGCGATGGATCAGCGCGGGCGCGTTCGCGTGCCGACCAGACCATGCAGCAGGTGCGCGAGGCGATGCATCTGCCGCAGAGTGAAACCGCCGCGGTGGACGCAGCTCGATGATGGATTCAGCTCAATCCCGGGATGACTCAGAACGCGCGGAAGCAGCGGCGGGAGAGGAAATGACCGAGGCAAAGAATCGCGAGATTTCTGGCGCGAACCAGCCAGACGCGACGGCGGCAGCCCCGGAGCAGATGCATCTTCCGGCCAATCCACCATTCGCGCCGGAGCTAAGGGACAAGGCCGCTGAAGCCACCGCCAGGGCGGCGGAGCGCGCTGTCGAGAAAAGAGCTGCGCAGGAGGAGGCCAATACTTTCCCCTATGGTGTGACCGTGGGCCAGGTGTATGACGGGCCGCTCGATTTGCTGCTGGATCTGATCCGCAAGCAGGACATCGACATCTACGACATCCCCATCGCTAAAATCACCGGGCAATTTCTGGCATACATTGAAAATCTCAAGCAGTCAGACATCGACGGTGCAGGCGAGTTCATTTACATGGCATCGTTGCTGATTCATATCAAAAGCAAAATGCTGCTGCCGCGCAAAGATGATGGCACCACAGACGCCGAGGAGGACCCGCGCAGGGAGCTGGTTGAGCGACTGCTGGAGCATCAGAGGTTCAAGAACGCGGCGCAGATGCTGCTGCAGAAGCAAATGCTGGAAGAATCGTCATGGACGAATCCGGCAATCCGCGAATTCTTAGACGACGAGGGAACTGAACCGGAGATTGCCGCCGACACCGTCGACCTGGTGCGCATATTTCGCGAAATCCTCGAGCGCGCGCGGCAACGGCCGATCCTCAATGTCGACGAAGAGACGGTCACCGTAGCGCAGATGATCGACTACGTCCGCCGTCGACTGGTGATGGTAGATCGTCCCGTGGGCCTGCGCCGGCTGCTGCAGCATGTACAGTCAGAACGGGCGCTGATCTGCACGTTTCTTGCGTTGCTGGAACTGGTGCGGCTGCAGGCGATCCTGCTGCGGCAAACCGGCAGCTTTGGAGAAATCTACATTAAGAAACATGACAATTTTGAGTCGACCATGGTCGAAGGCCGTGACGACTGGCGCTAAAACCAGTCGAGGTTGCATGATTGGTATCCTAGAGATTCCCGAAAACCAATGAGCTTAAAAGCCAAAATCGAAGCAGTCATCTACGCCGCGGAAGAGCCGATTACGCTTGCGCAGTTAGCCTCTATCTTTGCCGAGGAGGCACTGGCCGCGAAGGCGGCTGCCGGTCTCCCGTTCGAGGTGACAGCGTCTGCCGAAGAAGATGCCTCAGAAAATCCGATCGCGGACGGAGAAGCGTCGGCCAGGATGTCCAAGGATTCCGCGGCGCCACCGGCAGATACCGACACGGCGTCTGGCGAGCAACCTGCCCTTCCGATGGAGGACGCTGAAGCACGCAAACAAGCACGGCTGAAAGAACGAGAAGCGAAGCAGGCGTTGCAGCCGATTGTCGACGAGTTGATCGCGGAATATGCCAACGGCGATCGCGGCATGGAAATTCGCGAGATTGCCGGCGGCTACCGCATGGCCACCAAGGCGGAATACCATGACGCCGTACGTTCCTTTGTGAAGAGCTTGAAGCCGCAGATGAAGCTGTCGCTGCAGGCGCTGGAAACACTGGCCGTGGTCGCCTACAAGCAGCCTGTGACCGCGCCGGAGATCAGCGAAATTCGCGGCGTCGACACCTCCGGAGTTCTTGGCGGGCTGATGAGCCGAAAACTCATCACAACCGCGGGACGCAAGCAAGTGATCGGCCGGCCCATCCTCTACAAGACCACCAAAGAATTCCTGCTGCGCTTCGGGCTGAAGGACGTAAGCGAGCTGCCCAGCATGGAAGAGTTCGAAAAAATGGCCGCAGATATGGCCGAGTCCGACGCAAGCGATCTCGACGCCGTCTCTGCAGAATCCGCAACAGTCACGGATACAGATTCGGATTCTGCAGCGTCTTCTGTAACAGAGGCAGTTACAGAGGAGGAATCCACCATCGAAGACTCGGGCGACTCAACTGGACCTGAGTCATGAAGCGCGCCAAAGAAGCGGTGACGGCAGCATCCGCCACGCCTGACGAAGAAAAAACGGCACGTCCCGCCGCCAAAGCGGAACGCCTGCAAAAGATCCTCGCCAGCGCCGGAATTGCTTCTCGCCGCAAAGCGGAAGAATTCATTCAGCAGGGTCGCGTTCAAGTGAATGGGCAGATCGTCAGCGAACTCGGCAGCAAGGCAGATCCCGTGAACGATCACATCCGGGTGGACGGAAAATTAATCCATCCTGCGGATGAATATCGCTACTACATGCTGAACAAGCCGAAACAGTTTGTCACCACGGTGAGCGATCCCCAAGGTCGGCCGACAGTGATGCAATTCTTTTCGCGCATCAAGCTGCGCATGTTTCCCGTGGGCCGGCTCGACTATCACAGCGAAGGTCTGCTGCTGGTCACCAACGATGGAGAGTTGGCGAATGCTCTGACGCGTGCCGCCTCCCATGTGCCCAAAACCTATCTCGTGAAAGTCAGCGGCATCCCTGACGAGAAGGCTTTGAACGCCCTGCGTCGCGGCGTCTCCATCCCGCTGGGCGATCCTGAATCGAGTGCCGGATACCGCGGCCGAGAGGGCCGCGTGCGTACGGCGCCAGCCACGGTGCGGCTGTTCCGGGCAGGCGAAAATCCCTGGTATGAGATCACCATCACCGAAGGCCGCAATCGCCAGCTGCGAAAAATGTTTGAAGAGATCGGACACCACGTCGAAAAAATTCGCCGAGTGGAATATGGGCCGCTCCTGCTCGATTTGCCCCCCGGCGAGACGCGGGAATTGACGCCGCACGAAGTCCAGGCGCTCTATCGGGTAGCAAAGCTAACGCCTTCCAAGACCAGCCACCCTGCAGCCTCAAACTTGAAAGCAGTAGCTCGGCCCAACTCTCGAAAAACGAAGGCTCCCAACCTAAAGCGCAGCAGGCATGCAGGTCCGCGCTCTCGATAGCAGCGCTTTGGAACCACCCGCGGCAATCGTTATACTGGGTTAGGAGCGGGTGTTTCGCTGCAATCGCGGGGTGAATCATGGAAAAAGCGTCATTTGGAGCTGGTTGTTTCTGGGGTGTGCAGGCAGCGTTCGATCGCATTCCCGGAGTACTGGAAACCGCCGTCGGCTATGCGGGTGGAACACTGGCCAACCCAACCTACCGGGATGTCTGCACCGACAGAACTGGACACGCTGAGGTGCTGCAAATCACCTTCGATCCGGCCCGCGTGAGCTATCAGCAATTGCTCGACGCGTTCTTCTCGGAACACAACCCTACGCAGCTGAATCGCCAGGGCCCGGACTTTGGAACGCAATATCGCTCGGTGATTTTTTACCATTCGCCGGCGCAGCAGCAAGCGGCCAACGCAACCATCGCCCGCCTGGCTGCGGAGCATAAATTCTCCAAGCCCATCGTCACGCAAGTAATTCCCGCCGAGACGTTTTGGCCGGCGGAGGAATATCACCAGAAATACCTGGAGAAGCGCGGAGCTGCCAGCTGCCACATCTAGCTGTCCTTCGCAGTTGTGCGCTGTGCTGGTTTGAGTCAAATACATCGGCGATCGGTTCACGGTCGTCCATCGCTGGAATATGGATCCGCAAACCGTTCGCGCTGCCACCGCATCTGTCGCGAGTCCTTCGCCAACTGAACCGTCCTTGAATTCAAGTGAGCAAACGCGTCATGTGGATGCTCGCCTGCTTTCGGTTCAGGCGCTGCGAGCGGTCGCTGCGTTACTGGTCGTCTGGGTGCACTCCATCGATGCGGCGGAGCACTTTTCCTCACCGCGGCAGAGCTACTTTTTCCATTGGGAAAACTACGGAGCCTGCGGCGTCGATATCTTTTTTGCCATCAGCGGCTTCATCGTCTCCCAGGTCGCGGTCCGACTCGCCGTCCGCAATCCTCATTCTCCGGCTGCAACCGCTCGCCAGTTTTTAAGGCGGCGCATTACCAGGATCTATCCCCTCTTCTGGATCCTCACTGCGGTCGTCATCGCCATGGAAGAGCTTGGCCGGCATTTCACACAGTGGCGCTCGTTTCACTGGCTCCCCTCAATCCTGCTGCTTCCTTCGCTCCATGTTTTTGGCAATGCTCCGGCCCTCTCACTCGGCTGGAGCCTGATGTTTGAAATGTATTTCTACCTCGTCCTGACCGTGTTCATGGCCTGGACACCTCGTTCCCTGGTGCGAAATACCGTGTTGCTCCTCAGTGGCATGGTGGTCGTGGGAAACCTCGTCAATAT
>JAZKAG010000066.1:0-22705 GCA_040389265.1 Acidobacteriota bacterium
CTTCAACTATTCCGTATAATCCTTCAACTATTCTGCATAATCCTTCAACTTTGCAGCTTCTCCCGCGAAATCCAATCGTCCCATCTGTCCGCGCGATTAGCCCTGTTTCGCCTCAGCCTCTGCCCTGCGAATCGCCGCTCCTGCAGGATCAGAAAGTATATCCAGCCACCTCGCGTCCGGCGCCGCCTCAGCCTCATAGCTATCGTGCCAGTTCCACCACTTATATGGCGGCGTCTGCGGATAACCTTCCGGCGAGTCTTCCCATGTCTCCTGACGTCCCAGCGGAGTAATGTCGAGATAGCTCCACGTGCTCCCCATCGCCTCATCGCCACGATTGTTAATAAAGTATGTCCGGAACACTTGATCTCCATCGCGGAAAAACACGTTGTGCCCGTGCCATTGGTCCACGCCGAAGTCCGCATCGAAGCTATCGGTCATGGTGTACCACGGCATCTGCCAGCCCATGCGCGCTTTCAGCCGTTCGATATCCTTCTGCGGCGCCCGCGAAGCCCACGCCAGCGTCGTGTCGCGCGCATTCAGATGTGAAAGGTGAGACACTTGGTCCGCGCCCAGCGAACAACCTCTGCACGCATGATCGGGCCATCCGAACACACCCGGCTCAAAGAAGGCGCGATACAGCACCAACTGCCGCCGTCCCTCAAATAAATCCAGCAGGTTCACCCTGCCCTGCGGTCCTTCGAACTCATACTTCTTTTCCACCGCCAGCCACGGCATCCGCCGGCGTTCCGCGGCCAGCGCATCTCGCTGTCGAGTGAATTCCTTTTCCTTTTTCAGCAGCTCGGCATGACCCGCATTCCATTCGGCTTGCGAAACAATCTTCGGGGTTGTTGCTCCTCTCGTGCTGCTAGCCATGGGCTTCCTCCTTCGTTGCGGTTGGTTCGGATGGATTGTCGACGGCGGTCTTCGTGCCGAATTTCTTCACGGCCACCGCCGCCAATCCACCCGTGGAAGTGATGCTGACGGCGATCCACATTGCGGTTGCTAGACAAAATGGACACATGGTCTTCTCCTCATTCGCGATTCCGCAATCGCAGTCTGCATTGGCAGACGCGAGTTGCTATTTGCGCCCCTCGGCCTGCTTGCGAACCCGCTCGTGCATCGAGTTCCAGCCCTGATTCATTCCCGCTTTATGTTCGTCGCTCACGAATCCGAGCGCCGTGTGCTTGAACGCGATCAACGTTCCGCCCTTCACTTCGCTCAACCGATATTGCACGTTCGACACAAATGGGAACGACGCAAACAGCGGCCCAGAAAATTCCAGCAGCGTCGGCCGCTTGATCGCCTGAACATTTGCCCAGAAATGTCCGTTGTTGTCGCCCAGGTCGCGGTACCAGCGCCCGCCCGGCCACGGTTCAATCTTCATCGACATCGATTTTCCATCCGGGGTTTCATTGCCCGGCCCCAGTTGTTCCAGTAGCGCGGCAAAGGTTACATCCATCGGCGCTTCCACGTGGATTTCCTGTTGAATCGTCAGCGTCAGGTTTTCGAGAGTTTGTTCGGTCGCAATCATCACTTCTCCTTGTCATTTGTGTTTTTGGAATTCAGATCCTTCACACCCGCGCGCACCATCGCTTCCGCGCGTTCTTTCACTCGGTTCAATTGATGCTGCCAGTAACGCTCAAAGGTGGCCGCCCACTCATGCAGCGGTCGAATGGCATCAGCATTCGTTCGGTAGAGCTTCTGCCGCCCCTGGCAACGCATCCGGACCAGCCCCACATCGCGCAGGACCCGCAGGTGCTTCGAGACAGAAGGCTGCTCCAGCCCGAGCGCATCCACAATGTCTCCCACCGGCCGTTCTGCTCCGGCAAGATAGGTCAAAATCTCCCGCCGCCGCGGCTCCGCCACCGCATTGAACGCATCCGAAGTCGTGCTCGCTCGTGCCATGAACGAAACATTACATTCCCATATAGGAATATGTCAAGCCCACATTTTCCGCATGTCGCAAAACGCCAGAAACAAACAAGGGATGAAGGAGAAATCAGCAGCCGTCAGAAGCTGCGCAATAAAAAATCCCGCGCGCTCACCAGCACTTTCGCTCGCGCCGCTCGATTCGGGAGGATCCGGGCAATCGCAATCGCCCCAATCATCGTCGAAAAAATGGCAAAAAAAGCGCACTCTTTGTCGGCAGTCCGTCGTCCCGGCATCAAGGCCACCATTCGGCTCTTGTACTGGACCAGTTCCCCAACGACTGCATCTCGCATCGCCGTATCGACGCGGGCCAATTCCGGAGCGAGTGCCGCCAGCGGGCATCCATACTCGGCGTGCTCGCAATGCTCCGGGCTCAGATAGCGCTCCACGACCGCCTTCCACGCAGACTTTGGATTTGATTTCTCCGCGACGGCAAGCAGTGTATCTCCCATCTCTCGGAAGCCCTGGTGCAGCGACTCCAGCAGCAACATATCCTTGCTCTCAAAATGCTTGTAAAACCCTCCGTGGGTCAGGCCGGCATCCCGCATCACCGCCGAAACCGCCGCCCCGGTCATGCCTTCGGCGCGAACCCGCCGCGACGCGTCCTTCACAATCTTCTGATGGGTTTCCGCTTTATGCTCCGGCTGATATCGCATGATCCATTATAGGATGCTGCTGATCATCCCAAGACGCACCGCATCCGCTACCACATTCTTCACAGATATTTTGAGTCCATAGGATGACATCCATAATCCTATGCGAACAAGAGGGCCCCAATGTCACCACAAATCATTTTCCCCATCCACCTCGTCTTAGGGTATGTCGCCTGGTTACTCTGCTTCGGCGTCTACATCCTGCCCAGGCTGCGGTCGATTCCAAGGCTCGAAGCCCACCGCGCCATCGCCACGCTGCATAGCTTCCGTTTCTTTGGGCTGGTCTTCATCCTTCCTGGAGTTGTCAGCCATCTGCCTGCAAGTTTCGCCCCCTTCGCCGCCTATGGTGACTTTGCAACTGGCATCCTGGCTCTTCTGGCGCTCGCCACGGTGAGGGTGCGTCCGCTCTTCTGGTTCTTCGTTGCCGCATTCAATCTTGTAGGAGTGTCGGATATCCTCCTCGACTATTTTCACGCCATCCGCGCCGGTCTTCCAGCAATGGCTGGGCAATTAGGCGCTGCCTATATCATCCCAGTACTCTACGTCCCACTGCTGATGATCACACACGTCGTCGCTCTCTATTGGTTGCTTCGCCCTCTGCCCAACGCGAATCGTACCCTCGCCACATATGGGAATGCGGTGTAGCGCAGCGGCGGCTGGCATACGAGAAGCGGGCAGAACTCCAAGGGCACGCTGAATTTCACTGGCGCGAAATCAACATCGATGCCGACCCCGAATTGCGGCGGAAATATACCGACGAGATGCCCGTGGTTTTCATTGACGGGTGCAAGGCTTTAAAGTATCGGATGGATTCGCGTCAGTTTCTAAAAGCGTTGCAAGGCAGATAGGGTTCTGCGTCGTCACCTTTTCTCCAGAAATGCTCGTGATTCCGTAGAGTCGGAGTGATATCAGTATGATATTGCCCATGGCATCTGTCCTCACGATCGATGGAGCAACGATTCTGCGCGCGTTCGACCATTGGACCGAGCGGTGGCACACAAACTCGAACCAGAAGAATGAAACGGAAGCGATAAGTCGCGCTATCGAAGAGTTGCATCGCGCCAATTTCGAACTTTGGCACCAGGAAGATCTCGCTCGAGACGTTCAGTCCGGAGACGCGGTGATTGCTGCCGCAAAGCGCAAGATTGACTCGATTAATCAGCGCCGCAACGATCAAATCGAGCGCTGTGATGAATTGTTGTTAGCGGAATTGTCCACCAAGCAACTGCCGAATTCCCAGGCGGAAATGCATTCTGAGACCCCGGGAATGATGCTCGATCGGCTATCGATCATGTCTCTGAAGATGTACCACACACGTGAGGAGACGGAACGAATTCCATCTCCTCCCGGTCATCGCGAGCGCAATCTGCGACGCTTGGCGACACTTGAAGAACAGCGCAATGATTTGGCGACTTGCCTGGATCGGCTATGGCGGCACATTTCTCGAGGCGAATTACGTTTTCAGGTTTATCGACAACTGAAGATGTACAACGATCCCGACCTGAATCCGATTCTGTACCGAAAATAATGCCCCTGTCTGCGCCTATTGCTGCGATGTTCCTGCGTTGGCTTGATTGGTCGCGGCCAGCGGATTCGACTGGCCCGTCGTCGCCGGAGAGGAGTTCATTGCACCTTGCGAACTACCCTGGGCGTTGGCGTCCGATCCGTTCGTGTTTTGCGCGTTGGACAAAAGCTGAATCTCGACTCGCCGATTCTTTGCCCGCCCCTTAGCGCTGCTATTGCTGGCCACTTCCACATCTTTCCCGATGCCGATTAGGTAAAACTTGTGAGCAGGCACGTTGTATTTCTGGGCGAGATATTGCGCGACCGTCTCTGCGCGGCGTTCGCTCAGCTGATAGTTGTAATCCTTGCTGCCGGTTGAATCGGTACCACCGGTGATCTCAAGAATGTAGGATTTGGTGCTGCCCAACTGGCCAGCGAAATTATCCAGGTCTTCTTTATCCTGCTTGGTCAAGTTCGCCTTATTAAAGGCGAAGTGCACGTTGGTGTCTGCAACTTGATGATAGGTGTCGATGTTCTTCACCACGCTCTCCAAAGTATCGGCGTGATTCATCGCTTCCTGCGCTGACTGCTGCGCCTGGTTGGCGGCCTGCCCCGCGGCCAGGGCCTTCTGGTCGGCAGCGCTCGCGGAAGTTTGTGCCTGCTGAATACCCTGCGTCGCGCGGGTATCTACATCCTGAATGCTGCGATGGTTGGCAGCCGTCTGATCTTCCAATTCATTTGTGTGCTGGATCAATGGGGTGGTTTGTGTGCGAACGTAGTTCTTGGTTGCGCAGCCTGCAAAAGTCAGAAGTAGAATGGATGCTCCGCCAAGGTAAATTTTTGAACTTCTTACACTGCGTGTCATAGCCGGTTTCTCCCATAAAGCGACGCAAAAGCGTTCGGCGTCTTGTAGATAGGATGCAATTCACCAGCCAACTGGACCGTTCAGATAACCTTTTATTTTTCCTGAACTTACGGAAGTTTGGCGGCGTTCCACCTGCTTGAATTCTGGTCGGGGCGGCAATTTTTACATGCGACCGACACTCATTGTCGGCAATTCGGAAACTATCCCACGAACGCATAAACTGAAATTGGCGCATTCTTCCATGGACTTGCACGAAAAAATTCGCACGCTTCCACCCGGCCCCGGCGTCTACCTGTTTCACGACGCGGACGGAAAAGTAATTTACGTCGGCAAAGCCAAGAACTTGCGGTCACGGGTTCGTTCGTACTTTCTTGAAGCATCGCAGGCGAATGCCAAAACCGGTTCCTTGATGCGCGAGGCCGTTGACCTAGAGTACATTCTGGTCGCGAACGAGCATGAAGCACTGGCCCTGGAAAACAATCTGATCAAGCAGCGCAAGCCACGCTTCAACGTGCTGCTGCGAGATGACAAAACATATCCCTATGTCAAACTTACACTCGGCGATCGCTATCCCAAGGTCGTGGTGACGCGTCGCGTACGCAAAGACGGCGCCATTTACTACGGGCCTTACTTTCCGGGAAATCTGGCTTATCGCATCGTCGATCTGATTCACCGTACTTTTCTTATTCCCAGTTGCAAGATCGACCTGTCGCGCTATCATCATCGGCCGTGCCTGCAGTACTACATCCATCGCTGCCTGGGGCCTTGCGTGGAAGGCTTAACGACTCCTGACATATACGCCGAGGCGGTTCGGGATGTGCGCCTGATGCTCGAAGGCCATGCCGACGAGTTAGAGAAGTCGCTAGAGCAGAGAATGCAAGCCGCCGCCGCCAACGAGCAATTTGAGTTGGCCGGCCGTTATCGTGACCTGGTGATTACGCTGCATCAGTTGCAGGAAAAACAGCGCATCGCTGCTGCGTCGGATGATGACGCCGACGTCTTCGGCTTCCATTATGAAAAGGGCATGCTGGCCGCCAACTTGTTTCACATTCGCAACGGCCGTATTGTCGATCGCCGCGAATTCTTCTGGGAGGATCTGCCGGAGTTCCCGGAAGTACAAGTTCCGGATGCATCTCGACCGGAACCATCCGGCACCGAGGCAGACACCGAATCGTCCACCCCCGATGCGCGCGTTGACGCCAGCGCCAGTGCGGAGACATTTGCTCCCTCGGTATTTTTCTCTGCTTTGCTCAAGCAGCTTTATATCGATCAGCAATATGTTCCCAGAAACATCTATGTGCCGGTCGACTTCGCCGATCGCGCTCCGCTGGTTGAATTGCTGTGCGAGCATACCGGGCACAAGGTGGAAATCGCCGTTCCACAGCGAGGTGAAAAGCGTTCCCTGCTGGACTTGGCCGGTCAGAACGCCAAGCAATCCTATGATCAACGCTTTCGAGTGCTGCAACCTAGCATTCGAGTGATTCAGGAGACGCTGCAGGATGCGCTGAACCTGCCTGCGCTTCCAGAACGGATTGAATGTTTCGATATTTCCCACATTCAAGGCGCGGAGACCGTGGCTTCCATGGTGGTATGGGAAAAAGGCGCGATGAACAAATCGGAGTATCGCAAGTTTCAGGTGAAGTCAGTCGAAGGGGTCGACGACTTTGCCAGTATGCGCGAGGTCGTGACTCGACGATATCGTCGCCTGCAAGAAGAACATCGTCCCATGCCCAGCCTGATTTTAATTGACGGTGGACTCGGCCAGTTGCATGCCGCCGCGGCTGCCCTGGAAGAACTCAGCTTCACCAGCCAACCCTTGGCGGCGATCGCGAAACGCGAAGAAGTGATTTACGTCTACGGCCAGGAGGATGATCCGGTGGTGCTCGACCGTCACTCCCCGGTGCTTCACCTGGTGCAGCGCATCCGGGATGAGTCGCATCGCTTCGCCATTACCTATCATCGTAAGCGGCGGGAGATGCGGGATCGCGATTCTGACCTGTTGCGCATCCCAGGTGTCGGCGCGCAGACTCGCACTCGCTTGATCACTCATTTTGGCAGCCTCCGGGCGATCCGGTCCGCTTCCCTTGAGGCGCTGCAGTCCGTTGTGTCTCGCAAGGTCGCGGAGGCCATCTGCTCCCATTTCCACAATGAAGTTACGGCCAGTGAGCCGCCGGAATAGCGCCATGCTTGCGCTTCTCGCTTTTCGTCCCAATTGAACTGTTAAAGCGGGAACTTTTCTCCACCTACTCCGTATTCAGGTTTATTCGCGGTCCCAGTGGAACCATGCTCTACTCTGGGACTCGGAGAGCCGATGAAAATTCAAACAGCCAATTCAGAATCCTGGAAACCGGTCGTTCAACTCGCTCTCGTTTTTGCGGCAATCAAATTTGCAATTGAGTTCATAGGAAATCTGCTGGCGCAGCATTTCGGCTATGGGATTTTTCGCGATGAGATGTACTACATCGTCTGTGGACGGCACCTTGCCTGGGGCTACGTTGATCAAGCGCCCATGGTAGCGCTGCAGGCACGTGTCGCTGAACTGGTGTTTGGATTTCATCATTTGGCATTTCTCCGCAGCTTCTCGGCACTCGCGGGTGCGGCAAAAATCTTCTTGACGGGAATATTGACGTGGCAACTGGGCGGCAGGCGGATTGCTCAGGTAATGTCGATGATCGCGGTCCTGACTGCGCCCGTTTACCTGGCGATCGACAGCTTTCTCTCCATGAATTCGTTCGAGCCTGTTTTCTGGATGGGGTGCATTGTCGTGTTGCTCCTCCTGGCTGCTGGAAATAGTTCGAAATGGTGGGTCGTATTCGGCATCCTTGGCGGGATGGGTTTGCTGAACAAACCATCGATGACGTTCTTCCTGGTTGCCTTGCTGATCGGACTTCTGGTCACTCCACAACGTCAGCTTCTATGGAACCGCTGGACACTTGCGGCCGTGGGACTTATTGTCCTGATCTCACTGCCTTATCTACTTTGGCAGATCCATCATCAGTGGTCGACGCTTGTGTGGTTGAACAACGTGAATCACAGCCATAAGAACGTCAAGCTGGGACCTCTCGCCTTCATGGGCGCTCAAATGATGATGCTCAATCCGATTAGCATCTTCCTCTTATTGCCTGGATTGATTTGGCTTTTTTTCGGCAAGACTGCGCGTGGATTTCGATGGATTGGCGTGATGTACCTTGTGCTACTCGCGATCATGATCCATCTGTATGCCAAGGACTACTACGTTGCGCCGGTGTATCCGGTCCTGTTCGCCGCCGGTACACTGGCATGGCAGAACCTGTTTGCGGCTTCTCGAAACACCGCATGGCTGCTGCCGGCATGGTGCAGTGTGATGGTCGTTGTTGGCGTGATCACGCTGCCCATGGGAATACCAGTGATGCCGCCGTATACATGGATTCGCTACACTCGTGCTCTCCACTTGACCAGCCAAAATACAGAGACGGCCGAAACAGGTCTATTGCCGCAGTTCTACGCGGATCGATTTGGGTGGCGCGCAATGGCGGCTGAGGTTGCGCGGATTTATAACTCTCTTACGCCCTCGGATCGCGCCAAAGCAGGGATCTTCTGCAGCAACTATGGCGAGGCCGGGGCGATTGATTTGTTCGGGCCGCAATATGGCCTTCCCCAGGCCATCAGCGGTCACCAGAATTATTATTTTTGGGGACCGAGAGCCTATACCGGAGAGGTAGTGATCGTCGTTGGCGAGACTGAATCCAACCTGGAGAAGTACTGCGGTTCCGTGCAGCAGGTCGGCCAAGTCGACAACCCGCTGGCCATGCCGTACGAAGACGGACCGATCTTCCTGTGTCGAGGCGGAAAAGCTCCCCTTTCCACCTATTGGCCAAACGTCAAAAACTGGTACTAGCGTTGGGCAGCACCTTCTCGCGCGCCTTACCAGATGCGAACGCGATCCGTAGGAGCGAGGTACAGCGTCTGCCCTGGTTTGACATCGAATGCCGCATACCAGGCGTCGATATTTCGCACGGTGTCGGCGCGGTATTGAGCTGGGGCATGCGGGTCTGTCATCACCTGGCGGCGCAATGCGGCTGGCCGTTCCTTCGATTCCCAGTTCTGGGCGAACGCGATGAAAAATTGTTGATCCCCGGAAAAATCATCTTGTTCTGGCGCTGGTTTTCCGCCCAGCGAGGCGTGGTATCCGTCGTACGCCGCCGAAATTCCGGCAACATCGGCGATATCTTCAGCCAGAGTCAGCTTGCCATTCACATGAAGGTCAGGAAAGGGCATATAGGTGTCATACTGTGCGGCCAGCTTTGCAGTCGCCGCGTCGAAGTGCGCCAGGTCTGACGGGGTCCACCAGTCACGAAGCCGTCCCGTCGCGTCGAACGTGCTGCCTTCTGTGTCGAAGGTGTGGCTGATCTCATGCCCGATAATGGAGCCGATTGCACCGTAGTTTGCAGCTGCAGGCGCTTTGGCATCGAAGAAAGGCGGCTGTAGAATCGCCGCGGGGAAATTTAGCGCGTCCTGCAATGGCAAGTTCACCGCATTCACCGTCTGCGGTGTCATCGACCACTCCTTGCGATCGACCTCGTTCCCTAGACGGTCGATCTGTTGATGGTAGCGGAACGTTCCTGCGCGCCAGACATTACCGAAAATATCATCCGGCTTCACTTCGTAACCCTGATAGCTATGCCAGCTTTCCGGGTAGCCGACGCCGACGTAGAGTGCATTCAGCTTCGCTTCTGCCTCAGCCTTGGTGGAAGGAGCCATCCACGTCAGCGCCTTGATGCGCACACGGTACGCAGCAATGATGTTGCCGACCATGGATTGGGCCGCTGCCTTCGCATCCGGCGAGAAGTAGCGTTGGGCGTAGATTTTTCCCACGGCGTCCCCGAGCAAATCATCGACGACAAAAACGCCGCGCTGATCCCGAGGCCGCTGTTGCGGCACACCAACTAATGTTTTGCCCAGAAAATTGAAATGCTCATCTGCGAGCGCTTTCGGAAGCACCCCCGCGTACTCTTCGATAAAGTGATATGCCAGCCAATCTTTCCAGGTACCCACGGGAGTCGATGCCACCAGCGCAGCCTCTCCGGTAAATGCGGTCGGCTGCCAGACGATAAAGCTGTCCTGATTCTCGAGCTTTGCGGCACGGAAATATTCGGCCCAATCCAGCCCCGCGGCTTTCGCTTCGAAGTCTGAACGCTTCCACGTATTGTCCGCCTTGTGAATGTCCTCATCGTCAGCCAGGTTGGTATGAATTTGCGCGATCGCTTTTTCCAGCGTAATCACGCGCGTCGCGCGCGCCTGTGCATCGTCAAAACCTGCGAGTCGAAACATCGCGGCCACATGGGTCTGATATTTCTCTCGAATCGCCTTCATATGAGGGCTATCACTCAGGTAGTACTCACGGTCAGGCAGTTCCAGTCCCCCTTGAAGAAGATATGGGTGGTAATGCTGTGGATCGTGAAAGCCCGGCGCTACCCAAATTCCAAATAGATGTGCTGTATGGAAGTTGGTGTTGTTGAGCGGGTCCACATCGGCGCGCAAATTTTCTCCAAGAACGCGTGCCAGGTCGCGTTTAGTTTGGATCGCAGCTACGGTGGCCAATTCCGAATGCATTGGCGTTAATCCAATTTTTTCGATTGCAGACTCATCCATGTAGGAGTTGTAAAGATCCGCGATTTTACGTGCTTCCGAACCGGTGGGTCCGTTGGCCTTAGCCGCTTCCTGGATCAAGGCCGCAGTATTCTTGTTGGCCTCGTCATCCAGCCTGGAGAAAACACCGACACCAGCCCGATCGGCGGGAATTTCCGTCCGCTTGATCCAGTCGCCATTGGCATACAGATAGAAGTTATCCCCCGGAGTAACCGACCGGTCCATGTTGGCGACCCTACTTCCATGCGCCACTGGCTGCGTTGTCGTGTCCGAGCTCTGGGCATGCAGGATTAAAAGCGGCGCGACAACCATGCAAGCCGATGCGGTAAAAATAAAACGGATGAATGAACGACTCTGCATACCAGTGCTCTCCTTGAGTCCTACTTTGATTGGCCGCAATGGCTAAGAGTCGCAACCGTTTCTGGGCACCGATCAGGGTAGCACGAACGAAATTACCGCGAAGATTGAGCGATGGTAAAGACCCCGGAGCTACACTAAGGTTTCATGCTCCTTGATTTTCGTCGACCGATGACGAGGACTTGAGACCATCACCGTGCGCATCCTGACACGCTACATCCTCGGCGAAGTTCTCGCCCACACTCTAGTGGGCCTAGGCCTGTTTACCTTCGTCCTTTTTATGCCGCGGCTGGTTCAGATTCTGGAGCTAGTCGTGCAGGACGGGGCCTCCCCGATGAGCGTTCTAAAGTTGGTGCTATTTACTCTCCCCAATTCCTTCACCGTCACCATCCCGATGGCCTTACTCGTCGGCGTCCTTCTGGGCCTTAGCCGCATGGCGGCCGACAGCGAAGTGACGGCGATGCGGGCCTGCGGCTTCGGCGTATTTCAGTTTGTCCGCATTGTTGCGATGGTGGGCGCCGCGGCATGGTTTCTGGGCTTATTCAATTCGCTGTACCTTGCGCCCAAAGCAACCACTGCTATGTTGAGGGTGGAAAATACGCTGCGCGACTCGCAGGCTACGTTTCAGGTTCAGCCCCGAGTTTTCTACGAGGATTTCAAGAATTCCATTCTGTATGTCCAGGATGTCAGAGTTGGCCGTCACGCCTCTGTGTGGTCACACGTCTTCCTGGCAGATATCAGCGATCCTCGCTCACCGAAGATTACATTGGCCGAGCAAGCCACAGTGGTCGGTGGACAGCATCATGGCCTGCGCATGCGTCTGCGCAATGGCGAACAGCATGAAATGCCTCCGAACGATCCAGGTGCCTACAGCATTTCCACGTTCGCTGAGACCGACCTTCCCATTCAGATCAGCAGCGGTAGCCAGGAAACTGCGCGTATCGGTCATAGCGATGTGCCCATTTTGGCCATGTCGAATCGCCAATTGTATGACCGTGCACACGCCGCGAACGGTCGCTGGTATCAGATCGAGCTGCAAAAACGCTATGCCTATCCCACCGCTTGCCTGGTGCTAATGCTGGTCGGCATTCCGCTGGGATTGTCTTCGCGACGCGGCGGTAAGAGCATGGGCTTTGTGCTGACGATTTTTCTCGTATTTGTGTACTACTTCCTTTCCTCCACCGGGATGGCGCTCGCCAGGCAACAGAAAATTCCGGTGCTGCTGGGCGTGTGGGGAGCCAACCTGTTGTTTGGAATGGCAGGCATGTTGCTGCTATACCAAATGTCCCGCGGGACAGTTCGTTTCCCCATGCCGCGGCTTGGCGAAAAAGCGCGAAAGTTCTTTCGCCGCGGCGGGGAACCATCGCCTGGCGCTGTATTCGACGCTCTGCCGCGCGGAACTCTGTATGAAGGCTTTCCACTGATTCTTGACGACTACGTCCTGCGCTCGTTTGTCGGCAGCTTCCTTTTGGTCGAGATCAGTTTTGTCATGCTGTCTCTTATTTTCTCGTTGTTCGAGTTGCTCAGCGATATCATCCGCAATCATGCTGCGTTGGAAGTTGTCGGTGAATATCTGCTGAACCTGACGCCCAGCATGATCTACACCATCACTCCCCTCAGCGTGTTGATTGCCGTCCTGGTAACCATCGGGACCATGAACCGATCCAGCGAACTGACTGCAATGAAGGCCACCGGCATCAGCCTGTACCGCGCGGTGGTGCCGATCTTCATGATTGCCGCCATTCTTTCCGTCGTGATGTTCACCTTCGATCAGTTCTACCTGCCGAATGCCAACCGGAAGCAAGAAGCGCTGCGCAGCGAAATCAAGGGTAAGCCGCCTCGTACTTTCCTGCGCCCGGATCGTGAATGGGTGTTCGGCAGAACCAAACCGAATGAAGGGTCGCGCATTTTTTATTACGAGTATTTCGACTCTGCCAACAATCGCTTCGCCAACCTTACCGTGCTGGAGTTTCAACCCAATAGCTTTGTGCTCGCGGGGCGCATTTTTGCGTCAGACGTTGTCTGGGATCCGCAGCAGCATGACTGGACCTTTGAAGATGGATGGGAACGAACGTTCCAGGGCGGCACAATTTCCTCCTATCGCAAATTCGCCGGCGAAGTGTTTCCGAATATCTCCGAGCCGCCCGGCTACTTCAAGAAAGAAGACCTGCAATCGTCGGAGATGACGTTCGGAGAGCTCGCACACTACATCCACGATCTGAGCCAGAGTGGCTTTGACACGCTGCCACTTCGGGTACAACTCGATAAGAAAATAGCATATCCACTGGTCACACTGGTGATGGCCATTTTGGCGGTTCCCTTTTCGCTTTCGATGGGTCGGCGCGGATCGCTGACCGGAGTCGCTGTCGCAATTGGCGTGGCGATTGCCTACTGGGTGGCTGCAGGTCTTTTTGAAGCTATGGGCAATGTGAACACGCTGCCCGCGGTATTGGCCGCGTGGTCGCCTGATCTGCTGTTTGGACTGGTTGGCGGATATTTACTGTTGCGCACGCCCACGTAAGCTTCAACGACATCGTAAAGAATCCACGATTTTCGCAACTATCGGTCTTGGCTACAATCAAATGTGAGAAGGCAATCCTCTTGACTCTGCTAGAAAATCTGCGACCCCTGTTTCCGTACATGCGACGTTACCGCCGCGGATTTATGTTGGGCGGATTGTTTGCTGTTTGCAGCAACGCTATCTGGGTTCTGTTCCCGGAGGTCATTCGTCGCGCCATTGACGACATGACCAGGCATCTGAGCTATCGAGGCATACTGCTCTACGCCGGAATTCTCGTTGCGGTCGCGCTGTCGAAGGGAGTTTTCCTCTTCTTGACCCGCTGGGTCCTGATTGGCCTGTCGCGGGATATTGAGTACGACCTGCGAAATGATTTGTTCCGTGTGCTGGAACGGCAAGCTCCCTCCTATTTCCAGGAGAATCGAACGGGCGACATTATGGCGCGTGCGACCAATGATTTGAACGCGGTTCGTATGCTGCTCGGTCCGGCCATCATGTACAGCGCAAATACAATCCTGTTCACTATTGGTGCGCTGGTTTTCATGGTTCGGATCAGTCCCTGGTTGACCCTGCTGGCATTTGTACCATTGCCGGCGGCCAGCATCCTGGTTCAATATTTCGGACGCAAGATACACGAGCGCTTTGAGCGCATTCAGGCTATGTACTCCGATATCTCCGCGCAGGTGCAGGAGAATATTGCCGGTGCTCGCCTGGTACGTGCGTTTGCGCAGGAGGGCTCGGAAGTTTCCGCGTTTGAGCGCGCCAATGCAGAATATGTTCGCCGTGCGTTGCGCCTCGTTCGCCTCATGGGGATGTTATGGCCCACGCTGGAATTCATGCTCGGACTTTCTCTCGTCGTGGTGTTGCTGGTCGGCGGGCATCAAGTCGTCGACGCCAAAATTTCAGTTGGAGCGTTCGTTGCATTCACCACCTATATGGTGATGCTGACCTGGCCTGTCATCGCTCTTGGATGGGTCGTCAATCTGGTGCAGCGTGGTACCGCCTCCGTTACACGCATCCACGAGATCCTGATCGCGGAGCCGTCCATTTCAGACGTCACTTTACCTCCGACCGGAGCGATCACAGCCCCGATTCGCGGGGATATCGAATTTCGCAACCTCAGCTTCACCTACGACAACTCGGCGGCACCGGTGCTCAGAGACATCAATCTGCGGATTCCAGCAGGGAGCAGCTTTGCGATTGTCGGTCCAACCGGGTCGGGCAAGACCACGCTTGTGCGCCTGATCCCTCGCCTGCTTGAAGCGGAACGAGGCATGCTGCTGGTGGACGCCCATTCTGTGCTGGATTATCCGTTGCAAACATTGCGCGAGGCCATCGGGTTTGTGCCGCAGGAGACCTTTCTCTTTAGTGAATCCATTCGCGAGAACGTTGCCTTCGGCGCTCCCGCTGCAAGCGAACAACAGATTCTTGACGCGTCGGCCACAGCTCATATCCGCGACGAGGTTCTCGATTTTCCCAAGGGCTTCGATACCCTGGTCGGCGAACGCGGTGTCACTCTTTCCGGAGGCCAGAAGCAGCGCACAGCCATTGCCCGCGCGCTGGTCCGCGACCCTCGCATCCTGATCCTTGACGATGCCCTGTCGAGCGTCGATACATTCACCGAGGAGCGCATTCTGCAAGGACTGGCGGCGGCGATGCGCGGGCGCACTACCATCTTTATCTCTCACCGTGTCTCCACGGTTCGGCACGCCGATCAAATCGCCGTCTTGGTCGATGGCTCTGTTGTCGAGCTTGGAACCCACGACGAACTGGTCGCCCGCAATGGCTACTATACTCAACTGCACGAAAAGCAAATGCTGGAAGAAGAGCTTTCGGTCGTTAGTTGACGGCGTCCTTCTCCGCCAGATCCCAACCTCTTTAAACTGCGGTTGAGTCCAGCTGGCGGCGCAGGTCATCCGGCTGATGACAGTGGGCGAAGGCGGTCTCGCGTGTGATGCGATTTGTCCGAACCAGCTCGCCTAAAGACTGATCCATAGTCATCATGCCTTCGCCTCGCGCGATCATGATTTGCGAACGAATCTGGTGATCATGGCCCTGCCGGATCAGATTCCGCATGGCGAAGTTCGCCAGCATGACCTCGGTCGCAGGGTATCGCCCGGTACCATCCGATGCCGGTACCAGTTGCTGCGCTACGATGGCCAGCAGAGCCAGCGAAAGCTGCTGCCGGATCTGTTGCTGGTGTCCCGTTGGAAATACATCGAGAATGCGGCTGATAGTTTGAGCCGTGTCGTTGGTGTGCAACGAAGAAAGTACCAGATGACCGGTTTCCGCGGCAGTCAATGCCGCCGACATGGTTTCTGCATCGCGAATTTCACCAATCAAAATGACATCTGGATTCTGGCGTAGTACCGATCGCACCGCTTCTGCAAATCCGAGGGCATCCGCCCCCACTTCCACCTGCTCGACGATAGAACTGCGATTGGGGTGCTCGTACTCGATGGGATCTTCGATGGTGATGATATGATCGCGGCGCCGAGCGTTAATCAGGTCAATCAATGCCGCCAAGGATGAAGTCTTTCCGCAACCCGTCGGGCCGGTGAAGAGGACGAAGCCCTGGCGTCGTTCCGCGAGTTGGCTGAGAATCGCAGGAAGATGAAGCGAATCGAGTGACGGGATCTGCGCCGGAAGCAGGCGGATCGCAGCGGCCAGGCTTCCGCGCTGGTAGTGAACATTTGCGCGAAAGCGACCGATATTGGGGCGCATGAAGCAGAAGTCAATCGAGCGGTTCCGCTCCAACTCCTGCGCGAGCGTGCCGGTCAATAGCGGCTGCAGGTAGCTGCGTACCTCGTCGGAGGATGTAAGACTGCTGCTGGCGGTCGCCAGCGCTCCATTCATTCGAAACGCGATGGGCGAGTTAGCCACCAGCAACAGATCCGAAGCCTGGCGCTGAGCGGCAAGCGTGAGTAATTGATCCAGATCACGTGGACTGGCTCCGGCTTTTTCGCCGACACGGGGCGCACGGATGGCAGACCGATTCAACTCCTCGACCAGGCGGGCGAGTTCGCTATCGTTGGCGGACATGAAACCTAGTATGACCGAGAATCGCACCACAATAAAGCCGGCGGATGAAACCGCATCCACACCGCAAAATTCCCCGATATGCATGCTTCGTCCGGCACCCGCATTGTGAAAGGTAAAATGCGCCTTAGCCCTTCTCCGTGACGCCCATGGCTTTCACAATGAGGCGCTTGCGCCGTTGACCGTCGAATTCCGCGTAGAACACCCGCTGCCATCGGCCCAGATCGAGCTTGCCGCCAGTGATCGGCAATGTCGTCTCGTGGTGCAGCAAGAGCGACTTCAAATGCGCGTCCCCGTTATCTTCTCCTGTCTGATGGTGGCGATAATCCGGCCCCGCGGGCGCCATTTTCTCCAACCATTCCATGATGTCTTCGATGAGACCCTCTTCCAGATCATTGACGTAAACTGCTGCGGTAATGTGCATCGGCGACACGAAGCACAAGCCATCCTGGATTCCGCTGCGTCGAACAATCTCCTCCACCTGCGGCGTGATGTGAACGATCTCCCTCCGCTGCGGCGTCTGCATATTCAGGTATTCCGTATGTACCTTCATGAGACATAGGATACTGAGGAGGGCTGAAACGCTGCCAGCGACGGAAGACACTCGTGAGCCGACATCATCACAAATCGTCCCATTCGCCCGCAGGCTCGCGATCGGAAATCCAGTTACGCAATATGTATGCGGCTCTTCTTGAGGCCTATGGAAGCCGCGGGTGGTGGCCAGCCGATACTGCGTTTGAGGTGGTGATCGGTGCATTTTTGACTCAGGCAACCGCGTGGCGCAGCGTCGAGCGCTCCATTGCAAACTTGCGCGAAGCTGGCATGCTGTCCGTTGAAGGCATTCGCAGTATTGCGGAAGAAAAGCTGCGCGTGTTGATTCGCCCTTCCGGCTTTGTGCAACGTAAAGCAGCCTCGATCAAAACGTTTGTGCAATTTCTGGATGAACGCTACGGTGGCTCGCTGGCGCGGATGGCCGAGCAGCCGACCGCGGATTTGCGAACGCAATTGCTGGCGCTGCCCGGCGTCGGTCCGGAAACCGCCGATGCCATCCTGCTCTATGCGCTCGAACATCCCGTGTTCGTGGTCGACGAATACTTGCGGCGGGTCGTGACGCGGCACGAGCTCCTTCCGCCCAACGCGCGCTATGCGGACCTGCAGACTTTGGGAGATGGTGCTGTTTCCAGTCCGACATCCGAAGAGATGGCTCGTCACGCCAATGAACTGCATGCGTTGATTGTCGAAGTTGGCAAGCGCCATTGCGGCACCACACCTCGCTGTGAAGGATGCCCGTTGCAACCGTTCCTGCCGAAGGAGAACTCGAAGCCGCTATACTGAAACTTCCGGCTGGATGCGCTTACCAGCGGAATCATCTCTCCTCTGAAAGGAATTCCAATGAAAATCTTTCACCTGTCAGGTGCACTCGCGATTGTGGCCATGCTGTCCGCCGGCACTGCCAGCGGACAGACCACAACATTGAAAGGCGTTGTCACCGATCAGATGTGCGGCGCGCATCACATGATGGCCGGCGCAAGTGCGCAAAAATGCACGCGGGAATGTGTTGGCATGGGCTCTCCTTACGCGCTTGTCGTCGGAGCCCAGGTCTACACGCTGCAAGCCAACCCTGAAGTCAAAAAGGAGTTGTATAACCTGGCTGGTGCTCCCGCAGTTGTCAAGGGCACTGTATCCGGCACCACAGTCCAGGTCGTTTCAGTCGACCCGGGCAAGTAGACGCCGACTTTTGCTCAGCACGATTGCAACGATATCTCCGTGCGCAACCGCCGCTCCTTTACACCTTCATCAACGGATCGATTGCAAGCATGCCGCTGCTCCTCTACGTCGCCACGACAAATCCGGGAAAGCTTCGTGACTTCGAAGAGGCCGCGAAGCCGCACGCGCACGAGGTCGCATTTGTTCGGTTGCCGCGGATGGAGCGAATCGATCCGCCGGAGGAAAATGCGGCGACCTTCGAAGAGAATGCACGCATTAAAGCGATCGAATACAGCCACCATGCGCCCGGCTATATTGTCTTGGCTGACGACTCCGGCCTGGAAGTGGATGGACTGCACGGTGCCCCAGGTGTACGGTCCGCCCGCTACGCGGCCGACGCGGGCTTTGATGTAGAGGCATTCCGTTCATCCGACAACGACACGCGCAACAATGCGTACTTGTTGGAAACCATGCGTGACATTCCGCCGCTGCGACGAACCGGCCGCTACCGCTGCGTTCTGGCGACGGCGCGCGATGGAGAGTGCATTGCGGCGGCCCATGGTACAGTCGAAGGTACCATTCTGGAGGCACCCAGAGGCAGCGGTGGATTTGGCTACGACCCTCTTTTTTATGTGCCGGAGTTGCACCGGACCATGGCGGAAATCAGCCTTGAAGAAAAATACAAGATCAGTCATCGCGGCCATGCATTACGCCGCCTGCTGACACAGCTGATTCCCAACCAGAGAGAAGCAAAAAATCTCTAGACTTCTTCGGGGCTAACTTCTCGCCGTCAGTTCAGCCACAGGAGAAATATCGACCTCGACGTCCTCGCGCTTTTTCACGCTGGCGCACAGGTAGTCGTGATTCATTGTGGCGATCACGCCCAGCGAAATCTCCTTGGGACAGACACCCGTGCACTCGCCGATGCTGGTGCAATTGCCAAAGGCCTCCGCGTTCATCTGCGCGACCATACGCAAGGCACGACGATCGCGCTCCGGGCCACCCTGGGGAAGAATCCCGAGGTGCGCGATTTTTGCGCCCGTGAACAACGCAGCGGAAGCATTTGGACAGGCTGCCACGCAGGCACCGCAGCCAATGCACGCGGCAGCATCCATCGCCTGGTCGGCCGTCTCCTTGCCAACCAGCAAGGTATTGCCGTCGGGCGCATGACCCGTCGAGACAGAAATGTATCCACCCGCCTCGATAATGTGATCGAATGCGCGACGATCTACCACCAGGTCTTTGATTAGAGGGAATGCCAGCGCGCGCCACGGTTCAATCACCAGCGTGTCGCCATCTTTGAAGTGCCGCATGGTCAACTGGCACACTGTGGTGGCGCGTTCGGGACCGTGCGCGACACCGTTGATCATGAAGCCGCAGGAACCGCAGATGCCCTCGCGGCAATCGTGTTCAAATGCCACCGGCTCTTCGCCACGCTCGATCAAAGATTCGTTCAGCACGTCAATGCATTCCAGCATCGACATCTCTGGATCAACATTGTCGACCGCGTAGGTGACCAACTTCCCCTTCTCTTTACAGTTCTTCTGCCGCCAGATTTTCAATGTCAGTTTCATTACTTGTAGCTCCTCTGGCTCGGATGAACGTAATGGAAATCGAGCGGCTCCTTCGTCAATTCTGGTGGCGCATCCGGGCCGCGATAGCCCCAGGCAGCCACATAGGAATAGTGCTCGTCGTCGCGCTGCGCTTCCCCATCTGCCGTTTGATACTCCTCGCGGAAGTGACCGCCGCAAGACTCGTTGCGGTCTCGTGCATCGATGCACATCAACTCCGCGAGCTCAAAAAAGTCGGCCACGCGTCCGGCTTTTTCCAGGCTTTGGTTCAAGTCATCTCCGCTACCCGGAACGGTGACGTTCTTCCAGTATTCGTCACGCAGCGCGCGGATTTGTCCAATTGCGGTGTCAAGGCCCTCAGCCGTGCGTGCCATGCCGCAGTAATCCCAGACAATCTTGCCGAGCTCACGATGGAACGAGTCCACGGTGCGGCTTCCTTTGATGGCGAGCAGCGTGTCAATCTTTCGTCGTGCCTCAGTCAGCGCATCCTTCACTTCGACGCGAGATTCATCTATTTTGGAAAACTTGTTGGTCGCCAGGTAATTCCCAACCGTGTAGGGAATGATGAAATATCCGTCCGAAAGTCCCTGCATCAGGGCGCTGGCTCCCAAACGGTTCGCTCCGTGATCTGAGAAATTCGCCTCTCCCAGCACGAACAATCCCGGGATCGTGCTCTGCAGTTGATAATCCACCCAGAGACCGCCCATTGTGTAGTGGATCGCCGGATAGATGCGCATCGGCACCTTGTAAGGATTCTCGTCGGTGATGCGCTCATACATGTCGAACAAGTTTCCGTAGCGCTCGCGAATTGTCTTTTCTCCCAGGCGGGCAATGGCTTCTGAGAAATCCAGATAGACACCCAGACCGGTCTTCCCTACTCCGCGCCCTTCATCGCAAACCGCTTTGGCGTTACGAGAAGCTACATCGCGAGGAACCAGGTTTCCGAAGCTCGGATAGCGCCGCTCCAGGTAATAGTCGCGTTCCGCTTCCGGAATCTCGTTTGGCGGCCGTTTGTCGCCTTTCATTTTTGGCACCCAGATGCGACCGTCATTGCGCAGCGACTCGCTCATCAGGGTCAGCTTCGACTGGTACTCACCAGAAACCGGAATGCAGGTGGGGTGTATTTGTGTGAAGCATGGATTGGCGAACAAAGCGCCACGCTTATAGGCGCGCCAGGCCGCCGTCACATTGGAACCTTTGGCATTCGTCGACAAATAGTAAACGTTGCCATACCCGCCGGTTGCCAGGATTACAGCGTCCGCCAGATGAACGTCGAATTTTCCCGTGACCAGGTTGCGAGTGACAATTCCCCTCGCTTGGCCGTCGACTACGATCAGGTCGAGCATCTCTGTGCGCGCAATCATGGTCACGGTTCCTGCATGAACCTGACGTTCCAGTGCCTGATAGGCGCCCAATAGCAGTTGCTGCCCGGTTTGCCCGCGGGCGTAGAAGGTACGCGAGACTTGCGCGCCACCGAAGGAACGATTCGTCAGAGTTCCGCCGTATTCCCGGGCAAATGGAACTCCCTGGGCGACGCACTGATCGATGATATGGTTGCTGATTTCCGCCAGGCGATAGATATTCGCTTCTCGGGCGCGAAAATCGCCGCCCTTCACCGTGTCATAGAAAAGACGGTGAATGCTTTCGCCATCGTTGGGATAGTTCTTTGCTGCATTGATGCCGCCCTGCGCGGCGATGGAGTGGGCGCGGCGAGGCGAATCCTGAAAGCAGAAGCATTTGACGTTGTAGCCCAGTTCGCCGAGCGATGCTGATGCGGAAGCTCCCGCCAGACCTGAACCCACCACAATTAAGGAATGTTTGCGCTTGTTGGCAGGATTGACCAGCTTCATGTCGAAGCGGGCCTTGGCCCATGCTTGTTCAATCGGACCGGAAGGGATTCTTGCGTCGAGTGTCATGTTATCTCACGAGTCCAAGCAGAATGCTAATCGGGATCGATATGTATCCCAGGACGATCAAAGTTGCAATCAAGAACGCAGCCCGCTTCATCGTCTGCGTGTGACGAGGATGGGCAATTCCTACGGACTGAAACATACTCCAGATGCCGTGACGCAAATGGAAACCCAGCAGGATAATCGCGAAAATGTACCAGGCCGAAACCCACCAGACCTGAAAGCCAGATACCAGGTTGTGGTAGACGTCGCCTTCAATGAACCGCGCTTCGGGATGGATATATCCGGCGGTAAACTGCAGCAGATGGAAGATGATGAAGACCAGAACGATGGGGCCGCTCCAGTACATGGTGCGCGAGGCATAAGACGAATTGATCGCCTCTTTGCGAGAGTAACCGATAGGCCGCGCCTTCTTGTTTCGCAGGGCGAGTTGCACCGTCGCGGTAATGTGCAAGATGATTGCAATGATCAGGGTGATTCGGACGATCCATAGCACTTCGGCGATCGTATGCAGAAAATGACTGTAGGCATTGATCTTTTCCGGCCCTTCAAACACTT
The DNA here is from genome assembly GCA_040389265.1 of Acidobacteriota bacterium. Lineage (GTDB taxonomy): Bacteria > Acidobacteriota > Terriglobia > Terriglobales > Acidobacteriaceae > JAKAAZ01. Next base: position 22,239 of record JAZKAG010000066.1, read on the forward strand.
GCAAATTGCCCAGCAAATGACCGATCACAAAAAGAAACATCAAGGCGCCGGTAACAGCCATGACAACCTTTTTGCCGTTTGTCGATTGCCAAAATGTGACCGCACGATTTCTGCGCGGGCCTACCGCTGCGCGGATCGTTGCGCTCATGTAGTTTTTCCAACCTTGTCGAAGTAATTCATGGATCTCCTGACCCTGCGTTTGCTCCAGGATTTCTGATCCCATCCCATCATGATGCTCGAGTCGCCGGTTTCGATGCACTTGGTGAGGCACCGATTCCCATGGAAGGCACACAGCCTTCCATGCAGGTTGCATAGATGCGCCAGTGAACTGGCAGGAAGGGATACGGAAGAGTCAACCTCTATTATTGGAGCGGAACAGAGCCACCGTCAAGGAATGCGGAGAGGATTGCGGGGGCAACTTCAACCCGCCAAGGTTTTACGGTGAGAAATTTATCTCAGGTCGTTGT
>JAZKAG010000067.1:0-3888 GCA_040389265.1 Acidobacteriota bacterium
TGCCCAGTTTCGCGATCGATAACATACATGAAACCGGTGCGTCCGGGATGCAGCAAGAGCTTTCTCTGCTGGCCTTCCCATGGCATGTCGACAAGAATGTTCTCCATGATCTCGTCGTAATCCCAGGAATCATGGGGTACAAGTTGGTCGGCCCACTTCGCCATGCCCGTTTCTGGATCGCGCGCGAAGACGGTGATCGACCAGTGATTGGAGCCTGGGCGCATATCAGGATTCCATACACCCGGATTTCCTGTGCCGTAATAGACAAGATTCAGAGTGGGATCATAGGAAAGCCATCCCCAGATAGTGCCGCCACCTCGCTTCCATTGACCCGGCGTCCAGGTTGTGAGGCCCAGATCCTTGCCTCGATCTTTGGCGTAATAGGCCTTGAAATCGGGGCCGATTCGGACATCGGCGTCGGAACCAGAACTCCACGCGCGCCACAGAATCTTGCCTGTTTTCAGATCCAGACCGGTAAGTCTGCCGCGAACCCCCAGCTCGCCGCCGCTGATGCCCGTCAGGACAACATTTTTCACCACCAGTGGAGCGCCCGTGATCGTCTCACCGAGGTTGATGTCGCCCACCTGGGTCTCCCACGCTAGCTTTCCGGTCTTGGCGTCGACTGCAACGGTATGGGCGTCGAGGGTGTTGTAGATGATTTTTCCATCGGCATAATCGGCTCCGCGATTCACCACATCGCAGCAGGCGATGCCGACAGAGCGAATATCGGGATGCGGCTGATAGACCCATTTCTGCGGAAACCCTGGCTTCGTCAGGTCGAGAGCGATCAGATTGTTCGGATAGGGCGTCACCATATAGAGGGTGTCCCCCACGACCAGCGGCTGACCTTCAAACCCATTGGGAATTCCCACCGCAAAGGCACCGACCATGTGCAGATTCTGTACGTTGGTTGTGTTGATTTTTGATAGGGGGCTGTAACGGGTGTTGGCGTAATCGCCGGCGGGGTGAATCCACTGTCCATCGGGTACGGGAGTGATGAGATGAATGCCAGCCATTGCACCGGGAATATCGTTTGTCATGCCGCTACCGGGCTGGCCGTTGTCATTCGTCGACTTGTTCTGCGACACGGCAGTCGCGGAAGAGAGCAGGAGGCAGACCGCCGCGCAGGGAAGCGCCCAACTTGCGGCGGCGGCCAATATTTTCTTTACTCGATCCATGTTCATCCTTTCGCTCTAGCGCAATGTGTAGAGATACGCAGCAACATCGTTGGCTTGGCTGTCCGTTAGTCCTAGGTCCGGCATGGCTGTTCCCGGCTCTACGGAAGGTGGATTTTTCAGCCAGCGAACAAGATTCTCTGGAGAATTTGGGAGCTCGCCCGCAATCATGGTTCGGCGGCCGAAGAACATCAAAGGCGGTCCTACCATGCCTTTTGCGTTCTGAATTCCGGGAATGAAGTGACAGGATCCACAGCCCTTCGACTCGATGACCTGCCGACCTTGCTGCGCATCTCCCCCTCCCACGGAAGCGTTGTATGTGGGTAAAGTTTGTCCCCCGGTGCAGCCGACGGCAGCCAGGCAAACGCCTGCCAACAGAAACAGCTTGGCGGAAATCCAGCGATGGGCGAAATTGCCTTTAGCTCTCATCGAATCCTCACGCACAAGCTCAGAATCAAGAGGGGAATTCCCAGCCAGATGATCCCCATTCCCAGCGTGATGCTGATAAAGACTCCAATCAGTGCGAGGTACTCGCGGCTTCCCGTGCCTTCCGCATGCAGGATTTTGACTTCGCCCGCAAGCCTGCGCCAGTTTCGATACGACATCACTCCCGCGAGCACCGCGATTCCGAGCAACACGAAGAACAGCACAATATTCAATATGTGCAGGCCGGTGTGCGTACTGGCGCCCCCGAACGCTTCCTCATGAATGCACTCCCGCCAGGTGATCAACACCGACGCGATGCCGAGCCCCAGCCAGGCAAAGCCGGCGGCACAAAACCCGAACCAGAGGCGACCCGGCGAGACTTCTCGCTCACGAGTTTCAATTTCGCTAGCCATAGAGTTTTCCGTTCGGGATGATGGTCAGAATGAGGACGACGAAAAACAACACCACAGTGCAGAAGTACCAGTAGAGAGCCGCCACGTGATAGGGGCGATAGGGCGTTCGAGTGACGGGGCCATAGTGGGGCAGACAAAGCACGTACGCCAGAATCAGCATTCCCACGATCACGTGTGCGTCGTGAAAAAAGGAGATAACGTAATAAATGGATCCATACGAGTTGCTGTAGGGAGTAATGGATTTCCAGCTCTCCAGATACGCGAATGACTGGACCACCAGAAAAGCAAGCCCCAGCAGAAAAGTCCCACCCAGGGCGATACGCGCCCTCAAGAAGCTCTGTCGCGTAACCAGCCGCTCGCCCCAATAGAGCACCACACAACTGATGATCATGATCGCGAGCATGATGAGTGGATAGTGGAGCTTGGGCGGCTGGTTCACGGCCCATCGGCTCTTGTTATTTCCCAGGAAGAAATACGAGCTGAAGAGCGCGGCGAACAGGGCGGCTTCGGTGGCGATTACCTGCCACATCGCCATAGTGCCGCGGCCATCGTCAACCGCCGTGAGCACCTTTTTCGCGCCGGTATTTTCGTAGATATTGACAGTCGTACTCATGCGATCTCCTGATTTTCTCGCGGCCATAGCCAGAAGCAGGCGCAGGCGAATGTCAGGATCAACCCGGTGAGCGCGACCCACAGAAGTTCAAAAACCATCGAGGTGAAGAACAACAATAATGAAAGTGCGAGCAACAGAGGGGCTATTGATTCGGAGGGCATTTGCGAGATCGCGAACGGCTCCGCATCCAGCCAGGTGGTGGAAGGTGTTTGCCTTCCATGATCGAGAATCCGGCTGCCGTCGGGATCGTATTCTTCGTCATAGTCGTCCCACAGCGGATGGCGCGAAACTACGGTAGGAATGTGAACCGTGGCGTACGGAGCGGGAGGAGAATCGGTATCCCATTCCAGTGTGTCCGCATTCCAGGGATTGCGACCGGCGAGCCGGCCGGTGCGCAAGCTGGTGAAGAAGTTGATGATGCTGACTAGAATGCCGATGCCGAGTACAAACGCGCCGCATGTGATCAGCATGTTCATCGGGCCTAGCCCCAGGGATGCAGGATAGGTGTAGATGCGGCGCGGCATACCCGCCAGTCCGACAAGGTGCATGGGAAAGAAGCCGACGTTGAAGCCGATGAACATGATCCAGAAACTCCACTTTCCCAGGGTTTCGTCCATCATGCGGCCCGTCATTTTCGGCATCCAGTAATAGAGGCCGGCAAAGACAGGGAAGACGTTGGCACCGATCAATACGTAGTGAATGTGAGCGGGAACGAAGTACGTGTTATGCACCTGCCAATCGACCGGGATGATCGCCGTGTAAACCCCGCTTAATCCCCCAATCACCAGGCAGGCAATCGATCCCAGTGCGAAATACATGGCCGTGGACATCACCAACCGGCCTTTCCATATAGTGGCGACCCAGGCCCATACCTGAACGATGGTAAAGATTGAGACCAGCATGCTTCCCGCGCTGAAGAAACTCATCGCCATGTCCGACATGCCGGTCGAAAACATGTGGTGCAGCCAGACACCAAATCCAACCACACCGGTCAGTACAGTGGAGATAGCTACGTAGGGATAGCCGACAATCGGCCGGCGAGAAAAGACGGGAATGCACATCGACAGGATTCCCATCGCAGGAATGAAAATGACATAGACCCATGGATGGCCGAAGAACCAGAACAGCTGTTGCCAAAGCAGAATTCGTCCACCGTTAGCAATGTGAAAAAAATGCGTGCCCCAGTGTCGATCCAGCTCCAGGAAGACTAAGTCGGCTGTCAGCGCAGGAAGGGAAAACAGAATCGCGCCGGAGATGGTCG
>JAZKAG010000068.1:0-357 GCA_040389265.1 Acidobacteriota bacterium
ACCAGGGACTCACCAAGCATCGCGTCGGCTATGGCGCGGATGGCCGTGTCGATATGAAGGCGCTGGAAGCATCCATCACCGACCAGACCGCGTGCGTTTTGATCCAGTCGCCCAACTTTTTCGGCGTCATTGAAGATGTCGCCGCCATTGCCGATCTTGCCCACGCCAAAGGTGCGCTACTAATCGTCTCCATCGCGGAGGCACTGTCGCTCGGCGTGGTTCGTCCTCCCACAGAAGCTGACATCGTTTCGCTCGAAGCGCAATCCTTCGGGGTGGCCATCAGCTATGGCGGGCCTTACTGCGGCGTGCTGGCCTGCAAGGAAAAATTTATTCGCCAGATGCCCGGCCGGCTAACCG
>JAZKAG010000068.1:367-4046 GCA_040389265.1 Acidobacteriota bacterium
CTGACTCTTTCTACCCGCGAGCAGCACATTCGCCGCGAAAAGGCGACTTCCAACATCTGCACCAATCAGGCTCTGGTCGCGTTGATGACCTGCATTTATCTCACAATCTACGGCAAGGCCGGCATGCGCGAACTGGCCGAACAGAATTTGGCGAAAGCGCATTACGCCGCACACGCCATATCGGCGACACCCGGAAGCAAGCTGCTCTTCGCCAACTCGCCACGCTTTAACGAGTTTGTTTTGCAGACAACCGAAGCACCTGAGCTCATCAACGCACGCCTGCTACAGCAAAAAGTGATTGGCGGACTTCCACTCTCCGCCTGGTATCCGGAGCTGAAGCATGCCTCCCTTTGGTGCGCCACTGAGCAAAATTCGCGGGCGCAAATTGACGCGGCAGCCGCCGTCATCGCGGACAAGCATGCACCCGCATTGGCGTACGTTTAAGGATGAAAGACGAAATGGTAACTGAGACAGTTACAATATCGAAGGCAAGTGATTTTACAAACGAAAAGCACGCCTTTGTCGGCGACCGTTCGAAGGTCTCCAGCCACATCAGTCAGAATGAGGGTTTGATCTTCGAGAAATCCTCGCCCGGCAAAAAAGCGTATCGCCTCCCGCCGCTCGATGTTCCGGCGGTCGATCCTCAGGCGCTGCTCGGCAAAGAAGCTCGCAAAGATCTCGGCTTGTTACCGGAAGTCAGCGAGATTGAAATCATCCGACACTTCACTCGGCTCTCCACCTGGAACTATGCTATTGACCTCGGCATGTATCCGCTGGGCAGCTGCACCATGAAATACAATCCGCGCGTCAATGAAATGGTGGCGCGACTTGAAGGCATCGCCGATGCCCACCCTTACCAGCCCGAATCGCTTGCTCAGGGCGCGATGCGCGTCATGTGGATGCTGCAGGAATGCCTGAAAGAAATTACCGGCATGGACGCGATCACACTACAGCCCGCCGCCGGCGCACATGGCGAGTTCACGGGAATTCTTCTCGTCCGCGCGTACCACCAGTCGAAAGGCAATCCCCGCAAAAAGATTTTGATTCCTGACTCCGCCCACGGCACCAACCCCGCTACTGCGGCGATCTGTGGCTACCAGGTGCAGAACCTCAAGTCCAACAGCCATGGCATGGTCGATCTCTCCGAGTTGGAGCAGTTGGTTGACGAAGAAACCGCTGCGCTGATGCTGACCAACCCATCCACCATCGGCGTATTTGAAAGTGAGATTCACAAGATCGCTGACGTGCTGCACTCCAAGGGCGCGCTGCTCTACATGGATGGCGCCAACATGAATGCGCTGGTCGGCAAAACGCGCCCGGGTGATTTCGGCGTCGACGTTATGCACCTGAATCTGCACAAAACTTTCTCCACGCCCCACGGCGGCGGCGGTCCAGGATCAGGCCCGGTTGCGTGCAAAAACATTCTGGAGCCATTTCTACCCACACCGGTCCTCGTCGAAAAGCCAGATAACACCCTCACCTTCAACTATGATCGGCCGCAGTCGGTTGGCCGGGTACGCATGTTCTACGGCAACTATGGCATGTTCGTTCGCGCCCTCGCCTACATCCTCGCGAACGGCCCCGATGGCCTGCGTCAAACCACGGAAGACGCGGTACTGAACGCAAACTATATCCGCGCCAAGCTGGAAGACGTGTACGAGCTACCGTACAAAACGCCAACACTGCATGAAGTGGTTTTCAGCGATCGCCGCCAGACCCGCAATGGTGTCAAAACCGGCGATATCGCAAAGCGGCTCATCGACTACGGCTTCCATCCGTACACCACATCGTTTCCCATGATCGTGGCCGGCGCGCTGATGATTGAGCCTACAGAGAGCGAGTCGAAGGAAGAGCTGGACCAGTTCATCGATGCGATGCGACAGATTGCGCGAGAGGCAGACGAAAATCCGGAGATCATTCTGCATGCGCCGCATGCCACTCGCGTGTCTCGCATGGATGAAGTTACGGCCGCGCGGAAACCTGTCCTGCGGTGGAAGCCCGAGACGATGAACGAAACTGTCGCGGCCGAGACGACTGCGTCCGCAATGAATCCGCCACTCGTTCCGGCCACTCCGGCCAAGGAGTACTAGGTGGCCTCCGCCTTTGAAGATCAACGCGAGACTCTCGAGAAGCATGAATTCATGATGGGCGTTCCCCGCGGCCGGCTGGCGGTAACGCTCGATATGATCACCGACGCCCTGATCCTGGTAGGTCAGCACGGCGTCTATTGCACTTCGGCTCGCAATCCCACGCAGCCTGCTCTGGATCTGCAACCCGTCATGCAGCAGTTGACGGGTGCTAAAGAACTAATCCAATCAGTAATGCAGGAACTCGCCCCTCGGGTCGATTCCAAGTGACTTTTGACCGACCCCCAATTGCTTTCCGGTCAAATGCCCTGGTTTGTATCAGTCATTGATACAAATCTCATGCGGTGCCAGTCACAATGGTGTGCGGGCTCATGGGGATTGGGTGTCCACCGATGTTTTTGAATCCGGCTTGCTTGTACATACTCGTCAGCTCGCTCAGCGTGTAGGCATCGCCTGCTGCGGTTGTGGTCAACATGGTCATCGCGAATGCCGCGGGAGTCGGCGGTGAGACGCGATCTTCATTCGGCACAAACTCCAGCGTGGCGCACTGGCCGCCCGGACGCAGAGCGGAGTGAATCTTCTGCAGCAGTCCCACGCAAGTGGGCTGGTCGAAGTGGTGCAGGAAATTTGTCAGCAAAACCGCATCATATGGCCCGTCGAAGTCCACCTCAAACGCACTTCCCGGCAACATGTTGTAGCGATCGTGCACGCCCGCCTTGCGGGCATTCTGCAGAGCCACACGCAGGACTGGCGCCCAGTCCAATCCAGTCACGTGCGCCTGGGGATTCTGCTTCGCAATCTCGATCCCAAATAGTCCGTGACCCGCAGCGATATCCAGCACTCGCATCGGACCCGACTGCCCCTGCAGCACGACCTTCCCCAGCGGTCCCGCCATGGGGCCTATCATCGGCGCCATTTGTTCGGCAAACTGCACCCAGACCGGATTTTCAGGTTCGACCGTTCCCTCGCCCGGCAAATTGGTGCGACCCGCGCGCACTACCTCTGCCAGATGTTCATACGGTCCTCGCAAGGCTGGGTTACTCAGAAATTGCGCGACCGAGGCCATACAAGACGAAGAGCGTGGATCAAGAAATGCCGCGCTGGTTGGCGTGTGCCGATAGCGTCCTTCTTCCTTTAGCAGCACGCCATTCACTGTCAGAAAATCGCACAAAATGCGTATTCCCCGCTCCGAGGCCGCGCAGTGGCGCGCAATGGAAGCTACATCTCCCGGTCCCTCACCCACGGCTCGGAACAGGTCCAGGTCGATAGCCGCTTTCAATGCTGCCGTACGCTGCTGCGCATTCACCATTTCAAGCACCAGCCCAGGATTCAACGGGGCTTCAGATGTATTTCCAGATTGCATTGCGATTCTCCTCCGACCAAATGTCAGGATTTCTATTTCTCTCACCGTTAGCGGACAAGCCAGCGTATCACCCAACATGAAAACTGTGTTGCATTAATTCTTGGGTCGAATTTCCATCCCGAAGTCGTGTTCCAGCCGCTGATACCAGACGTCGTCACTGGCGCCGAACAAAGCCACCCACTCCTCGTCGGTCATGGATCTGCGCCACGCCAGCAATGGCTCCGCATCG
>JAZKAG010000068.1:4056-11719 GCA_040389265.1 Acidobacteriota bacterium
TGAACCATCGCCGAAGCCACCGTCCGCGGCGGACGCAAACAGATCAGCAAACCGACGCTGCTGCGGGTACACTTGCGAAAAGCTCGGTTTCTGGATTCGCCGAGCCATCGCGGTGTCGATGATTCCTGGCTCTACGATGGCCACTCTCACGTTAAACGAAATCAACTCCTGGGCGAGCGCCTCACTGATCGCTTCCAGCGCAAACTTCGACGCCGCATAACACCCGCTCGGCGAGTTGGCGATCTTGCCTGCAGCCGAGGAAACATTGATGATGCATCCGCTCCTACGCTGCCGCATATCTGGAACCACCGCCTGGATGCAGCGCAGCGCTCCAAAATAATTCGTTTCCATCACCGCCCGCACGGTCTCCAGCGGAAGTTCCTCCACAGATCCGTTTCCTTCCAATCCCGCATTGTTCACCAGCACATCGAGATGTTTTGCCTCTCGGTAGATTGCTTCCATCCCCGCTTTCACTGAACTGTCGGAGTCCACGTCCATCGTCGAGACATAGATCGGCAGCCCTTCCTGCGCCGCCGTTTCCGCCAACTCGGATGAGCGCGCTGGATTGCGCATCGTCGCATAGACTGTGTGACCAGCCCGCGCCACCGTCAGAGCAGTCGCAAAACCAAGACCCTTGCTGGTGCCTGTAATCAGTACAGAAGCCATTGTGTTTCTCCGGAAGTTTTTGGGGGATGGGTAAAGGTAGCTTACACGCTGAATGCAGAAATCAGAGAAAGTCCTGCTCAGACAGCCCGATCCCTGCCATCGGTTTCGCCAGCACGACATAAAACCTATTTGTACTGTGAAAGCGAAGGAAAGTTATACCGGGAACTCATTCTTGCGTCTGCACCTTATAGTCCTGATACAGAATCGTCAAGGTGGCGGTACCTCCAAAGCGCATCCTGGAGACGCTTTTGTTCTGCTCGGGCAGCCATACATCTCCGACCTTTTCGTAAGTTTCGTTAATCTTGGTGCTCTTGATCCAGAAAGAAGGGTTTTCCGCCGGCTCCGCTTGAATGTCGCACACGGCAAAGTCCTGGTTGTTCACGCGGATCGTACCGCGATACAAATACTTGTTTGACTTCTTTGGCTCCACAGACAGCACGTATGAGCAGCCGTCCGCTTCCGGCTCATAGCGCAGATCACTGAAGTTGTAGTTCTTCCGGTCCAGGTTGACCGCTTCCCTGGTATCTTTCTGCTGCGCCTCCGTTTCCGTTGTCAATAGACGCTTCAAGACCTTGTCAACCAGCAGCTTTGGCCCGCTCTGGGAAATGATTTTGAATTGCTTGGTATTCGGCGCCTCGTACTGAATGGAAGCGACCATCCGGGCTTCCAGATCCTTCGGAAACCCGTGATAGAGAACTGTATAGGTTCTCCTGCCCTGATAGCTCTTCAACTCCCTCGCCCGATCGTCGTTCTTTGCAATTAGGTTGTCCACCACCTGCGCCAGTGTCATAGGAGAGGCTGTTGCAGCACCACCGTCGCTCGCAGCCGACAGGCGAGCGCACGAGTAGAAATTGATGGTTAGCACGAGCATTGCAGAGAAAGCGAATCGGCGAAATTTCTTTGCCCTAAGAAAACGGCTGGACGTGTACGGGGTCATTCAAGCTCCGAGCGCAATGGCTGAGTTCCGCGGCCCTGGCCTGGGCCAGGTGTAGCCGATAGGTTTGGTAAATGTGATGAAAAGCGTCTGAGAAAAAAGCAGCTCGAGGAAAAGGCCGGGTCACGAAACTGCCTCAGATGGCCCCTCCGAAAGTGGAGACAGGTCCATCTCATCGGCGTAAACACGTTTCGCCGCCCACTGCACCGTGGCGTTTTCCGCCAGGCGAAACACCGAGAAAATACGCTGGACAAATTCCGGCGGCGACTTCCAGAAGGCCGACAGCGGTTGGAATCCTTCCCCGCTTTTGGCCGGATGAAACACTCGATCGTCCCAGCGCCGGGAGCCTTCAGGATATTCAGGGTAGTAGCGAATCACATCCAGAACGGCGTGCGCCACTCGAACGCACATGGGATCGGCATATTGCTGCATGAACAAAATATGACTGCGCTGCTGCGTGCGAATTTCATCCACAAACTCCGGGAAGCTTTGGGCGTGGCTCAAATTGATGTTCGCGCTCGGTTCACACGCGTGACGGTCGCCCCCCGAAACAATTGGCAAGCTCCAGCGCTGCGCCAGCGGAAACACTTGTCTGTTCTCGTCCCACTTGCGCATGCCGTTAATCTCCATCGCATGCAGAAACGTGCTGTTCTGCCGCATGAACGTATCAAGGCAAATGGAGTGGCGCTCCGCTCCCAGTCCGCCCAGATCCCACAAAGGGTGGTTGAAAACGATCAACACTTCTGGAAACGAGTGCAGCGCTGCCAGAAGTTCGGTCGCGTCCGCGGGGCGTGGGTTGTGCGTGTACTGCTCAAGAGCCTGCGTCAAATCGTGCGCATGCGCGACCGGCAGATTGTGAATTCCTAAGTGAAATACGCTGCCGCACGCATAAGGAACTGTCCATTCCATCGATAGCGGAACCTCTGCCGTATCGCTTGCCAGCCGCAATAACGATGGCGCCTGGATTGAATCGTGATCGGTCAGGCTGACCAGCGCAGCCAAGTCGAGATCCCGCTGAATCTGGTTCCGTTCCACCTCATAGGCCAGCTTCGGCGTCAATGGCGAGGTCCAATAGGCACGCGAAAAATCAACCGGGACCACGGATTTGCGATACTGCCGATCCAGCGCCCGTTGAATGATCGGCCATTTTTCCGTAAAGGCGGGGATGAACTGAAGCTTCTCTTTTGAGTGTCGCGTGTGGCTGTGAAGGGACACCCCTGTGCGATAGGCACTTATACAGTCTGTGCTCCTCCAGATACAGGAAACCTTAGTGGATGGCAATGGAGATAGTACCTCTCTGGTCTGTGAACACACTACACCAGCAAACTGTCAATCGGCATTCGCATGTAGAGAAAAGGACTGCCTGCCACGCCCGACGTTTGGTCCGGCAAAACCTGTATCGTTGCAGATCCTCTGGTTGGCATGTCGCGGCGGCCTCTCGACCAATTTCCTCTTAATTCATTAAGAGGTTATGGCCTCCGATAGTCTACTCCAACCGTGAGATTCGTAAATTTTGATATTCAACTTACCTTGAAACAGTCTTTGGTTGGCAGTTCCAATGCCGCCAGCACTTTGAATTTCATCGTGATAATCTCAAGAGGGATGCGCCCGTAGCTCAGCTGGATAGAGTGAACGCCTCCGAAGCGTTAGGTCACAAGTTCGAATCTTGTCGGGCGCACCACAAACCTCGGACTATGCAGCAGGATTCGCTTCCCAGCTTCCAAACCTGAAGGAGATGTTCGCGGATGAGTTATGTTCCCGACGAGAAACGCTATCAGCAGGCGGAATTTCGCCGCTGCGGGCGATCTGGAATCGTATTGCCACCTATTTCTCTGGGCCTGTGGCAGAACTTCGGTGGAGCGGATGTCTTGGAAACCGGTCGCGCCGTCATTCGGCGAGCGTTTGATCGTGGCGTAACTCATTTCGACCTGGCGAATAATTATGGGCCGCCATATGGCTCCGCGGAAGAAAACTTCGGACAGATTCTTCGCAAAGATTTTCGCGATCATCGAAACGAACTCATCATTTCTACCAAAGCCGGCTGGGATATGTGGCCTGGGCCCTATGGCTTCGGCGGCTCGCGCAAGTACATGCTGGCCTCGCTGGACGAAAGTTTGCAGCGCCTGGATCTCGACTACGTTGACATCTATTACTCCCACAAGCCGGACATGACGGTGCCGCTGGAAGAAACCATGGGCGCGCTGATCACCGCCGTCCATCAGGGCAAGGCCCTCTACGTCGGCATCTCCTCCTACGACGCCGACCGCACCCGCGAAGCCGCAAATATTTTAGAGATGGAAGGCGTTCCTCTGCTGATTCATCAGCCCTCTTATTCCATGCTGAATCGCTGGATTGAAAAAGAACTGCTGGGGACGCTGGCGGAACTGGGCGTCGGCTGCATTGCCTTCTCCCCCCTGGCGCAGGGTCTGCTCACCAACAAATACCTCAACGGAGTGCCCGCCAATTCCCGCGCCACCGCCGAACAAAGTTCGCTGCTCAAAGAATTCCTTAGCGAGCAGAACCTGCAGCGCGTCCGCTCTCTGAATGAAATTGCCAAAGGCCGCGGGCAGACCCTGGCCCAGATGGCCATCGCCTGGGTATTGCGCGATCCACGCGTCACTACCGCGCTGATCGGCGCGCGCAATGTGGACCAGCTCAACGAGTCGCTCGATGCCGTCAAGAAGCTGCAATTCACCGATGCCGAGTTGAAAGAAATTGACCGCTACGCCGAAGACAGCGGCATCGATCTCTGGAAAGATGCGCGCGAAGGCCGCGAGTAAGGCTCGCCGGATTGAACCGGCATCCAATTCACGCATCTTCAACCCTCCCAGCGGCATCCACTGCATGAGACACTTGGCATATGCGCTGCATTCCGGGGGTACCGGCGTCAGCCGCGCAACCCATCCATCCGCAGGAGCGACGCGCACTTGAACGCAGATTGCTATCCCGTTACGGCGGTGCCGCACGTCAGCGATCTCTATCGCGATTATGTGTCCGGCAATTGGGAAAAGCTGCGCCCCTTCTATTCAGAGGCAGCCGCCGCCGACGGCCAGTGGATGAAGAACGCGCCGCAAATGGATCCCACACGCCGACACGTCATTGTCGAATTACTGCGGGACCAGAATCGGGAACTCGGCGCGGGCCCGGAAACACAATCCAGCCTGGCCCGCCTCGCCGCCGGGGCAGGCGCCGTTGTCACGGGTCAGCAGGTCGCACTATTTGGCGGCCCGCTCATGACGCTGATGAAGGCCGCAACTGCCATTCATCTCGCCGAGGACGCCACCCGGGCTGGCTATCCGCATGTCCCCATCTTTTGGCTGGCCACAGAGGATCACGACTTTGATGAAGTGAATCAGGCCACTTTCCTTTGCGACCAAAAATTCACCACGCTTGGTTTGCCCCATCATCCCGCGCCTGGACGCCCGGTTGGAGATTTGCCGCTGGGCGAAGGCATTCTGCCGCTCGTCGAAGAACTCCGGCGATGTCTTGGCGAGAATGCTGTTACCACCCTGATCGCCGCCCTATACAAGCCTGCCGCGACCTTTGCCTCGGCATTTGCAGCGCTGCTGTCGCACATTTTCAGCCGCCACGGTCTCATCGTGATCGACGCTTCTTCTCGGCCATTTCACGCATTGGCGCATTCCACCCTGCTGGCTGCCATCCAAAATGCCGACGAATTGCATGCCGCCCTGCTCGATCGCGCGCACGCATTGGAGCAAGCCGGCTATCACGCCCAGGTGATGGTGGGTGAATTTTCCAGTCCACTCTTCCTGACCGACACAACCACCGGCGTCCGCACAGCCCTGAAAAAGACCGCAGGGGATCAATGGTCGGCGGGTGCGGCACATTACACCAGCGCCGATCTCATTCGAATCCTCGACACCGCCCCGGAGCGCCTCAGTCCCAATGCCTTGCTGCGGCCGGTGGTTCAGGACACGCTGCTCCCCACTTCCGCATACATCGGCGGACCGGCAGAGATTGCATATTTTGCACAGTCGCAAGTTCTCTATCAGCAAATTCTCGGTCGCACCTCGCCGGTTTTGCCGCGGTATTCTGCCACCTTGATCGAACCTTCGATGGCGCAGTTGCTGCACAAGCAGGGGCTGACGCTGCCCGATGTATTTACCGCGCCCGACACCCTGGCGCAGCGACTCGGCGCACGAACCATGCCGGTTGAAGCCAAGCGCAAACTCGCCGCCGCAGGAAATGCGCTGCAGCAGGAACTTTCTACCGTCACCGAATGGATGCGCGCCCAGGATGAAGGTCTTGGACACGCGGCCGACGTTGCCGCGTCGAAAATGCTCTACCAGATGAATCGGCTGCGCCGACTGTCGGCGAACTTTCAGTTACAGCGCGATCAGAGCCTGCGACGCGCGGCCGATGCGCTGTGTCAGAACCTTTTTCCAAATGGCAATCTGCAGGAGCGCGTCTTCGCCGGCGTTTCATTTCTCTCGCGACTCGAACCGCCTTTAATTGACACGCTTGTCGAGCAGGCGCGCACCGGTCATTGCGGGCATCACGCTCTATTTCTGTAGGACTCAACGAAATTCGGGAAGATGCAACAGACGAAATTTGGTTGCCACAGTTTTTCCGTCAAACCCCCATTTTCCATCCCTTTCCCAACAATCTCCGCAGATAAAATTCGCATCCCATCTCTGCATGTTGAGCTCATCAACGGTGCAGTTCAATAAATTCGATTCGTCGCTTGCGGCTGCTCGGCAAGTAGGCTCCACTCGAGAAGAAAAATCGATGATTGATTTCCATGCGTTGCAACATTGTGAGACATGTCGCATGCAAGAACACTTATTAACAAGCCGATTGACTCCTGCGCTCCGCCAGGAACTGAACTCCCTCGCTTTTCGTGTTTCCCTCCCCGGAGGCTCAACCGTGTTTCAGGAGGGTAACGAGGCAAACGGAATTTTCATATTGCGCAAAGGCCGTGCCAAGGTGGCCATGAATTCCGAGCTCGGGCGCACCGTCATCCTGTACCTCGCCGCCCCTGGGGAGTTGCTGGGGCTTAGCTCCGTCATTTCCGGAACTCCACGTCAGGTTTCCGCAATCACGATCGAGCCCTGCGATCTCGACTTGGTGCGGCGCGACGATTTCCTGGAATTCCTCAACTGCCATGAAACTCAATTTCGTGCCGCACTGGACGAGCTGGCGCAGCAGCACAGCTGCATCCTGAATGCGATTCGGCGACTCTCGCTCGCGCCCTCGCTGCTGGCAAACCTGGCGCGCTTCCTGCTCGGGCTCAATTGTCCTGAAGATAAGCCGCAGTCTGACAAGATCCAGCTGAAGCAGACCCAGGAAGAGATAGCGCAACAGCTCGGCACTACCCGTGAATCCATCACACGTACGCTGGCCAAGTTGCGCAAAGAACGCATCATCGAGCAGCGCGGACGCATCCTCACCATCCGCAATCGCAGCCTGCTGGAACACATTGCCAGCGCCCGGGTCGACGAGGCTGCCCTGAAACTCGCATAGCCGGGAAAGTTGTATCCTGATGCGGAGCCAGAAGTCTGCAGGAAGGATACGAACATGACCGCCAAAGCTTCAAATATTTTTGATATCACCTGTCCCGACTGCGGCGCCATCGTCAAGGTAGATGCCACTACCCATGCGGTTATCGCACATACCCCGGCACCGCGAAAAAAGACGTTTGAGGATTTCGAGGCGGCTACACGCGCGTTGAAAGATCAGGAAGAACGCAAGCAGGCTCTGTTTCGGCAGTCCGTAGAAGCCGAGAAGAATAAAGATGATGTACTGGAAAAGAAATTCTCTGAAGCGCTGCGCCGTGCCAAAGAGTCGCCCAGCGAATCTCGGCCTCTACGCGATTTCGATCTGGACTGACCGGGTTTGCGCCTGCTATCTCAGCGTGCGCATAACTGCCGCCGCAGATTTCTTCCAATCGGGCAACTTGCAGTCGAATTCCCGCGCCAGTTTTGTGCAATCCAACTGTGAATTTTTTGGCCGCTCCGCCGGGGTTGGATACTCCGACGAAGGAATCGCCATCAGCCGCGCGAACTTTGTTCCCTGTGCTGCTGCAGAAGCAGCCCGCAGCCG
>JAZKAG010000068.1:11729-16320 GCA_040389265.1 Acidobacteriota bacterium
ACTCGTGTTGATGCCATTTCTCTGTAATCGAGGCGGTTGCCTTGGCTATATCGCGCGACCATGTCGGCGCACCGATTTGATCGTTGACTACCCGCAGCTCGGAGCGCTCCATTGCTAATCGCAAGATGTTTAGCAGGAAATTTTTGCCTTCAGCGCCATACACCCAGCTAGTTCGCAAAATCAGGTATGGAATGCCCGCGGCCGCCAGAGCCTTCTCTCCATCCAATTTGCTTTTCCCGTAGACGCTCAACGGATGCGGCCGGTCTGTTTCCACATACGGCATCTCTTTACTGCCATCGAACACGTAGTCCGTGGAGTAATGGATGATTGCCGCGCCCACGCTTTTCGCCGCCGCCGCCAGTGTTCCTACCGCTTCCGCGTTGATACGATGCGCGAAGTCCGGCTCGCTTTCCGCTTTGTCCACGGCGGTGTATGCTGCCGCATTCACAATTAACTGCGGCCGCACTTCATGCACCATATCGCCAATGGCGTAGTCCGATGTCAGATCGAGTTCATCGCGGCCTGTGGCTGTCACTTCACCCAGCTTCGCCAGGGAGCGACTGAGTTCACGGCCTACCTGCCCGTCACGCCCGGTCAGCAGAATTCGCAGGCCGCCAGAATGCTTTTCTTTCATACATCCGCCTCACGTAGTACCTGCAGCAAGTAATTTCCATATCCGCTTTTGCCTAATTTCGCAGCCAGCCGCTCCATTTGGGCAGCATCAATGTAACCCAGGTGATATGCAATCTCTTCCGGGCAAGCTATCTTCAAGCCTTGCCGCTTTTCAATCGTCTGGATGAAACTGGCCGCTTCAATCAAAGAATCCTGGGTGCCGGTATCCAGCCAGGCAAACCCGCGTCCTAGCACTTCCACATGCAATTGCCCGCGTTCCAGGTACCAGCGATTCACATCTGTAATTTCCAACTCCCCCCGCGCGGAAGGCTTCAGCGATTTCGCCACTTCAACCACTTGCTGGTCGTAGAAATACACGCCCGTCACCGCGAACCGTGATTTGGGCTGCTTCGGTTTCTCTTCCACAGAAATTGCTCGACGGTTTCCGTCAAACTCCACCACGCCATACCGCTCCGGGTCCTGCACCGGATAGGCAAAAACGGTCGCACCCTCTTCCCGATTCGCCGCGGTCTGCAACATGCCGGAAAGATCGTGCCCATAGAAAATGTTGTCGCCCAGCACCAGCGCCGACCGCTGGCCCCCGATAAAGCGCTCCCCAATCAAAAATGCCTGCGCCAATCCACCTGGCTCCGGCTGCACCGCATAGGTGAACTTGAGGCCCCATTGCTCGCCAGTTCCCAGAAGAGAGGCAAATCGCGGCGTATCCTCGGGCGTGGAAATAATCAACACATCCCGAATCCCCGCCAGCATCAGCGCCGACAGCGGATAGTAAATCATCGGCTTGTCATACACCGGCAGCAATTGTTTGCTGGCCGCAATCGTCAGTGGATATAGTCGCGTCCCCGATCCACCGGCAAGAATGATTCCCCGCACGCTCACTCCTTTACTCCTCGACTCTACGCTGTGCCGGTTGCGCTGGCTCAGCGGCTCGATCATCGTAGTTCTGTTCGATCCAAGCACGATAACCGCCGCTCAGTACATCTGTCACCCAGTCCGGATGATCCAGGTACCATTCCACGGTCTTGCGAAGCCCGGTCGCGAATGTCTCCTCAGCTCGCCACCCCAGTTCCTGCTCCAGCTTGGTCGCGTCAATTGCGTAGCGCCGATCGTGCCCGGGACGATCCTTTACAAAACGAATCAGCTGCTTATGCGGACAATGCGGAGAACTCGGGCGCAGTTCATCCAGAATCTTGCAAATCGTTTCCACCACTTCTCGATTGCTGCGTTCGTTCCTGCCGCCAACATTGTAGGTTTCCCCCGGCCTGCCCTTCTCCAGCACCAGCCGCAACGCGGCGCAATGATCCCGCACATAGAGCCAGTCCCGCACATTCAACCCATCGCCATAGATGGGCAGCGGCTTGCCTTGCAGCGCATGCGTAATGATCAGCGGTATCAGTTTCTCCGGAAAATGATAGGGCCCATAATTATTCGAACAATTTGTAATCATTGTGGGCAGGCCATAGGTATGGAAGTAGGCTCGAACCAGGTGATCGGAAGCTGCCTTGGTCGCGGAATAAGGGCTGTTCGGCGAATACGCAGTGGTCTCGCAGAACGCCGGATCGTCTGCGCCTAGCGAACCATAGACCTCGTCGGTGGAGACATGCAGAAATCGAAATCCACCCTTGTGCTGCTCGGGCAGCTGGTTCCAGTAGGCCCGCGCTGCCTCCAGCAGAACAAATGTCCCTCGCACGTTGGTCTCGACAAATGCTTCGGGCCCCAGGATGGAACGATCCACATGGCTTTCTGCGGCAAAATGCACAATGGCTCGCGGACGAAATTCTTCGAAGAGCGCCTTTATCCGTGCCGCGTCACAAATGTCAGCACGAACGAATCTGTACTGCGGGTGCGTGGATATGCTCACCAGATTTCTCAGGTTGCCGGCATACGTCAGGCAATCCACGTTGACCAGCGCCGACTTGACCGTAGCCGCATCCTCCAGCCAGTCGAGCACGAAATTCGAACCGATAAATCCTGCACCCCCGGTCACAAGAATCGGGGGACGCGTCCAGGAAGATTCTGTCAAAATTCAATTGTCCTTGTGAAACAAAGGTTTGATTCCAAAACGTTCCATTGGCTGTCGCGGCGCTCCAACCATGCAGACCGAACAACGGCATAAAAGCTCAGTCTACTGGATTGCGCAGTGCAAGCGCTTCAGGCCTTGATTTACGAAGATCGCTGGCTTCAATTAAGATGGCACGATCCAAATGAAATTACCTGATCCCGCGAACTCGCCTGTGCAATTAGCCGCTCCAAAATTCACTCGTCGCCGTCTTCTTCAGGGTGCTGCCAGGGTTGCCGTCGTTGCAGCCGCCGAGACGCTCATGCCTCCGAATGTGCAGCGTGCCCTCGCGATGGGATGGTTTGGAAAGCGCGGCTCCATTCGCGACATCCGCCACGTCGTCGTTCTCATGCAGGAAAATCGCTCCTTCGATCACTATTTCGGAACGCTGGCTGGAGTTCGTGGCTTTGACGACCCAAAAGCAGTCATGCTGTCCACTGGCCGTTCCGTGTTCTATCAGCCCGACGCCCTTAATCCTCTGGGATATCTGCTGCCCTTCCATCTGGACACCCAAGCTACCAGCGCTCAGAAGATTCCCTCCACCAGCCACGCCTGGTCCGTGCAACATGCCGCATGGAACGGCGGAAAAATGGATTCCTGGCTGGCCGCCCATCGCAAGGCCGACGGTGTCAATGGTCCCTATGTCATGGGCTATTACAACCGCGCCGATATTCCTTTCCATTTCGCGCTGGCCGAAACTTTTACTCTTTGTGATGGATATCATTGCTCCGTCATGGGTCCCACTCACCCCAATCGTATGTATTTGATGACGGGCATGATCGACTCCGATGGCCGCAACGGCGGGCCCCTGATCAATAACACTGAGCCCAAGGACGGTTTCACCTGGACAACCTATCCCGAACGGCTGGAAAAGGCCGGCATTTCCTGGAAGGTTTATCAACAGCAGGACAACTACGGCTGTAACGTGCTCGAGTATTTTCGGGTCTTCCAGCAAGCTCCAAAAAGATCGCCGCTCTACGCCAAAGGTATGGTGCGCGGTCCACTAGGCCAGTTTGAGTACGACGCCATTCACGACAAGCTGCCCGCCGTCTCCTGGATCATTCCCACCAGTTTTCAGTCCGAGCATCCGGACTATCTGCCCGCGGACGGGGCAGCGTTTGTCGCCAGCAAAATCGACGCGATTGCCGCCAACCCTGACGTCTGGGCCAAGACACTGTTCATTCTGAACTACGACGAGAACGATGGCATCTTCGATCATGTGGTCCAACCCGTTCCCCCTCCCGGCACGCCTGGTGAGTTCGTCCACGACCTCCCCATCGGCGCGGGCTTTCGAGTTCCATGCATCCTTGTTTCTCCCTGGACTATGGGTGGCTGGGTTTGCAGTCAGCCGTTCGACCACACTTCCGTCCTCCAGTTCTTAGAGCGCTTCACCGGAGTTCGCGAACCCAATCTCACCCCTTGGCGCAGGCAGACCTTTGGCGATCTCACCTCTGCCTTCCGCTTCCATAACCCGAAAATGAAATCGCCGGAATTGCCGGACACCCTCACTCCTCTGAATCTTGCCAAGTTTGAGTCGACAAGCCTGCCGCAGCCCGTCCTTCCGACTTCCGACCAGCAATTTCCAAAGCAAGAAAGCGGCTCTCGCAAACGCGTTTAGATCACCCGCAGCACAAGCAAACTTCGATGAATCGATGAACCGGCGTCCGTAGGTTTTAGACTGATCGAGTTCCTCGAAAAGTTCATTCCACCGAAAATTGGGCCGTTGCGCGGCTATGCCTCCGCGGCTTCACGTTAAACTGGCCTTATGGAAGTTCTTCCCACCCGGCTGCCTGGCGTTGTGCGGCTGCGCCCACGATTGTTCACCGATGACCGTGGATGGTTTGCCGAGACCTTCAACGAAGCCACGTTCCAAAAAGCCGGCCTTCCCTTTCACTTTGT
>JAZKAG010000069.1:0-7320 GCA_040389265.1 Acidobacteriota bacterium
TGTGGGATGGCTACGACGCCGACCAGGATCACCCGTTGCCAAACATCATCCTGATCGCCGGTTCCCTGCTGATCCTGGTGCTGGCCTTTCCCCGGCAAAAAAGTCTCGCGGCCCAGGTCGAAGCCGGCAGTCCCGTGCATGCCGTCGACTACATCGAGCGTCATCATCTCGCCGGCCCCATGATCAATGACTACAGCTATGGAGGTTTTCTGATTTGGGCAGCGCCCGATCATCCCGTTTTCGTCGATGGTCGCGGCGATGTCTTTGATTGGACTGGCGTGCTATCTGAGTTTGGCAGGTGGGCCACGCTGCGGGAAAATCCCAACATCCTTCTCGATAAATATGGGGTCAACTTCTGTGTGCTGGCCCGCACCTCGCCCATCACCCGGGTCTTGCAACTCTTGCCCAACTGGAAGGCCGTCTATTCCGATCCAATGTCGATGATTTTTGTGCGAACTTCACAGCCGACCAACGCGCTCGTTCGCTGAGATACTTCGCTTCAACCGCGCGCCGCCTCCATCGCCATGCCTTCCCTCCATCCGCATAACCCGACTCTCATTGCGCGCTCTTGTGCTGCTTCTCCAACTGCTTTTGCTCTTGCTTCTGCTCTTTCTTCCGCTTTTTTTGCTGCTTCTTCTGCTCTTTCAGATAGCCCTTTCTCGACTTCTCGGCCTGGCTCCGCTGCGCCGGAGTGGGCGAAGACTGAGCCCGTGTCGTCACAGGAGCGGAAACAGAAAGAACCAGCACCAGCACGCAATAGATAAGCTTTTTCACAATTCACCCGCAATCCAACTCGAACTGAATTCTACATTCCCCCGCCGCCCGAGCCCCCAAAAAGTCATCGAATGTGCCAATCACTCAACAGCCATCGCTCAAAAGAAACGCCGACTGCACCCACCGCATTGCCTGCATCCACAGCGCCTCAAACTATTCGCTGGGATAGATCAGGTACGCTTTGCGCCGCTCCAAGTATTGCTCCAGTCCGTCGCGCCAGGTGTCAGCGATGGTTTCTGGATCTTCACGATCTTCCAGTGCCTTCAGCGTTGCCTGGTTCGCCAGCAGCGGCGCAATCTTGTCCAGGTGATATTGCGTCGGATACATTTCGTGCAACCTCGACGCAATCTCAATCCCCATTTCCGGCACATTCAGCTCGTTCCGATTCGTGATAACAAATTGAACGCCCTTGCAGACCTCTCCGGCATAGGGATAGGGCGCTTGCGGAGTAAACTCCACCGGAACGAAACGAATTCCCGGGATCATGCGCGCGTTCATTGCGGTCGCAAACTTTGTCGCGTCGATCCACGGCGCACCGATCCAGACAAATGGAGTATCCGTGCCGCGACCTACGGAAATATTGGACGACTCAATCAACCCCAACCCCGGATACAAGGTGGCTTCGTTCAGGCTGCGCAGATTGGGAGAAGGATTCACCCACAGCAGCGAAGTGGAATCGTACCAGTCCCCACGCTGCCATCCCTTCATCGCGATCACCGTCAGCGACGCTCCAAGATGTGCCTCGCCGTTGAAGTAGCGCGCCAGTTCTCCCATCGTCATTCCATGCCGGACCGGCAAGGGCATGAACCCGGTGTAGCTGGAGTGATCCGCATCGGACATGGGACCCTGGACAAAGGAGCCGTTGATGGGATCAGGGCGATCGAGGATCACGATGTCTGTTCCGGTGTGCGCGGCAGCCTGAAGAAAATAGACGACTGCTGTTTCATAGGTGTAGAACCGCACCCCGGCATCGCGCAGATCGATGATCACCGCATCCAGATGGCGAAGTCTCTTGATCGGTGGATGACGCTCGGCCGCCGTAGCTCCATACATGCTGAAGACCGGCAGTCCCGTTGGTTTGTCAGTGCTGCCGGAAATGTCCGTGGTATCCATGTTGCCCGTGATCCCGTGCTCCGGGCTAAAAAGAGTTGTCACCTTCAGGCCCGGAACCTGGGCTTCCGCGTCGTGCACAAGCACGTCGATGGTGCGCCGCCCCTGGCTATCCAATCCAGTCTGGTTGCTCAGGATACCCACGCGTAGATGTCCACCATGTTTCTTCTCCAGCCTTGCCAGAGGAGCAAAATTTTCCTGCTCCAGCACATCGATGCCGGTTTCCACCGTGGCATTGCGGTTGGGCCATCGCCGCATATCGGTCAGCGATTCGTTGTATCCAGTCAGGTGAGCAATCTCTCGGCCCCTCTCAGGAATCTGCACATCCAGCGCCTGCGCCGCAGCGGTAGCCAATTTCGCCTCCAGCGGAATCGTATTGGGACGGCGATCGGGATAGTTGCGATTGCTGAGAAAAATCACGTAGCTGTCGCTCCACGGATCCATCCAGATATCCGTTCCCGTCCAGCCGGTATGACCAAAACTTCCCACCGGAAATAATTCTCCGCGATTGCCAGAGAACGGACTCTCGATGTCCCAGCCCAGCCCACGCAGAGCCACCGCGGTCGCAGGGTTCTGCGGCGTCGTCATCTTCTCGGCCGTCAACCGGCTCAGCGGAAATTTGCTCGGCCTTCCCGCCAGCAGGTCTAGCAAATTCTGAGCGAAAATGGACAGGTCGCCGGCGCTGCTGAACAGGCCCGCATGCCCAGCCACACCGCCCATCCGCCTGGATGTCGGATCGTTCACCGTACCCTGCAGCATGTGGTGATTCTCGTCAAACTGCGTCGGCGCAATGTCAGCTCGCCACGAATCCGGCGGCAGGAAGCGAGTATGCGTCATTCCCAGCGGAGCAAACACGTACTTCGCGGTGTATTCGTCCAGCGTCATGCCGCTCAGTTTCTCGACCAGCGCCCCCATCATGATGAAGTTGATGTCGCTATAGCGAAACCCGGTTCCCGGCGGACGTTCCGGCTTCACGGTGAATGCCATGTTGTACGCGGTCTGTTTTCCGGTCCACGGAAACGTCAGGTCCAGATCCGGCGGCAGTCCGGAGTAGTGCGTCATAATCTGCCGGATAGTGATGTCCTTCTTTCCGTTGGTCGCAAACTCTGGAAGATATTTCGAGATTGGATCGTTCAGGCGAAAGCGGCCCTGCTGGTACAACTCCATCGCCGCGGTAGTCGTGGCGATCACCTTCGTCAAGGACGCCATATCGAAGATGGTGTCTTCCGTCATCGCATTGGGCGCGGGTATGGTGGAGCGATTGCCATACGCCTTGTGGAATACGACGTGGCCGTCATGGCCGATGAAAACCACCGCTCCCGGTACCGTCTTCGCCTTCAACGCAGCATCCATAATGCGATCAATGTTGCTGAAATCCGGCGGCGGGGTCTGCTGCGCCGAAACTTGCATCGACAGCAAAAGCATCAGCACCGGCATCGCCCATCGCAGCAGGCTCTGGATTCTTGAAATTCGTTCGATGGGAAGCTCGGTGGGACAATCGTCGGACGCGATCGCGCAATTTTCATTCTGCATTTTCAATTCACATCACTTCCGTGGTGGCGTTCAGCATGCATGGATTCGCGTGGCGCTCTGGGTCAAGGCAGTCCGCGCGACCGGAACTACATAGTTCGTTCAACGGGCGTTGTCGTTCAGATCCAGGTTCACAACTACGGGTGTGGCAGGCTTACGGCATACAGATACCAGGCAGCGTGAGGCAACCACTCTTCCGTCCAGCGCCAATCTTCGTCCAGACCGGTTCGGGCGAATCCTTCGTTGAATGCGATGCCATCCTCATTATTAAATGCCGCGGTGACTCCGTTGACAATCGCGCCCGGCGCATTTGTGTATTTATACGAACGGAAAAACATGTAAGGAGCATTCCCATGCCCGCTTCCCATCAGCATACTTGCGTCGAACGGATTTCGTCCCAGAATCCAGTGCAGCTGGTTCCATGCATATTGTTGCAATTGGCGCTGAAACGCTGGGTCATCCCTGAAGTAGGGCGCCGCCATGCGCGCCGCAGCCGCCAGCGAGGCCAGCCGGGCATCTTCCCCCTGCCACCAGGGCGCGGCTTCCGTGTCATGCGGAAAGAAGTAAGCACTCCGCACCTTGCCATCTCCCATGCGAACCAGTTGTCGCGCATAGTCGAACGGATTGTTGGTCTCCGACGTGATCCACAGTTCAAAATGCAGCGAACGCGACACCGCATCTCGAACTTTCGCCTGCTGGACAGGATTGGCAACTTGCGCATATTCGAGCAGGCTCACCACCGGCAGTCCCGCATCGGAAGGATGAAAGAATGGCCGCGTGCCATCATCGGCGCGCCAGTAGTTGTGGTACTTTCCCACGGAAATAAGGCGAGCCATCAGGTGGTTGGCTCGTTCATCCGCGGCATGCA
Organism: Acidobacteriota bacterium; assembly: GCA_040389265.1. Classification (GTDB taxonomy): domain Bacteria; phylum Acidobacteriota; class Terriglobia; order Terriglobales; family Acidobacteriaceae; genus JAKAAZ01. Next base: position 4,283 of record JAZKAG010000069.1, read on the forward strand.
GATACATTTCGTTCTTCGTGGCCCGATAGAGCTCCGTCGCTGCCATCAGTGCACAGTAATCGTCGAGAATATTTTCCTTGCCATCATTCAGCAGCTCGCGATTGTGCGCCGAGAGAAAGGCAAATGCATCTTCCGCAGCCTTCAGGTACGCTGCATGATCCATGTCGCCGCTGATGGGCATGGTACTGGCCAGCGCAAGCGCGGCGATCGCCATGCCGCCACCCGAACGAAAGCTGGCTTGATACGCCAAAGGACCGCTCGCCGGAGTGATGTTTTCCGTGCTGGCAGAAGCGCTCGTCTTGATCTGCGTGCGCCAGTTAGGATTGCCGACTTCACGGTCCTTGGCCAGCTTGTCTTTTCCCGGCGCAGAAATTGACTCGAAGAAAGACCCGCCCGGCCGCTTCATCCGTACCAGAAAGTCCGCGCCGAACAATCCTTCATCCAGCAGACGCCGTTCGTACTCGACAAAGTTATCGTCATTGCGCGCCTTCAGCTCAAGGTAGCTTTCCAGGCACGACCAGGCCACCAGCGGCACCTGCTGCGGATTAAAATACGAGGTCAAATTCTGGTGCGACAGGTGAATGCCGTAATCCCCGGTCGCATCGTACCAGCCGCCGCGCAGGTCGACGAATCCACTGCCGTCTCGCAGTTTCAGATGAGAATCTGCCAGGTTGATGTCGCCGCTGGCTCTCTGTCCCTTGAAGTAATAAAGAATGTTGGAGAGCGTATTTCTCTCCATGACATCCTGGTTGATGGAAAATGCACACGACGTGATGGCGCCGGACTTTGTGGTCGCCGCAATCTTGTAGTGGCCCGGCTTTTGCAGCGACGAGAAGTCCGCCAGCCAGAAGGTACGCCCCCACTGATCGACCTGGCCAGCCGGCTTGAATGCTCCCGTAAGCACCACTTTCCCGGTATCCGCGTCCGTCAGGGTAAAGCTCTGGGGGCCTTCCTGGTTGCCCGGGTTTCCGTCAGCCACCACCAGCGCCTGCTTCTGCGCTGCCGTCTCATAACCCACTTGGTCCACTACAATATGCATCTGTGCCAGGCAGGTCGATGCCAGCAGCATCACGGAAAAGCCGAAAAGAGTCCGCAGGGACCAAGCTGTGTTTCTCAAACCCCAGTGCAGCCGAATATCTGAAAGGACGTGGAATCTCATTCGATTTCGCTCCCTGCGTTTGTTAACAATGATTAGAATGCAGGAGGAGGACCTATGAGCGCAACCTATCATTTGCAGACGCGTGGATTTTGCTTGAGGCGAGTGTCCTGGAAATCTCGCCCCGTCCGTTGTTCAGTGCAATTCCTTCTCCTGCTGGCTCTCTCTCTCGGTCTTCTATCGCCAACCGCGCACGCGAAAAACCACAAGTACGTGATTGCCGCGTATGTGTTCCCTCGCAACATCCCGCTGACCGCCGATCAGATCGCTGCGAAAAAGTTGACGCGCATCAACTTCGCTTTCGCGAATATCGACCAGGGAAAGATCGTCCTGGGCGACCCCTCCGACGCTGCCAACCTCGCGGTGCTGGTGGGTCTGAAAAAAGAAAATCCTGACTTGACCGTTCTCGTCTCCGTGGGCGGCTGGCTGTGGTCAGGCCGATTTTCCGATGCCGTGTTGACACCCGCCAGTCGTGCCAAATTCATCGACAGCATTGCCGATTTCGTCACCCGCTATCAACTCGATGGGCTCGACATCGACTGGGAATTTCCCGCCAGGCCCGGCGCTCCTGGAAATGTATTTCGTCCCGAAGACAAGCAGAATTACACCCTGATTATGAAAGAACTGCGCCAGCGCTTTAACAAGATGCAAAAAACCTTGCATCGCCATCTGTACATCACCATAGCCGCCGGCTCCACGCCCGATTTCATTGCCAACACCGAGATGGACAAGGTCCAGAAGTATGTCGACACCGTCAACCTGATGGCCTATGACTTCTACGAACCCGGAAACGATAAAATCACAGGCAATCATGCGCCTCTCTATGTCGATCCTGCCGATCCGAAAGCAGTTTCCACCGATAAATCGGTCAAGGAGTTTGTGGCGGCCGGCGTTCCCGCGGATAAAATTGTTCTCGGAGTTCCCTTTTATGGACACGTTTGGGGCAATGTCTCCGCCACCAATAACGGCTTGTTTCAACCCGGCGATCCCGTGCACAATTCCTACTCAACCTATGCCACGCTCACCCAGAACATAAACAGCCAGGGATTTACCCGCTATTGGGATGCCAAGGCATCCGTCCCCTATCTCTACGATCCGCAGAAAAAAATCTTCGTTTCCTATGAAGACCCTGAATCGCTGGCCCTGAAATGCAAATATGTCATCGCCAATCATCTGGCCGGCATGATGTTCTGGGAGTACGAAAGCGATCCATCCGGCAAACTGCTGGATGCGATTGACCTCGGACTGAACCTGAATCCCTCGACCTCGGAGAACGCGGAGGCACAATGAGCGCAACACTTCCTACAGTGGTCGCCACTCCCGCACCCGTTGCCGCGGCCACCGGCCGCATCGCATCCATCGACGTTTTTCGCGGCCTCACCATGATGGTCATGATTTTTGTGAACGACCTTTCAGGCGTGCACGGCCTTCCCTGGTGGACCTACCATGCCCACATGGAGCAAAACGCCATGACTTACGTCGACATGGTGTATCCCTTCTTCCTTTTCATCGTCGGCATGTCGATGCCGATTGCGATTGCGAGCAGACTGAAGCGCAGCCCGTCGTACGTCACTCTCTGGCGGCACATTCTCTCCCGCTCCATCGGCCTGGTGGTCCTGGGATTGATTCTCGCCAATGCACAAAAGGGCGATCCCACGCGAATGGGCCTCCCCACTGCCGCCTGGGCATTGCTTGGATTGACGGGCGCCATTCTCTTCTGGATGGTTCCCGACCGCAACCCAAAGCATGCTCGCCTCTTTCTCGGCCTGCGCATCGTGGGCTTCCTGATCATCCTCGGCGTCTTCGCAATCTTTCGTCGCACCACGCACGGCGCAGCCGCCTGGATTGACTTCTCCTACCCTGAGATTCTTGGTTTGATCGG
>JAZKAG010000069.1:7330-7691 GCA_040389265.1 Acidobacteriota bacterium
CATGGTTTGTCGCGCTCACCGCGTTCTGTGCGCTGAACACCGCACACCTCATCCATCTTCCCCGGAATTACCTGCTGTACTACTGGCCGTTCGGCGGCGGAGCTTCCACTTCCATCGTGATGGCAGGCGTCGTGACCTCCATCATCTTTCTGGGAAAGCATCGCTGGCAGACTCTCCGCCAGAAAATGTGGCTCGCGCTTGGATTTGCTGTCGCTACCCTGGCAGCCGCATGGCTATTGGCCCCGCTCGGCATCTCAAAGATTCGCGCCACCCCAACCTGGTGCCTCGTCAGCGTCGGGGCCAGCGTGCTTTGCTTCATGCTGCTCTATTGGGTTTGCGATGTGAAACGGAAAACTGGCTG
>JAZKAG010000069.1:7701-16507 GCA_040389265.1 Acidobacteriota bacterium
GCCACGCCGCCCGCCGCCAATGGCAAAAGCGAGTTCGCCAAGCCCGCCGGCGAAAATACCTTGCTCACCTACCTGCTGCCAGATATCTACATTTTTCTTGCAGTTCTTTTTGGCGTTAGATATTTCGATCACTACTTCCAGACGGGAGCCTGGGGCGTCATCGGCACCATCGTCTTTACCTTCGCCATCCTCGCGGTCGCGGCGGTGTTGACGCGAATGCGAATTCGCCTGCAGCTGTAACTGCATCGCACGCTGCGCCCATACGACGCCTTAGTGCATCCACGCGTCGAACATTCCCTGCAGCATAGCCGCGCGCAGATTCGCGATGTCAGGCTGCAAACTCCGGTCGCGTTCGAGTTTTGCCACAACCCCGCGCACCTGGTTCCATGCAGCCTCCACCCGCTTTGCCGGCTTAAGCGGCAGGCGATATTCCAGTCCCTCTGCAGCGGACATCAACTCTATCGCCAAAACTGATTCCGCATTCTCGACGATTTGTCGCAGCTTCCACGCCGCCGTCATGCCCATCGACACATGATCCTCTTTCCCGCCGGAAGTGGGAACACTGTCGACAGAAGACGGATGAGCCAGCACCCGCGCCTCCGCAAGCAAGGCGGCAGCCGCTACATGCGCCACCATGTAGCCAGAAGACACACCCGCATGCGGCGTCAGAAAAGGGGGCAGCCCCTCGTTCAAATCAGGATTGACCAGGCGATCGATGCGCCGCTCGCAGATACTCATCAGGTCCGTCATCACAATGGCTGCGTAATCGAAAACATACGCCAACGGCGCACCATGAAAATTGCCGCCCGAAAGAATTGCACTGCTCGAACGTTCCGACTTCCCGTCTGCGACAAAGACCAGTGGATTGTCGGTCGCCGAGCCCATCTCGATCTCAGTCACCCGTCTTCCCTGCGCCAATCCATCGAGCACAGCCCCATGAACCTGCGGCATGCAACGCAGGCAATACGCGTCCTGCACGCGCGGATCATGCTCGCGATGCGATTCACGAATCTCGCTTTCCGCCAGCAACGAACGCAGATGTCTCGCCACCTCCGCCTGGCCGGGATGCGGTCGCACCGCATGAATCCTCTCATCGAACGCAGTCGGAGTTCCCTTCAAGGCTTCCAGCGTCATCGCACCCGCCAGGTCTGCCAGGCGTGCAACCCGTTCCGCGCGCAATAACGTCAAGCCACCTACAGCCGCCATTGCCTGGGTTCCATTCAGCAGGGCGAGCCCTTCCTTGGGAGCAAGCTGCAGCGGCTCCATTCGGGCGGCGCGCAAAGCATGCTCGGCTCCCATGCGTTTGCCTTGATAGAAAACCTCTCCCTCGCCAATCATCCCCAGCGCAAGGTGAGCCAGCGGCGCCAGGTCTCCACTCGCTCCAACTGATCCTCGGGCCGGCACCACGGGACAAAGATTGTTCTCGAGCATCTTCAGCAATTGTTCTGCCACGACGACGCGAACACCGCTGGTTCCCTTGGCCAACACATTGGCCCGCAACAACAGCATGCCGCGAATCTCCGCCTCAGTCAGCGATTCGCCCACACCGCATGCGTGGCTGCGCACCAGGTTTAATTGCAAATCGGCCAGCTGATCGCCAGGAATCGACACCTCCGACATTTTGCCGAAGCCGGTGTTGATGCCATACACGGTTCCGCCTTCTGCCAGATAGCGCTCCACCACGGCGCGCGAAGCCTGCATGCGCTGTCGCGCCTCCGGATGCAGAAGCACCGCAACATTTCCGTAAGCTACGGAGGCAAGTTCTTCCAGCGTCAGCGGCTGTCCGTTCAATGCCAGCGACGAGTTACTCAATGGGTTCGCCTCTTCTATCTATTTGCCAGGCTGTAGTGTCGCCCGCTCACAGCACGCAGTCTCTCCGCAGCACTCTCAGGAGTAAGGTCGCGTTGCGGCATTCCCAGCATTTCAAACCCAACCATGAATTTTCGTATCGTCGCCGAGCGCAGCAGGGGCGGATAAAAATGCGCATGGAAATGCCATTCCGGGTGCGCTTCATTGTCCGTCGGACTCTGATGAAACCCCATCGTGTAAGGGAAGCTGATTTGAAACAGGTTGTCGTAGCTCGTCGTCAATTGTTTCAAAATATCCGCCAGCGCCGACTTCTGCGCGCCATCCATCTCGGTGAATGCCCCACTGTGACGTCGACTGAGCACCAGCGTTTCAAATGGCCACACCGCCCAGAACGGCACCACCGCGACAAACTCCCGATTCTCGCAAACCAATCGTTCCGCCGATTGCAGCTCGCGCTCCACCGTGTCACACAACAAACACCTGCCGCGCGAATCCAGATACTCTCGCTGCGCAGCCTGCTCCACCAGCGGCTCATCCGGGATATGCTCCGTCGACCACAGCTGGCAATGTGGATGCGGATTGCTGGCGCCCATCATTGGACCGCGATTTTCAAAAATCTGCACGTAATTGATCTCAGGCCGTTGCCCTAAGTCCTCGCACTGCGCCACCCACGCGTCCACCACACGTTCAATGTCCTGCGGTTGCATCCGTGCCAGCGTCAAATCATGGTCGGGATGAAAGCAAAGAACACGGCAGATTCCCAGTTCGCGCTCGGCTCGAAAGATGTCGTCATGGGGAGCGCCGGTCAGCGGAGCAACATCGGGAAGCAGCGCCGCATAGTCGTTGTCGAACACGAAAACATCTTGGTATTTGGGATTTTGGTGGCCACCCGCGCGTGTGTTCCCGGGGCATAAATAGCAGTCGGGATCGTAATGCACCGCCGCGCTTGCTTCACCCTTCGCCACCTCGCCCTGCCAGGGTCGCTGGGTGCGATGCGGCGATACCAGAACCCACTTTCGTGTCAGCGGATTGAATCGGCGATGTGGAACCTGGAGCCAGTTCGATGGCGGCATAGAAGGCGGGTCAAAACGTCCCTCCTCATGCTAATCGATGTTGGCCTTCGCCGCTTGCCGGCAACGCCTTGCGTCCGCGTGCACTCGAGGGCAAAGCATAGGGTTCGCCGCGCATCGCCGCCACTTCCAATCTCGCCCACTCCCGCCAAAGATTCAGCCCGTGCGCCTCCTGCATCATGTCCGCCACGCAGCCATCGTCCACGCTCGCGGAGATTTCCATAAAGTAGAATTCGCCGGTCGCGCTCGACCGAAGAAATTCCGTGTGCGTCACTCCGCGGGCCATTCTCATGCTGGATAGCAGCGCTGTGTTGGCTCGTCTCAGTCGCTCAGTTCCCGCCGGAGTCTTAGGTGTCTGAACCCTGGGCAACAGTTCCCCGCCTTCCGCTTTTTCTACATTGCTTTCTCGATAGGGAGAGACCGCAGAGAACACTACATTTCCGTTCGCCGTGAGGCTATCGACGTGCCACCGGTCCCCGTCGATGGCTTGCTCCAGCAGGAATTCACTCTGCCCATCGCCCAGTTCGTCGAGCGCGCGCCATACCTGCTCCGCCTCATCCAGTTGCCGCCTTACCTTACCCCGCGATTCGCTTCTGGGCATCAGCCACCATGGCGCAGGAACGGCCTCCATGAATTGGCGCAATTCGTCATAGTTCGCCACCGACGTGAAGGCGGCCACCGACATTCCCGCCTGCGCCGCCTTCAGTCGCGCCGCCAGCCGGTCGCTGAAGTAGTTCGCAGTCGTCACTCCCATGCCGGGAATGCGCAGGTGCTCGCGAAGCGCCGCTGCAATCTGAACATTGGAATTGTCCAGAGCGATCACGCGCGCGAATTTGCGAGACCGCGCCAGGTACGCGACCGTATTCGTAATCTGCTGCAGGGTCATGCCGGAGGGCATGCTGTGCAATTCACTGAGCGACTCCGGAGGCCAGCCTGCATAGCGGTGCTCCTCAACAGTCAGCAGAAATACCCGGCAACCGAGCTTCGCCAACTCTTCAAGAAATGGCTGACCCCGGTGGCTGTTCGTCATGCATAAGATGAACTCTCCATCTCGACCATTCGTCATATGGGCGCAAGTATAGCTCGACAGGCACGATTGCATGAAGCCAGCAAGCGCCGTCGATCCACCCTCAAAGGCTGGAGTGCGCGCTCTTGCGCACCACCCAGGTCGTCATGGCGCGCTGATCCTGAACCACAGTCGTCTTCAGCGGATCGACCAGTTCGCCCATGCGTTGTGTATACCCGCGCAGCAGCCCAGCATCGACCAGGTAGCGCTCGGAACCATCGGGCAACCAGCACCGGCGTCCCTCGATGGGTTGGATCTGCGTCTCCATGCCGATAGAGGAGGCCAGCCTGCAAAAGAAAAGTCCGCCAGGTTGCAGCACTCGCCAACTGCCCCGCAGCATCGCCTCAAATTGTGCATCGTCGCGCGCAAAGTGCAGCACCGCGCTGCTCAACACCACATCGACCGAGTCCTCGGCAAAGGACATCCGCTCCACCGGCTCGACGCGAAAGTTGGAAACCGGCAGCGAGGGCGCCAGCGCGCCTGCCAGGTTCCGTACACTCTCCACCGCGCCCGCGTCCCGATCGGCGGCAAAAACCTCATTGCCTTCTCGCAGCAGGTAGATCAGATTGCGCCCCGATCCGCACCCCGCATCCAGAATCCGCATCCCCGGCGCAATGCGGCTCTTCAGCATCTGATCGAAAAGATAAATGTCGATATTGCCAAATTGTTCCTGCAGAGTCGGCATGTCGGCGTCCTAACCATAGCATGGCATCGCCAGCGCGAACTTCGGGTCGGCACTTGCCGGGCGAAACCGCTGCCACCAGGCATTCCGAAAAACATTGCCATTTCCCCATGCGGGGGCTGGTACGCCGCTGCAATGGAAAATGGCTGGGTAAAGTATCGCAACTGAACCATGTAGATCACCGACAGCTGTAGCTGCCTTGGGTTATTGGCTGAGCCCGTGATTTTGCCATACTGGCTGCTCCCTGTGCGTGAGGAGCCGCGTAGCTGGCAATGTTGAACGCATTGCAGGCATCCACACCGAACTCCAGAAATTGATCTCCCACCGTCCGAAACGCCTTGAACAGCGACAGATCGACATTTTTGAAATCCGGATTTCTTTCCGTGTTGTTGCGGGCGCTTCCAAATGTTCCACTCGCCGGCTTGCGGTAGACGTATGGGACGCCGTTCCCGTTGATGGTTTTGCCCGAGTGCGTACAAGGCAGGTCCGTGCCCACCAATGCTGCCTCCGGTTTATTCGATCCGCAATGCGGTCATAGGATCCACCCGCGTCGCCCGCCTCGCCGGGATCCACACAGCGAAAAGCGCCACAACGCAAAGGATCAGCGGCGCCGCAAGAAACGCAACAGGGTCCCACGTCTTCACTCCAAACAAAAAGCTTGCCAGAAACCGCGTGACTGCGAACGCTCCAGCAATTCCCGCGACCACGCCAAGACCGGAAAGCATCATCCCTTGGCCAATCACCATATTGCGCAGGTTCCAGGTCTGCGCGCCCAACGCCATGCGCACCCCCAGTTCCTGTGTTCGTTGCTGCACAGAGTAAGACATGACGCCATACACACCGATCACAGCCATCAACAGTCCAGCCGATCCAAAGATGATCAGCAGCATCATGTTGAAACGCTGCCTGGCGATGTTGCGCGCTTCAATTTCCCGCATACTGCGAACGTGCGCGACCGGCAGTCCTCCGCTGGCCTCGCGTAGCACAGCCGTTATTGGTGCACGCAACGTGTAGGGATTCACCTGCGTCCGAATAATCCAGTACAGCGGCGCAACCCGCGAGTTAAGCGCTGTCTCCAAATCCGGCATCTGCGCCAGCGGAATATACATGATCGCAGCGGGAGCGCGATTGGGACCACCATCATGCGTGTCGCCAACGATGCCGATGATCTGCCGCGGCTGCTCGGCAAACGCCGGCCCCGCACCTACTCCAATCTGGATGCGATCGGTCAAAGGGTCACCCTTCGGCCAATATTGCTTCGCCATCGCCTCATTGATGATCGCAACCCCCGGAGCCGAGCCGTCATCTTGTCGCGTAAACTCGCGGCCCCGCAGCAGCGGAATCTTGAAGGTCTGAAAAAAGCTCCACGATGTCGAATAGAACCCAGCACCGCCCGTAAACGGCGATTTCCCATGCGGCCGCCCCACAACATCGAACGTCATCCCAAAACCGCTGAACATCGGTAGGCAATTTGTCACCGCGACATCGGCCACGCCCGGTACCGCCATCACACGATCCGAGCCCTCGCGAATCAGCTGTGCCACAGGAGCCGTCTTTTGAAAGCGGTCGCCCCCAATCGACATCGCCATGGTCAGAATGTTCTCAGTCGTAAACCCCGGATCCACCGCCTGCAGCTTGAAGAAGGTTCGCACCAGCAGTGCCGCGCCGATCAGCAGAACTAACGTCATTGCCATTTCGAAAATCACTAGAATCGACCGAAGCTTGCCGCTGCGAAACCCGAGCCCGGACCGGCTGGAATTCTCATTCAGCACCAAAGCCAGGTTCGGCCGCGAGGCACGGATGGCAGGCGCCAACCCAAACAAGATGCCAGTCAGGATAGAAATTCCCAGCGTGAACAACAGCACATGAAGATCGAGTGTCACCGCCGAACCCTTCTCGCCAAGACGAGGAATATCTCCCGGATTGATGCGCAGCAATAGACGCAATCCAACAAAGCCCAGCATCAATCCCAGCGCGCCGCCGCACAGCGACAATGTGAGACTTTCCGTCAGCAACTGCCGAACGATCTGTCCGCGTCCAGCGCCCAGCGCCGCCCGCGTCGCCAGTTCGCGCTTTCTTGCCGAGGCACGCGCCAGAAGCAGATTCGCGACATTCGCACACGCAATCAGCAGCACAAAACCTACCGCTCCCAGCAACACAAATAATGAGCTGCGTGTGTCGCCAATCATCGACTCCCGCAGCGATCGAACCCCAAATCCCGCGTCCGACTGCAGCGCATCCGCACCATACATGCGCCGGTACTGATCCGCTGCTAAACGTAGCTGCGCATTCGCCTGCGCGATCGTCACTCCCGACTTCAGCCGCGCCGCAACAGTGAAGTAGTGGGCCATATCCTGCGACGCCAGGTCGAATTGAAACGGCACCCACAAGTCTGCCGGCGTGTCCGTAACAAAACCGCGCCCGATCACTCCTACGACCTGATATGGCTGCCCATCCAGCTGAATGTTCGAACCCACAATATTTGGATTGCCGCCAAACCGGCTCTTCCACAGCCCGTAATTCAGCACCACCGTATTGCCGCCATGCGGGCTGTCTTCGGCCGCGGTAAATGTCCGCCCCACCGCTACAGGCGCGCCGAACAGCGCAAAATATCCCGCCGACACATGAATCCCCTGCACCTGTTGCGGTTGATCGCCGCCAGTCAAATTCATTCCGGCGCCGCCAAAATCGTAGGCCGCCACTTGCTGAAAGATTTTCTTCTGCTGCGACCAGATATTGAACTTGGGAATATTCGCGCCCGGGAAACTTCCCTGGCGACTGGTATTCATCATCTGCACCAAAGATTGCGGATCGGGATAAGTCAGCGGCTTCAGCAACACCGTATTGATCACGGAGAAAACCGCCGTGTTCACCCCGATGCCGACAGCAATCACAAGAATCGCGATCGCGGTAAATGCCGGCGTCTTCTTCAGCGAGCGCCATGCGAATCGCAAATCGCGCAACAAAGTTTCAATCCACGGAAGCGAACGGTCCAGCCACACTCGCTCCCGCGTCGCCCGCGGATTTCCAAATCGCACTCGAGCCCGCCGTCGCGCTTCATCGGCAGAAAGTCCACGCGCTGCATTAGCGTCCTGCTCATGCGCCAGATGCGATTCAATCTCCTCCGCCAACTCCTCGTCGTTCTTCGCGCGCTGCGTCAACCGTCGTAGATTCATCGCCGTCAATCCTCCTCGATATTTCTCCCTCGCTACTCCCCCCGTTATTTCCCTGCGGACTCGACCGAGTCCCCAAGAATCAGCCCAATGGCGCGCGTCATCCTGTGCCAGCGTCCCGTCGCAGCATTCAGTTCCTTCCGTCCTTTGGCGGTCAGCTTGTAAAACTTTGCCTTGCGATTGTTCTCGCTCACGCCCCACTCCGATGACAACCACCCGCGATCTTCCAGCCGATGCAGCGCCGGATAGAGCGAACCCTGTTCTACCTCCAGCGCATTTTCCGATGTGTGCTCGATCACCTGCGCAATCGTGTGCCCATGCGCCGGTCCCATTACGAGCGTGCGCAAAATCAGCATGTCCAGCGTGCCTTGCAGAATTTCCCCATTTTCCGGCGGCCTCTTCAAAACCATCTCTCCGTCCCTCCCCTCGAATGACTATGCAAGCAGAGCATACACCACTCGAATGACTATGGGAAGAGGCAGCAGTTTCCTCACCTCAGGATCTTTGGGAATCTCTGTTTTAGAGGGATGAATCCGTTGCTACCAGCCCACCTGCCCCATCCGCCCCAGAATAATCTCGCTATAGCGATTCATCCGCTGCGGCCGTCGCTTTCGCGGAGCTGGCAAAATCGCCGCCAGCCGTGCCGCCTGGTCCCGCCCAATATTCCGCGCGCTCACCCCATAGTGATACCGGCACGCCGCCTCCGCGCCATACACGCCCGGCCCCCACTCCACCTCGTTCAAATACAGCTCCAGGATTCGCCGCTTCCCCAGCACCAGCTCCGCCACCGGAACCAGCGACGCCTCCGCGCCTTTGCGCAAAATCGACCGCCCCGTCCCAAAAAATAAATTCTTTACCAGCTGCTGCGTAATCGTCGAAGCCCCGCGGACTCGCCCGCCTTCCATATCCTGGGCCGCATCAATCTGCACCTGGTGCCAGTCGAAGCCATGGTGTTCATAGAAGCGCGCATCCTCCGCCGCCACCACCGCATGTTGCAAGTTCGGAG
>JAZKAG010000069.1:16517-20538 GCA_040389265.1 Acidobacteriota bacterium
CTCCCCCGATACCGCTTGGCTTGCCCCTCACTCCCGCCCTGCACCCGCCGCTCCATCCGTACCATCGTGGTCGGCGGATTGATCCATTTCGCCGCCACCAGCAGCATCGCCGCCAGCAGCCAGAGCCCCGCGATCCCCAGCCCAATCCATCGCAGCCAGTCTCGCCACCCGCTTTTCGCCAACCGCACCTTCAGGGGAGTCCATCTCGTCCGAGTCACCTCCAAATCATAGCCTGCGATAGCTATGCCCGAGCGAGCCTGCCGCATCGGCAAGTCGAAGATCAGTTCTTGTGTAATAGGAACGACCGCTCTTAAGCGGCCAGCGGGAATGTCGGACGACATCCCTTTAGTGGGTTTCTACAGTCTTCCGAGCTGCCGACTTCCGTTCTTCCAACTTCCATTTCGGCAATGCATCATCTTCGTCGGATCCATCTTCTCGCTTCAGGGATCGCCCTTGCGCGCTGCTTTCCTCGGCTCTCCTGTCATGCGATGTAGCAGGGGCCGATTCCCCAACCGCGACAACAGGTTGCTTTACCTCGCCAGGCTTCCGGATTTCAACTCCACCCTTGAAATACGCGCCCTCGTCGATCGAAATTCGAGGCGTGATCACGTTCCCCATCAAAGAACCACCGTTGCGGATATCTAGGCGATCACTCGCGCGGCAGTCCCCACGAACTTTCCCCAGGACAATGATTTCTCTTGCATCGATGTCGGCCATCACTTCACCGGTCTTGCCCACCGTCAGCCGATTCCCTGCCAGATGGATCATCCCTTCGATTTTGCCTTCGATGTAGAGGCACTCCGTGCTCGTCAGTTCACCCTTGATCACGAACGACCGTTCAACCATCTGCTGCAACGTAGCCCGCCCTTCCCGCAGTGAACTAGAGGACGACTCGGCAGACTTGCTGGGAGCGGCTGAAGGGACCGATGTTGCTTCTGACTTTCCCGTTTGCGGCATACGCCTCCGATCCGAGTCGACGGCAGGATCAACTCCACTCCATGGTATTCCTCAGCCTTGTATCTTGCCACCGCCGCTCAACCCCCTTAGATGCACGTTCGCAACCAGCCAGACCCCGGACTTTGGCCCAATGTGTTGACACACAGTGCCCCATGCAAGCCGTCTTTGGCTTGAGTGGGGTTAGAAAATATTCTGTAGATATGGAAGGCTACAATCCGTCATCGCCAACTCGCAGCACGTCATCCTGAGCGCAGCGAAGGATCTCCGCATTTCACGGCATGCCCCATTCCTTCCGGCCACACTAAGGTAGACCCCGGACTTTAATCCGGGGAAGCAAATTCACCCCATGTCGCGCCTTCAGGCGCTGAGGTCAAATCGACGTCCGTCCTTTCGCCGAATTCACATTTGAGTATTTTGATCCGGCAACGCATCGGGACACACCGGGAGATCCTGCGCCACCCGACTCAGCGGATTCGCTCACGACCTGCGCCGGCATCATCGCTACTTATCCGGCGAATCCCTCCCGCTCTTCGAAATGCTGTTCACATGGCAACGCAGCCGCGTGCCATATCCGCAGGCTGATTTCACGCGCCGTTCCCGTCCGCTGCGTGGCGTTGGAATTCTTCCGCCAGGATTGGGACCCCTTTGGCACAGGCTTCAACCCCCATCGAAACGCAAATCTGCAATACCGCCATTATCTCTTCCGGCGTGGCACCCGCCTTCAGCGCCCCCTGAATGTGCCGTCGCACACCCGGCGCATACATGTGGGTGCAGGAGGCATCGAAGGCGATGCTGATCAACTCCATGAATCGCGGCGTAAACAGCCCGCTCTTGTAGATATGGGCTCCGAAGGCAAAAAACAGATCCGTCCACTCCGGCGAAAGATCGTAGAACGGATCCCACGCCGTATTCCACTGTCCGATCGCGCGCATCGCATCGCACGCCGGAGTTTCTGGTTTCGCGCCGCCCGCTGCCTTCACTCCCGCCGCCTTCATCTCCTCCAGCAGAATCGGCGCACCAAGGCTGCAGGAATGAACCGCCAACCCCCCGCCACACTTCAGCACCAGAAGAATTTCATCCCGAGTCGCACCTGCGTCCAGCGCCGCCCGAATCTGGCGACGCGTGCCTTCTTCATCCAGGTTCGTGCAGGAACAAGTCAGCCCGAGATAAATCAGCTCCACTTCCTTGCGCGGCAGAACCCCGCTTGTCCAGGGATTTGTCCCGGCTCGCAGCAGAAGCTCCGCACCCTCGGGGTCCCATTCCTTCAGCTTGTCCAATGACGAGCCCCAGGGATCCGCTGATGGTCTTGTTCCCGGCGTATTCGCTTCTACGTTTTTTGTCGCCATTTTTCTCCTCACCATCGCGAGCAGTTTAAGAAATCTCCACCATGATTTTTCCGTCCACTACCTTGGCTGGATACGCAGCGACTCCAAAATCTGAAGTCCCCGCGAAGCATCCGGTGGTGACATCGAACTTCATCCCATGCACCGGACAAGTGACGATCGTGCCGTTCAGCTTTCCCATCCCCAGTGAGCCGCCAGCGTGAGGACACGTATCCGCAATGGCGCAGATTTTCCCGTCCACATTGAAGATGGCCATTTCTTTGTCTGCGACGACGAACCGTGATCCAGCTCCGGTCCGAACCTGATCCAGCCCCGCCACTTCAATCAATTTCGTCATCGTTGTCGCCTTCAAGAGCGGAGTGGTGATCACAAAATTGTGCAGCGCGGTCCAGCCGTAAGGCCCCGCATCCATAGGTGGGACCTTACGTGCTCGATTGCGAAGGCCGCCTTAAGTCTCAGCCCCAACTTTGATCGGCATATCCAGCTTCTCTTCCCACTCGCCCGCATGGATGTGTCCGCAGCCGCCCTGCGCCGCCGGGTGAAATCTCCCATCGGTCTCATGCACCATGAACCCCATGTTGCCAGGACGGCGATTGGGTGGCAGACCAAGGTTGGCGAGCGTTTCCGCCGTGGACTTATACGTAACTCCGATCTTCAGCATCTGGCGCGCCTGTTCCGGCGTCGCAATCGCCCTTCCCAGCTCCTTGGCAATGCGAACGTGCCGCTCGATCATCTGGATCGTCGACATGCGCTTGCCCTTCGTCGTATCCCAGAGATTATCCTCGATACCTGCGCGGGTGTGCTGTCCTAGCGCGATGCAGATCGCCGACACCGGATGGGTCAGCCGGAACGTGGTTTGGTAGGTGAAGAACGAGCCATGTGGCGTTCGGCGAATCAGCTCCATTAAGTCGAACGGATTTGCACCGCACATACCGCCCCCGCCGATGCTGAAGAACCCGTTCATTGGCCCCATGTAATAGCCTTTACGGATCAAACGCTCCACCAGCTCAAGGCTGTGGACGTGTCCCAGCGCGAAGTAAGGTTGGATGCCGTGCTGTACCAGCCGCTTGATATTTTCCAGATAAAAATCCGGCGTCGAGTCAGCGACCAAATTAGCCATGGCATGCAGCATCGCCGGATTCGTAAACCGTGTTCCCTCAAAGGCATCATCGACCGGGTGCAAAGCCGTCAGATCATAAAGAGACGAGCCACACGCAACCGTCACCTGATCCGGCTTGGGATCGATCTCGGCCAGCTTGTGGCGCGAGTCGTAGCTTTGGAATTGGGCTTCTTCGCCTGGCTCGGGCGCAAACGAGATGGACCCCCCAAGCTGCAGGACCATCTTCGGCAACGCCTGGCGCAGCCGTCCGACCTGATCACTATACTGCTTGAAGTCTTTCGAGATGTGGGCGGTCTTGGGATCGCGCACGTGGATGTGCAACACCGTCGCGCCCGCGTTGTAACAGTCCACCGCCGCCTGCACCTGTTCGTCCCAGGTGACGGGAAGCTTCTGCTCAGGCGTGCAATCGACCGGCATCCACATCGGTCCATAGGGGGCGGCTGTGATCATCAGGGGTGCTTGGTTTTCGGGTAGCAATGAGTCATCGGTGAAATACATGTTGTTCCTCCAGGATTCGAGGAGTAGCCAACAGCCCATTAGCGATTCTTGCGGTCTGCGCAGCCGCCCCAAAAGAATGGCAGCACGCTACGCGCCACATAGA
>JAZKAG010000069.1:20548-26093 GCA_040389265.1 Acidobacteriota bacterium
AGGCGACAAGAAGAGCCGCGAAAGCCGCGCCTAATCTATTGGAGTGCCTCCAAAATGCCGTGGACATTTCGTTGCCCTCAAACTCAATGTCCCCCTTTGACTCTCCTTTTCATGGATCGCTCCGCCCTCACCCAGTCCAGCACGGTCCCCGATTCCCTTCGGTCCGCATCCTCGTAAGCCCGCAGCCCCCGCCATCTTCAGCTCTCACAACTCAATAGGATTTCCTTCTGGATCATGCAAACGAGTGTCGTTCCCTCCTGGCCGACCCCCCGAGCCGTACGCCCGCGCGGCCATTACGGCGGATACTGTATGACGCACAGTACCCACGCGCCCGCACCCCGTGCGGCAAGCGCTCAGCACCGATTGGCGCATCTACTATGTCGAACTTGGTAAAATGGAGATAAGCATCCTCCACCCGCCTTCCTCAAGGCAGCCGAGGTTCCAGGTCGGATGGAGTTGCCACCGTCCACTTTTAGTTTTTTTGGGTGAATTTCGCAGCAAAATCCGATTTAAGATGAGGTTTCCCCCTCATCCGCTGCAATCAAACAGCTTGCCGCCCAGAGCGGCCTGCATAATCCTTCAACTATCCTGTATAAACCTTCAACTATTCCGTATAATCCTTCAACTATTCTGCATAATCCTTCAACTTTGCACGCCTTCCCGCGAAATCAGCACCACGCCCACCCCATCCACATAGCGGGCGCCCTGTCCCTACTTCACCGCCACTCCCTGTGTTCCCTGGCTCGCCACCGCGGAAATCGCCTGCTCCACGCGCGCCGGATCGCCCAGATAATAATGCTTGATCGGCTTTAACTTCTCATCCAACTCGTACACCAACGGAATCCCCGTCGGAATATTCAGCCCCGCAATTTCCTTGTCGGAAATTTCATCCAGGTATTTCACCAGCGCCCGCAAACTGTTGCCGTGCGCCGTGATCAGCACCTGGTGTCCTGCTTTCACACGCGGCGCAATCAGCTCATGCCAGCACGGCAACACCCGCGCCACCGTATCCTTCAGGCACTCCGTCAGCGGCAGTTGGCTCTTGCTCAAATTTTTGTAGCGCGGATCAAAGCCCGGATAACGCGGGTCCTTCTCGGTCAGCGCTGGAGGAGGAACATCATAACTCCGCCGCCACAACTTCATCTGCGCCTCACCGTATTTCTCCGCAGTCTCTGCCTTGTTCAACCCCTGTAGCGCGCCGTAGTGGCGCTCATTCAATCGCCAGTCATGGATCACCGGAACCCACATGCGATCCATCTCGTCCAGCACCATCCACAGCGTGCGAATCGCCCGCCGCAACACCGATGTGTATGTAATGTCGAATGCGAATCCGGAATCCACCAGCAATCGGCCTGCATCACGCGCCTCCAGCTTTCCCTGGTCCGACAGATCCACATCCGTCCATCCGGTAAACAGGTTCTCCTTATTCCAAACGCTCTCTCCATGCCGCAGCAGTACAAGTTTGCCCATCTGACTCTTCCTTTTTTCTAGCTCGCCCGTGGCGAGTGGGGGTTATGTTCGTCGTCTCATGGTCTCCGCGATCCGCACTTCGGACCGGAGCCGTCCTTATTTCCGTCCAGCAATGTCTCTCCGTTTTGCTGCTTCCATCCTAATCGAAGCACGGGCACCGCATCGCGGACATAACTTAGTTCACACCATCGCGCAGAATTCTACATGGCAAAGACTCACCAATGCGACGTTTCGACCGAAAAATCTCGCGCGCGAAAAACATTTTCCTCGCCACTTTTCATTCGCAGAGATTACGGAACAATGACCGCCGCGCCATCGATCGCGTCATGCCGCAGCGCCTCCATGGCGTCATTGATGTCATCCAGTGAAAACGCGGTTGCTTTGGTTTTTATGCCAATCTGGTTGCAAATCTGCAGAAAATCACGCGCATCGTCGCGCGTCATGTTGGCCACGCTGCGAATCTGTCGTTCTCCCCACAACAATTTGTCGTAATCGAACTCAGGAATTTTATCCAGGTGAATCGCATTGATCGCCACCACTCCACCCTTACGCAAACTAGAGAGTGCGGCCACAACGACTTTCCCACTCGGCGCAAATGTCACCGCCCGATCCAGTTCGACAGGAGGTCTCTCATCTTCCGAACCCACCCAGGTGGCCCCCAGAGACTCGGCAAGCTGCCGGTGTGACGCGCCGCGTGTTGCAACATACACATCACAGTTCCACGCGCGCAGAACAGCAATCGCAAGATGCGCCGACGCCCCAAATCCGAACAGTCCCACGCGCTCTCCCGGCTCAACGCCTGCCACGCGCAAGCTTCGAAATCCGATGATTCCTGCGCACAGCAGGGGTGCAACATGCAAATCATTCATCGCCTCCGGCAGCGGATAGACAAAGTCCGCGTGCGCCACTGCATACTCCGCATAGCCGCCATTCACGCTGTATCCAGTGAATGTGGGTGCATCGCACAAGTTCTCTCTTTTATTCCGGCAATACCAGCAAGTTCCATCCACGCCCCCGATCCACGACACGCCGACGCGCGTTCCCATCGGCAAATCCTGGGTGCCGCCTTCAACAATTTCACCGACAATTTGGTGTCCGGGAATCAGATTGCTGCGAAGCGGCGGTAGCTCCCGGTCGAGGATATGCAAATCCGTGCGACACACACCACACCCGCGCACCCGCAGCAGCACTTGCCCGGCCTGTGGCTGCGGCTTATCCACCTGTTCCACGCGCAAAGTATGAAGAGAAGATGAATCCTCGGAATGGAAGAGTGCGGCTTTCATTTGCCACCCTTTCTCGCCGTTACCGCAAGCTTATCGGCTTAACCACACGACCTCGACCCAAACCGGAAGGCCGCAAAATATTCGCGAAAAAGTCATAGTAGTCGGGGTACAATCTCGGCAAGCGAGTTCACCCCCCAATTGAAATGAATACTTTCTGCTGCGACATAAGTCAGGGGCTTCGTTCGATGCTTAACCCGCACGGAGTCGACATGGTCTTCGAGGTGCTTCATGTCATTACCACCGACTTCTCTGCTACCTTCTGTTGTTCGCGGGGAACGCAACGCGTTTTCCCACCTACCGCCAGAGACTCTTGCTGATTTAGATGCCATCAGCAAGGGCGTCGAGTATCGCGATGAGGCGACTCTCATGCGGCAGGGCGATGCGCCGCAATTTGTCAAAATCCTTCTGGATGGACGGGCGAAAATCTCCACCGCCTCGCAGGATGGAAAAGTCCTATTGCTCAATTTTGCCAACGCCGGTACCATCCTGGGGCTGGTTTCTGCGATCCGTCAAATCAAATTCGAAACCACGGCGGAGGCCTATGGCCATTGCCTGGTGAACGAAATCGACGGTCAAGAGTTCTTAGATTTTCTTCATCGTCATCGCAACGCGTGTTGGCAGGTGACGCGGATGCTCGCAGACGAAAATCACGAACTGCTGGTAAACGCCAGGCGAGTGGCACTGTCCGGTACGGTCGCGGGCAATATTGCAAAGTTGTTGCTCGATTGGGGCGCGACCGTGAATGAAATCGACGGCAGGCGGCACTTCAACATGGTGCTGACGCACCAGGAGATCGCCGAAATGGTGGGGACAACGCGGGAGACAGTCACGCGCACCCTGGCCAGTTTTCGTCAGAGCGGATGGATTCGCATTCATGGTGCGTCAGTCGAACTGCTGCAGCAGGAGAAAATGAAAGGCATTGCCATCTGAACTTCGGCTTTTTATTTTCGCTGAAGCCGATCACCCATCGACATCAGACCTTCTATTACGAGTTTCTTAGTCACTGAAACTCTGCGATCACATTGCTTGCAGGTCTCACCACCAGCAATCGCTTCCATGCAGCGATACCTGCAGCTTACGCGCTGCAATCACCGCGCGAGCTTTAGCCATCGGCCTAACGATTGACGGCGTTTCCACACCGAAGTAACCCTGTGTGGCATGCTGATGTGCGCCGACTGGCTCCTTCCTCTCCGGTTGCGAAACAACTCGTCAAGCACTGGCGGATTTCCGCTGCAAATGGGGCTCGCGTGCAGTGATCTTGCCCGTCCGTCGTGTGCAGAATTTGTGCTCGATTTATCATCTGTGATCACCATCACTGCCAAAGACTCTATGTACCCACTAACTTCTGATGAGAAATAAGAATGCTCAAGCACTACGAGCGGCTTGGCTCAGATCCCGGAAGCAATATCTGATCCCTGGTCGTGGAGGCTCTATGAAACGTTTGCTACTTTGTGTTGCGCTGATGATCGCACTCCCCGGGCTGTGGAATGCGAATTCAGCGAAAGCCGCGAGTCATCCCGGCCAACAAGCCAGCGCTGCTCAAACTCCGCCAGCGGCCGCAGCCACAGGCGCTGGCTATGTAGGCTCCGATACATGTATCACCTGTCACGCCGAGGTCGGTAAGCACTTCGCCAGCAATCCGCATTCCAAGCTCGCTCTGGAGCACGGCGGCAAGGGCATCACCTGCGAGAGCTGCCATGGTCCGGGGCAAGCGCATGTCGAAGGTGGCGGCGACGTGACCAAGATTTTCAATCCGAAGAAAGCGACCCCCAAGGAAGTGGACGCGACTTGCCTGGGATGCCATGCTGGAGCACACCCGAATTTTGAACGGTCTCCGCACGCCAAGGCGGGCGTCAGTTGCACCACATGCCACAGCGTTCACGCTTCGCAGACGGAAGAAAGTCTTCTGAAAGTGGCGCAGCCGGCGCTTTGCTTCACCTGCCATGCGGATGTGAAACCGGCCTTTTCTCAAGCCTTTCACCATCGCGTGAATGAAGGATTGATGAAGTGTTCCGACTGCCATGACGCGCATGGCACCTTCCAGAGCAACAATCTTAAGTCGACCGCGGATCAGAACCTGATCTGCACCAAGTGCCACACGGAGACGGCGGGACCGTTCGCATATGAACATCCCGTGGTGAAAACCGAGGGTTGCCTGTCGTGCCATTCACCGCACGGCTCGCCCAATCCGCGAATGCTGACCGTCAGCAACGTGAACACGCTTTGCTTGCAATGCCATTCGGAAACAAACCTGAGCACATTCCCGCACTCCGTTTCACCGTCGGGACCCGCCCACAACCAGGCTACGCAGTATGTGTCCTGTACGACCTGTCATACACAAATCCACGGCTCGAACGCGAGCGATGTCTTCTTTAAGTGAGGGGGTAAAGGACTCATGCGTATACCTAATTGTTTATCGTCTGAGGGGCTTTCTCCGCGCCCTCTCCTCTGTACCGCTGGCAGTATGCTTTCTGCAGTTCTTCTCTTGTGCGCCGGCAGCGCCTTTGCACAAGACGCAACCCAGCCCAAGGAAGTGATCAAGGATGGATATGCTGTCCATCAGTCGATCGACCTGGGCGGGAATATCGCCGACACCTACGGCAGCGGCGCCATGTACAACACGCTGGTTAATCAGCAGAGCGGACCGCGCGTGTTGACCCAATCACTGGATTTGCACGCGGTCGGCAAGGCAAAGTATCCGTTTTTCGATACGCTGACGACCTCCAGCAGTGGGTATGGCGGCGGTCCGATCAACTTTACGTTCCTGCATATGTCCAAAGGAAACATTTATG
>JAZKAG010000070.1:0-393 GCA_040389265.1 Acidobacteriota bacterium
GTTGTCAGATAGCGGTCACGTTCGACCCCTCTACGTCAGGAACCCGAACCGGAACGCTGACCGTGCTCGCCAACATTGCGGGCGGTCAACAGAGTGTAGAGCTGAGTGGCCTTGGAACCACACAGGCCTCGATTGTTCTTCTGCCTAATAGTCTGAATTTCGGTGAAGTGCAAACCGCTACGGCATCTGCCGCGCAGCAAGTGACGATTTCGAACACCGGTGCGGCGTCGATCGCTCTGACAAAGGAAAGCGTGAGCGGGCCCTTCGCCATTCAAATCAACACGTGCACTTCCACACTGGCGGCCGACAGTGGATGCACCCTGGCGGTTGTGTTCCAGCCCATTACAACAGGCCCGGCAAGTGGAGTGCTAACGGTGGTGAGCGCTCAGGGAA
>JAZKAG010000070.1:403-9458 GCA_040389265.1 Acidobacteriota bacterium
TGGATGTGTCGCCTCGCTAAACGCACAATCCGCATGCGGAATCACCGTGCAGTACAATCCGCACGTTGCGGGTGCAGAGTCCGGAAGCGTGACAATATCGGACAGCGCGGGAACTCAGAGCGTCTCCTTGTCGGGGACGGGAATCGTACCACCGACGGACACACTGTCGCCAACGTCCCTGACATTTCCACCTACCCAAGTCGGACAGAGTGCGCCGGCACAGACAATCACCCTGACAAATTCCGGTGGAGCAGCATTGAATCAACTGAACATTCGCGCTGTCGGCGCCGGCTTTGGAGAAACCGATAACTGCGGAAGCATGCTAGCCGCGCAATCTCTCTGCACGATTACGGTTACTTTTCAGGCCTCGTCACCCGGCTCGGCCAGCGGACAAATCATTGTCTCTGACTCGATCAGATCCCAAATCATTGGGCTGACCGCCTCCGGTGTAACCCCCGCAGGCGATAATTTGTTACCTCAATCCCTGAACTTCGGCGGCCAGTTCCTCGCCACCTCGAGTGCACCACAAACAATCACCCTGAGCAATAACACGCAGACAGCATTGTCGGGGATTCAGATACAGTCCAACAACCCGGATTTCATCTTTACGAAGACTTGCGGATCAACACTTGCGGCAGGCGGATCGTGCACCCTTCGAGTCACCTTCGAGCCACACGCAGGCGGACCCGAGAGCGCCACAATTTCTGAGGTAGATTCAAACCGCACTCAGCAAGTCACTCTAACAGGCATCGGATATCTTCCGGACATCACGCTGACCCCGGGAACCTCCAACTTTGGAGCCATGGGTCTTCAGCTGGCGTCGCCGGCACAGACTTTCCTGTTGACTAATGGAAGTACAGGGAACTTGACCGGAATCTCCATCGCAGTGAATGGGCAATTTACAGAGTCTAACAATTGCGGAACGAGCTTGAGTCCAAACGCAACCTGTACCCTTCTAGTCACATTTTCACCCTCTGCCGCTGGAAATCAGAGCGGCACAGCAACTATCAGCAGCACAGATAGCCCATCAATAACGGCGCAGTTGTCCGGTACCGGGATCGACTTTCAGCTTGCGCCCACCAGCGCAACTAGCCAAATCGTCAGCAGCGGCAGTTTTGCGAGTTACTCCCTTCTGCTTACGCCCGCAAATGGTTCTGTCGGGGCGGCCACGATAAGCTGCGCCAATCTTCCGCCAAATTCAAAGTGTACGGTCGCACCTGCAAATGCATCGCTAAGTTCACCTTCAAATATCCAGGTCGCAGTCGCAACAGGTGTTGGCAGCGCTTTACGAGCGGAGCCTGCAAGCATGCTCGGCCGGCTCCCCTGGCCGATAGGGTTTGCAATCTTGATGACCACTCTTATTGGAATTCGTTGTGGACGTTACAGGCTGCAAGCATCGACTTATCGGGTGCTGCTTGCGATTGTTCTGATTGGGCTGATCGGAAATATGACCGCGTGTGGAAAAGGCGGCGGCTTGACCGGAACAGGGCCACCGCTACCTTTGAATTCGACCACCCCTCCTGGCTTGTACACGGTTACGGTTTCGGCGGCGGCAGGTGGGCTCACTAAACGCGTTAGCTTGACAGTGCAGGTAAAGTAGCGCCCTGCTAGACATCTGGCGCACGATGCAACTTGCCGAACAAAGTGACCTAAAAGCAGGAAGAAATGTCTTGGAATGGGCAAACATTTAAACTATTAATAGCTGCTGTTGGATGTGTACTCGACAGGAAGGTTGAAACGGATGCAGGATATCGTGGCAGATCAGCTACGGCAGACGGTGGCAGTACTCACGGATGTAGAAAAGGATTCAGAATTGCACGCAATCCTCGTCGAGGCGGCGAACGAAACTGCGAAAGCTCTCAAAGCCGGCCATAAGCTCATGGTTGCCGGCAATGGCGGCAGTGCCGCCGACGCGCAACATCTTGTCGCCGAGTTTGTCAGCAGGCTTGTAAGAGATCGGCCAGCTCTGCGCGCCATGGCGCTGACAACGGACTCTTCTATATTGACGGCTGTTGGGAATGACTACGGGTATGAGTGGACGTTTGCCCGCCAGATCGAAGCTCTTGGACTGCCAGGTGATGTTTTCCTGGCAATATCTACCTCGGGCAATTCACCTAACATTGTACGGGCTTTGGAATTAGCGCATTCGCATGGGATTGTAACTGTCGGTTTGACCGGATCCGGCGGCGGCCGTATGCCAGAGCTGTGCGATTTTTGCTTACGCATGCCCTCACACCTGACAATGAAGATTCAGGAAGCTCACTTGGCGCTTGAGCATATCTTTTGCTTGCTGGTGGAGCAGATTTATTTCGACAACTAGCTGCCGACAGAGGTTCCACAACCAACCCTGGCTATTCTATGCAAGACTATCGACCAGCTTTATTCCTAGATCGCGATGGAGTCGTCAACCGGGAAGTAGGCTATCTCCATCGACCCGATCAGGTGGAGTTTACGCCCGGGATTTTTCAACTCTGTCGCGGTGCGCAAGCGCTCGGGTATGCCCTCATCATCATCACAAATCAATCTGGAATTGCGCGGCAACTATATTCGGAAACCGATTTTCACGTGTTGATGGAATGGATGACGAAAGAATTCGTCCAGCAGCAAGTCAATGTCGATGGGTACTACTTCTGCCCACATCATCCAGAGTTCGGTGTCGGTCCTTACCGGAAGGAATGCGAAGACCGCAAGCCCCAACCAGGAATGATCCTGAAAGCCGCTACAGATCACAGGATTGACTTAAAGCGATCAATCCTAATCGGGGATCGGTGCTCAGATTTACAAGCGGGTGCAGCAGCCGGTATTTCCAAATTGATCCTGGTTCGAGGAACAGAACTGCATGAATGTCCAGCAACGCCTCCTCACTTCGCCGTCTCGGATCTACCTGAAATCATTCCGTTCCTCACAAGCACTACCACTCCAGCCAACGCTTATTAGTGCTTCAGGTAATCAATTGCGATGTGAGCCAACGTCAGGGCCACAAAAAAAGCTGCAACCCAGCCTTTCATTCTTTGTAGGTAAACCTCATGCTGCTCCATTCGCTGCTCCAACATCGTCAATCGGCCCGGTTGGCCCAGCCCCATCAGAGAAGCCATCTGGCTTTTGAGTGCCGCCAGGTCTGACAGCACTGTCACCTCAAAATCGTCCATCTAGAACCATCCTTGGTCAGTTCGATTCGCCATTTAGCTTGTCGGCGCGTTGGTGAAAATGGCGCTGGAGATTCGCGAATACAACGGCGGCGTAGACCCATCGTACATTCGGATGAAGAATTGTTCCTCATCCGTTGAGCGCGTAATCGTGAAGCTAGGTACAGGGCTTCGCAGTACAAGCCCTTCACCGCTTGTTACTCCAAAAGTGTAATCTTGGCTCCGCACTTCAAAGCCGCCCCCGCTAGGAGGAGTAAGACCCGCATTAACAGCGATCGACGTCGTGTTGATTAACGTTACTCGCAGTGAATTTAGATTCGGCAGATAGTTACCTGCTGTAGTTTCAGGCTGTAGCGGTAAAGAGACCTCTGGAGAGATATCGCTCGCTAGCTTCATTGCGATGGTTTCAGCCCAGTCATTGGCGAAGCTCACGATATAGTTCATTACTTCTGGCGAACTGCTTGTCGACTCGATGGCCACTCGACGCACGATAACGCTCACATTCAGTTCTCCCGAGGGAGAATTGAATTCCAACGCATCACCAGGCCAAATATCCGATTGGTTTTGCAAATTGCGAAAGTGATAGGACCCCTTTGAACTTGCGGCCGGGTTCGAGGCAAAATCAAGAAGCGCCTGGCAGGCGTTTTCACAATCAACTGAGCTTCGTGCTGGCGGATGGACGAGATGTCCCACCCACTGTGAGACCGCCGGGGTACCCGTGCCGCCAGGTTGTGGAGCGGCAATATTCGCAAATCGTGCTACCGAGGGCGCCCCTACTCGATATGTGACAGCCAGCATCTCCCCAGGCTGTGGTATTGCCAATTTGTAGAAGTGGAGAAATCCACTTCTCAAACTGTTGCAATCCGCGCCTTGCGTATTAGCGCCAATTCTGCGCGTAAAGGGAGTCCCGGAATATGGTGTGCTCACAACCCACATTGTCCCGGGTTGCGTCACCTTGAAATACCCTATGTTGCCTTGTAGCTTTGCACTGTTGACGCATGCAAAGGAAGCAATCGCTGGTGAGTTCGGAATCGCGCCATCGTACAAAATGGTCGACCCTATATTTACATACGGCAGCAGCGCCATATCCTGTACTTCAAATAGTAGCTGCAGCGGCGACTGAACAGTTCCTCCACCATGCACGGTAGGACCGCCGCTTCCGTATGAAAAATAACTGTTCAACATCCTTTGTAATTCGCTGCTGTGCACATGAAGGCGAAGGACATAGCTATGTCCTGCCTCGAGGGTAAAAGTAGTGCCAACTTCTGTTCCGCCCACTAAAGGAACAAGGATCGTATTGGGTCCGCTCGCCTTCACTCGATAGCCGGCAATGCAGTTAGCTATATTGATCCCGCCCGAATACAAGCCGCAGAGAACGCCATCGCTGCCGGTGTTTAACTGGACAAACCCAGCTTCAATGACAATCTCTCCTCCCAATTCCACAGGATCGATTGCCGTCAGTGTCGTGGTACCGTCGGTACCTGCGCCGCCCCCTAACGCGAGGCCGCCACCCCCAACTCTCAGGTACCCTCCAGAGTCATTCACATTCCAAACAGATGTATTTAAACTTGAAGCAGCAAACTCCTCATTCAACAATATCGGCCTAGTCACTCGATAAGGCTCCCGCTGCAATTGGAACAAAGCGGTGGCTCCATCGCCTTCGAACAACTCAGTCACATATTGCAGTGGCTCATTAAGACCTGTGATGGTAACGTCATTAACCACCTGCTTGGCCTCAACTGCGCTCGTCGCGGAAAACTCGAGAATGCCAACCGTATTGTCCAACACATGAACCGTTGAACCAATCGGGGCCAAGGTCAACTGCCCGTTGAGAACCCTATAGGCAGCGCGAGCTTGGTTGGCGAGCGCAGCCACGTTTTCTGACCAGGGTAAACTGGGCGATGGTTCAAAAAATCCGATGGTTCCGACATCCTCGAGTCCATTCATCTGAACCAATGATGGATTGACTCGATTCGTCACAATGCCAACCATCTCGCCTGCGGTCTGCCCAAGAAGAGGCGCGGTTTGTGGCACCGCATTGCGGTTCAGTAGCCAGTCTTCGCTGAGTGCGTTAGCGATAACTTTATAGTGAGGTCCATTAGAATCGTATCCTGCAAACACTAGCTCTGCGGCCGTAGGAAGATATCCCGTGAAAAGAAATGTTCCGTTATCCGCAGTGATCACCACAAATGCATTTTGCGTAGGAACCCCAAGCCCATGGCTCGCACAATCCAGTTGAATTCGCGCCAGCGTCGGCTGGTTCAACGCACGCGTGATCACGATCGACTTTTCAGATGCTTGATCAGAGCAGAGAGCTGAAGAGTAGTCGACTGCACCTTTGCCGTCTTGATTATCGATTGCGACTTTCATCCAGCATCTCCATATCTACTTGGTGCCGCCGGGTCGCGGAGCACCTTCGTCACCATAGGTTCGTTGCTGCCGCTGGAATATAACTGCGAAAGCACACCACTTGCGCGCCATCGTTTTTATCGGTAACAGGAAGGCCGCGAAACTCCGCCACCTGACTCACCCTTCCTAACGTGTCGACCTTCTCCAGGGAAGTCATGAGTGGCTCCACAGACTCACCCGCACCCGAGGAAATCTGCAACCTCGGATAATGAAATAGGATCCTATCTCCTTGCTCACCCGCAATGACAAATAACCCCGACCACTCCTGGAAGAAATTGCTTCCTTCCCGATCGACGAAGCCCAGAATTGGCTGAACAGACATTCCGGTGTCAGGTACTCCCGCGATTAAGGGTTGTGCGAGTTGCAGGCCTGTTGAAGTTATGGAGATAATCCTGCCAACATTGAAACTTACTCTGCGGATGTAATTGACATCCGAATTAACCGCGTTAGAAGAACTTACAAACGCACCACTGATTCCGCTGCCTACATAGCCTGCCTGTCCCGAATAATCAATATCCACGACAACCATCTGTCCGACCGAGAAGCTGGTGAGCTGGTTCGAAGCTAGGCTGAGGAACGTCGCTGTGCTTCCACCGCTGAGGGGAATAGCGCCGCTCGCGTTTCCACCTGAACCATTTGCCGGCGCATTTGCCGCTGTGATCAACAGATTCATTTGTTCTGAACCCGCTGTCACGGCCATCTGCAACTTTCCCCAATTGACAAACTTGACGGAGACAATCGAATCAATCTCAGTTCTTACTTGGGAAAGGGGAAGCCCCGGCGCGCCGCTTCTTAATGGAAGTACTTTCGACTCCGTCTTGCGTTGGAATGCATGCAGCCACCCTAGGTCCAACCAAGGGCTGGGTGGAGAGTCCAGGTTGAAATTCCAATATTGTGCGGGATCGAAAATTGCCGGGCTACCCGCTGCCCGCTTCACCGGTGCAAAGTAAGCTCGAACTCTCCGCATAATCGGCGGCGTCAGTGGGAGTGGATCGAGTATATTTGTGCTCATTGTTCCCCCACCTCTAAATAACTAAAGATCGATACCATAGCGACACGCGACAAGCGATCTCGCTCAATCTGAAGTGGCTGAAAGCTGGCCTCAGACCAGAAGATTTTGGTTTCCATTGGGGCAGCGGGCACTGAAGCATAATTCATTTTTTGGGCTGCATTTGGGCGAAGCATCGACATCAATTCAACGTCCATTTCTGTCAACATCGCTCCGCGATCCATGCCAAGATTTCCTGCTGTACCTTCCGTCATGTAAGCAATCTCGCATTTCATTTGCAGAAGAACATCCGACAAATATGGATCGCTGTGAAGTCCAACCCAACGCAGTACAAAGACATCCGAAGGCGGCTGGGCGACCACGAATTCATTGCCTTCAACTAGGATGCCGGGCCGGGTCACTCCCCGCATATAGATCGTTCGATTCGGATTTAGAGCTCCGAGGCGGTCGCGCAATGCAATGTAGAAAGTATTTTGAGCATTTTGCATGACACTTTCCCTTCTTACAATGTCTGGTTTTGTGGCCCAGCCAGAATTAGCCGATATAGATAAGGGCACCCAAAAGCTTCGGCCTCGGAAGCGGCTTCAATAAACATCAATTCGCCATCCACAAAGATACCGATCGCCATCGTGAATAGCTGATCCGTCGAAGCCAGCTCCATCAGGCCTAGCTGTGCGTAAACCGAAGACGCCGATATTAACAATTCATATCTATTAACAGTGCCTCCGCGTATCTTCGGCCGCAGACGGCGAAAAACGGCGGGTGATAAGGGCAGATCTTCATACGATGGACTGCCGGCGCCCAATTGCTCCGCATCCGAGCCGCTCACAGCGTTTGTCGGCAACCGTAACAGCACCGTTCTGCCCCCTAAACAACGCAGCAGCGAGTCAGCGGCACGCTGCAGCCCTGCCGAAGCGCTTCGTACACTTAAATCGATGCTCATCGCTCACCCCAACATCGTCGCCACATAGGGCTGCAACAACGCTGCCACCTGTGGGTCAATTAGAGAACTGGAAAAATATTCCATCTGCATGGTGTCGATTTTGCTCGACTTTACATTTAGCCCCGGAATAGTTTGCGCGTTCTTAACGATCTGCGCGCATGCCACTTGCACTGTAGTTGGAATTGGGTTCAGACCAGCTCTATAAACAACATTGACTTCGTTATATGGCAAGCCAAGAATGTTAGTCGGAAAGGTTATCTCACCCGTATTGGGCACCAGATCTAAATCGGCCGGAGTTAGGGTGCTCCAGTTCCCTGGAAGTCCGAATACCCATGCAATCTGCTCGTATGCGGGTTCGATCATCTGCCCGCGTCGAGGGCGACTGTATCTGGCTTGAACTGAAATCAAAGGTGATGTATTAGGAGCAACGGCCACCAGGGGTAAATAGCTAAGCCTCACCGTCTGAGCCCCAGCCGTCATGCGTAAGCGTTCTTCGTACTGGGTCGGACTCAGACTGATGCGACGACAATGGGAGTCGATCAACGCTGAAGCCGTCGTGATCCAATCATCCGTCGTATTCGCCGGGAGACCATAAGTTGCATAGTCGGTCGGCAGCAGGTATCCCATAAAATGTCCTCCGGAGGTATTTCGAGAGGCCGCCGTTCGCGACCAGTTTTCAATAGCACCGGCCTCCTTGCGGAGGCCAGTAGAGTACTTGACTGGTACTACTTTTCAACTATCGTTTCTATCGCTGTACGATCACTTGAAAATGGGCGCCCGCACTCGCCATCTTGACTACGGGGGCGCCAAATTTCACAACGACATGTTGCGAAGCAAGCGAGCCCGGAACGCCGAGTTGAAATACTCGGGGATTCGGATCGCTCAACCAGTGGTATTCGATCAGATCTTCAGTCACAATGTAAGCTGGCAGCAGTGCGCTTCCAGAGCCTGGGGTTCCGGTGTAGCTGAGTGACCAATCCGGAATCAGCGGCAATTCACCTGCCTGCGTAATCAAAGTTTTCACCCTGAATCCGCCGTTGATCTCCTTTGTGTCCAGCACCACGTTGAATTCAGTCTTCATCTCACGATCGACCAAATCCAGCAGCACTGGATTGGCATAGATCGCTGTGGGGCGAACTGCATAGCTGCTGTTGGCAACCATCTGCGCGATCGTGGACTTGAGATTGTCGACGATCAATTCGGTGGGAGTAATCGTGGTCGTATTGCCACTGGCAGCAATCTGTCCCGCTGCACCGAAATACTGCACCGTTGTCGGACTGCTTAGCGAAGTATCGTTGCCGTTCCACAATGCCAGGTCATGAATGTGCATCACGCCTTCGATGGTGTCGGCAAGATCCTTGGCCTGCAGGTAAGCGAACTGACTCTGCTGGTTTCCCAATTCAACGTCGAACAGGTTGTAATTGATCTGCGCAACCAGCGCCTTCAGGGGAACCGCGCGTTCTACGCGGGCAGGAGTTACAACCGGTGCTGAAATATTTCTGGGATCTACAAATCCGTTGGCGGCTGTTGGCTCAGGAATCCCGGTTT
>JAZKAG010000070.1:9468-18004 GCA_040389265.1 Acidobacteriota bacterium
CTCGAGGGATGTCCAGTCGCCGGTACCTGTTTGATGCGCTGGCCAAAGAGTCCTCGACGACGAACAATGTCGGTGATTTCGGTCTGATAAATTGGGACTTCAATCGCACCTGGCCCGATATAGTCTGCAGCGGCGTGAATGTCATGAAAATTTGCGTTCATTCTATCCTTTCACCGGCCTTTCGGCCGTGGTTGTTCTTAATAATGTAGGAGGCGTGACGAAAGCACAGGGAACCTTGCGGCCCTCGCTTGCCTTATCCAGTGTGGTTGAGCTTCGTTGGCTTAATTCAACACTCCGGCCCGCAGCAATTGTGATTTCACTGCAATCCGCTGCTCAACACTCAACCCAACCAAAGCTGCATCGAGTGAACCGGCCTCGATTGACTCAAGCGACGAAATTCCCTGCTTGGCCAGCAGGGAAACCGTCGCTGCGGTCACGGTCTTCCGTCCGGTAGTCACAGAAGCTGATCCCTGGGCTCGCAATTCGTTGATTTGCATGACAGCTTCGTGCAATTTGCGCTCCAATTCGTATATACGCTCGCTACCCCCCTGCATCGTATTGGGTGCCTGCTCGACGGTCGCGACAATCTTCTGTACCTCCCCCGACATCGTAAGGTGCTGTTCTTCCAGACGATTCACCGTCTGCTCCAACAGGCTAGCCGCTCCCGCTAGCCGATCCAGCATCAATGCCAATGTTTCTACAGAACGTTCTGCTCCCTGCTCCATATTGATTGCTCCTTTTTTCTTTGGGTGCCGAACTTGCACCGGAAGGCAGATGCCTGCAGCGGCCCGCGTTCGGGATATCGATTGTTAGCCACCGGCCGCTTAGGCCGCGCCGGAATATGCCGCCAAGGAGACTCCTTGACGACGCGCTCCATTCGGTTTCAACCGAAACGAAGTCTGCCGATAGGCCGCTTTATCTCTCAATAAGATCGCTGCCCCGGTAAAGGTCACACGATTCAGCTTCCAGATTGAGGCACGCATATCTTCCACATGTGCATCGGCCAGTTCGTAGGACATGCCCATACTTCCCGCTGCCAGATCGTGCAGTTTCGCTTCGACCTCGGGAAAATCTCGCGCATATAAGTATCCGCCTACCAGCAGCCGCTGGCCGACA
Source organism: Acidobacteriota bacterium (assembly GCA_040389265.1). Taxonomy (GTDB): domain Bacteria; phylum Acidobacteriota; class Terriglobia; order Terriglobales; family Acidobacteriaceae; genus JAKAAZ01. Next base: position 10,585 of record JAZKAG010000070.1, read on the forward strand.
ATATCTGCGGACGTCAAAATCCCGCATTTGCTACGCGCGTCGTGTCCGTCCCAATCTGGCCGAAAGTCCACCGCCATTCCGAGCAATGACGGCAACGCCGCCTCCGCCGCCGTCCGACTCAGAATCACACGATGTCCGCGTGATCCACTCGGCGCGCGATCGCTGGGCACGTCGACCAGCGTTAATACTCCCTCAAACGGCATCCGGTTTGGGTGCCCTTGCATGGCCGGAAACTCGACCGCCATTGCGTCCAGTCTCATGTGTTCTCCCATATTTCTAGTTTTTTGGATGTGCATGGTATTCGGGTTGTGGTTGCAAGCCGTCAATCCCAGTTTCTTCCCGGGTCTAAGGCTCGGCGTTACGCGAATCCGACGCGGCTTTTTCCAGTTGAAGCGTGGGTGTCAGCGGACGTAATCCGCGTTGCGCCCTCACTTCGTCCACAGTCAATATCCCTGCTTTCAGCAACGCGGTTTGAATCTGTACCGTTTCCATCTCATCTCCGACATCGAGATCATTGAAAACAAACTCAAATTCACGCCATCCGAGACGCTTGCCAAACAAATCCCTCGTAAAGTGCTCAGCCAGCATTCGAGCCATCGGAGCGATGGTTGTTCGAAATGACTCGTCCAACATTTCCTGGGCGGTGTTGCGATTTACGTCATTTTCCAGGCCCAATACCATCGGTGGAAGGCCGAAGGCATTCGCGATCATGCGTATCAGGAACTCCTGCCATTGCAGTCGAAGTTCCGTATCCGTCCCGCCAGTGAATTTCAATACCTCAGGCTTCTGTTCACATGTCAGAATTGGCACCCTTCCTGTGCCCTCGATCTCATCCTGCCACCACCGCAACAGCCGGCTGTGATGATCCGGTGTCGTCTCGTTCAGCCAGAGCGCATATTGCACGACGCTATTGCTGGCCAGCCTTCCCGCATATCGATGAGCTGCCAGAAAGCTGTTCACTGCTTCGAAAGCGACTTCCAACGACCCCAATCCGAATGGAGTATGCGACCGAGGATTCAAACGGATATACATCAGTTCGTTGTCGAATAAAGGAATCTTCGACCCAGGTCCGATACCGTTTGTGTTCTGCGCATAGCGCGGCGACGTTTGATCTCCATCCCAATTTGCATTCAGTTGAATCGTGGCCCCATCGACTGCCCACAACGCGAAAGGGCGCCCCGGATCGTCCGTCCGCTCCATCTCAATGGCGCCAAAACCGCCAACCAACGCGTCTTCCAACGCCTGCTCCACCACTGATCGAAAGCTATCCGAATCGTTCGGTTCCTCCAGAGTCCTCCGCAGAATCTCCATTCTCACGTGCGCATCGGGAACATCCTCGAGCGTGTACCCTCGTCGCAGCTGGATCTGCCAATCCATGCTCGCGATGCGATCTTTGATAACGTTGATCGCCCGACGCGGAACGGGACTTTCTGCGAAACGCCTCAGGTTGGCCGGCGTTCCCTTCGGCAATAACGCATTCGGCGGCCGCACCGGTCCCAGGATTGAGGGAAGCGGCACGGTCTTGCGCTGCGCTCCATCGACGCCCGCAGCTGCTATCTCTGTTTTAGATTCGACAACCGGTTTGCCCACGCCGCTCGCCACTTGATCGCTCCAAATCTCTCCGAGCATTGTTTTCCAGCTCACTGTCTCCGCCTCTCTGTTCTGTCGCTCGCTTGATGTTGCAAATGGCTTTCGTCTCGGCTTCAGCACAAATGAAAAAGCGTGGCCTCGGGCCACGCTTTTTTCTATGCAGCACGTTCTATCCAATATCCCTAAATTCGCAACTCGTCCCGGGCGCGTTCAGCGATGCGCGGTAGATCGGCCACAGTCATCACCCGAATATGGTTTCGCTCCATCGTCTCCACGCCAAATCGGTATTGTTCAACCCGATCCTCTTCCGCGCCGGTCGCTAGAATTTCTTCCGAGTTCTTACCCAACAGACCGCGCAGGGGCTCAACAATCGCTGTCAGTTCCAGCCTTGCATTCTCCACCCGGCTCACTCCCAACGCAATTTGCGGAGCGCTGAATGCAAGCACCTTCGCTGCTTCCAAGTCGCCTTCCAATGAAACTGCATGAAACATGCGGATCACGCCGTTCGGTCGGTAGCCGCAATCAATTCGCAAAGGATCGCCTGGCTGTGTATACATCGCCGCCTGAATACGCTTGCGCATCACATTCCACACTCCAACCGACTCAAACTGTCGACGGATCGAGGTCGAAATGGCCTGCCGGCCGGCGGCTCGACGCGCCTCGCGCAGCTTCCGGACTTCAATGTACATCCGGCTCAGCTGCTCCATCTCGGCCGGAATTGAATCCGCCAGGCACGCCTTCGGTTCCGTGATCTGCAATGTATTTGAAAAGCTATCCTCCAAGGCCTTCATCATCGACGCGGTCTCCGCGGATCCGCTCGAAAGACGCTCCCGAACTTCATACTCCAGAGCTTCCAGCATTCCAGTGTCCGCCTCAGGGTCTACGCATCGCACCCGCGCCCAATCCCGCGTAAACTGCACCTGCGCGGTCTCCGGTCGCCCCGCCTCACGCAGCACCACGCCGATATTGACGAACTCATTCTTCACTGCATCCGGAACATACCGAACCAGAAAGAATTCGCACTGGATACGCTCACTGCTCACGAATGCCTCGGATTCCTTGCCTGGACTGGGGTAACGCAAACCTACCCATTCCTTCAGCTGCCCTTATTCTCTAACTTTTTCTGCTCTCTGAACTGTCCTTCCCCACTTCCCCTCTCCATCCCAATCCATTTCGGAAATGGCAACCTCGAACTCTCCCGAAACTGCACAATCAATTCCCGCACCCGTTCACGGCGAGCAAGAAGGGTCACTGTAAGTTGCTCCATCTCTCGCAAATCTCCGCCGTACCAGTTTGGAGGAACGGTTTCCGCAATCTGCCATACGGCCTCCGGCTCAATTTTTTCCACCCGACTCAGCCAGGGCTCAAAACTCGCCCATCCAGTCACGTCAGCATATACCCGATTTCGACCATACACTCCTCGCAATGGAGCGTCCGGGAAACTCCATTCACCGGCATGAAAACAGTATCCCTGGTCTACAAAATTGGCCGCGTACCGCTTTTCTCTCGGCTTGCGGTGGAAAACGGCCTGCCTGCCATTGCTGTTGCAGGTCCACTTGTCCAGCACCAGCATTCCCGCGAACTCGGGCAAATTCCGTACCTCTCCCAGTTGCTCCTCCGGAAGGTAATCGACCACCTGCCCAGGCATCAAACCCCCAATATATCGAGATCCAAATTGCAACCCGGCGATGCAACGTTCCTGCTGTTGACCCATGTCCATGTACAATTCCGGCGTGTTTTCAACCAACCATTGGCTCACTTCTACCACTTCGGTTGCAGGCACAGAAAGTCCGACCGCTTCAGCAAGACGGGATGCATACAACTCATTGGCCAGCACTCTCAAATGTTGCGGATTGTTCTGAAACTTTACCACGTACAGGTGGCCGTCCGAGCCCAGCATCAGATGACTCTGTGCACCGCCACGCATCCGCCGGATCTGTTGTACCGCGATCACCGCCACCCGAAAGTTCGCTCCTTTAACGATGTTCAACTTTGCCCAAGGAGAAGGCTCCTGCTCCCGAATTGTAACGCGAAGCCGACTGCAGCCATCCAGGATTGCCGCACTCACCCATTCATTACCACACTCCTATCGTGTGTCGGGATTTGGTTGGCGAACCTTGAGCCACCCTCCGCGCCTTCACCTACCGCACCAATCTCGTAGGTTCGGCCATCTCCGCACGCACCTGCAATGCAATGGCCATGGCCATCACACAGTCATCATGCACACCTGCTGCGGCACCCGTGCGCCCATCGCGCAACCTTACAAACGTACGACATTCCGACAGCAGCCTAGAACTGGAAAATATTTCCGGACCATTCGTCAGCTCTGCGCCCAACAGCGCAATCATTGCCGGGCGGGTGATCGCAGTGGTCAGCCATCCTGCCTGCCCACATTGCTCATAGACAGATGCATACCGTTCGATCGCGCTCAAGTATGCCAGTACAGCCATCCCATGGTTGTTGCGTTCCACCACCACGACTCCGCGGTTATATTCAATTGCCAGCTCCGTACACCGTCTCGCTAATTCCCTCGGTTCAAGGTGTCCTCGAAGCTCCGCGCACTGGAGCCCACTTTGCTGCTCAATTACCTGCACCGCCGAATAATCGCCGTCCGTACCGCCTCCCGCCGGATCCACACCGATCAGATAAGTTTTCCCTGGTTGCGGGGGATACCATATCCAAAATTGGCCGTTCCACCTTTGTTCCAGTGGTTCGTGTACTTCTCGGGATCGTCGCGAAATACATTCCAGGTCGAAAACACAATCGCCGCTCGCTAAAAAACATGTCTCTGCATTTTCGGCGTATTCCTGAGCGGCGATTCCTCGGAACTTGGCATGTAATTGCCTCCGAAAACCGACCTGTTCAGGCCGCAATTTATTTACCTCCGCAAGCACGCGCTCTTCGTCCGTCCAGTCACACTCTTTCACGGGTTGAGATGCATATGCGTTTTCCATCCACCAGGGAAAAAAATGTCGGACCATTCCCGTCTCTTCGGCTCGCTGCCATTGATCGTAGAAATAGCCATACGCCCCGTTAGGAGTCGACTCCAAAACGAGTTCCCCGTTTGGTACCAAGGCAGCACTAATGCTCGCCATCGTCTCGGCCGCATCACCGCTCCAGCGAGCAATTTCCGAGCAATGCAAATTTTGTATCGTGATTCCCCGGCCGGCATTTCCGTCGGCAGCGCTCTCCACTCGATATTCGCTGTCTAACTTCGGAAACAACAACTGTCTAGCGTTCGCTCTCGAGGTCCGGAGCACCCCACCCCGCAATCCCTCTGGCAATTGTTCGTAAAACCGGTGAACAATTCGAAAGATCTGTTCGGCGGCCTCCAGATTATGCGCCACTTCGACTGTCAACGTACCCGGCTGCGTAATTGTCTTTAGAAAGAAGCGTCCGGCAATCCAGGTGCTGATTCCCATCTGCCGCGCCTTCAATACAATGTTGTGCCGCCCTCGACTCTTTTCATAGGCTTGTTGCGCAGAGTTCGCCGCTAAGGGAACAATTTCGCCACTTCGATCGCGCACCCTCAGCAGCGCGCGCGCCAGTCCCACCGCCAAGCGATTTCCATCAAGTTCCTCGCACACAAACTCTAGTCGTTGCCCTAGCCATAACAGGCGTTCCAGATCACTTCGCCCCGACGAAGAGAAATTTGCTTCTTCTTGCCATCCCTCGAAATTTTCCATTCGGTTTCCAACCATCGGCTGCAGATGTCTCTCGCCTTAAGTCGCGCCAGACTCCCGTTCCTTGCGAAGCTCTTCAGGCAACTTCACCTTGACTGAACACAACTCGGCGAGATTGATAAGGATTCGGCAAAGCACAAATCGGAATTACCGTCGGATCGAGCCAAAGGTCCTCCGGAGTGGGATAATTTTCCCCAGGCCTTCGAAGGGGAAATCGGGTCGACAAACTCATCAGATACTGCAGCCCAGAACAATAGAATTCTTTTTGCGGCCTGACGATTGGAAGTGCATGAACCAGTCTGTGCGCTGCGATGGATACTTCTTGCCGCCAGTCATAACCATCCTCTAGCACACCAAGTCCGGCGTTTAGCGCCGCCAACTTTTCAGCAGCCGTCAGTACCTCTCGTCGCGCCATAACCAGGTCACCGTTATAGGCGTCCACATAGTCGGATAGTTTTCCGACGTGGACGCCGCGATGAAACGTTGACTCCAGGGTCAGCCATCGTGTCGTACTGTCCGGAAGCCACGCCATCAGCACATGCGAAAAAGGTGAATCCGTGACAGTCTCGATCTGCTTGCTAATTGCCGCCTCGCCACAGCAAAAAATCAGGTCTCCCCATTTAAGTTGTTCATAGAACTCGCCCTTATCGACCTCACGAATACCCGAATCCTTCACATTATCGATGTGTATCGCCATGCTTCCTCTTGAAATGACCTCTTGCCCATCTCCTGACATCCATGAACCCGCTAAGTGAACTCCGTCGTCTGGATTCGCTAGGAGCGCCCGATTATTTGCGCTCGCCCCAACTCTCCCAGACCAGCCGCTAAGGTTTCAAGGACCGCCTGCCCGGCTTTCGAGGAATACATGCTGGCCACCATCGGGTCCTCAGGTGACCCTTTTCACTCGGTATTGTTTGACGCGTCAACTCTGGGGCGACTACATGGAGCCATTTATCGCAGCGGTAATGCCTACGCACACTGCAACGGTCAGCAGGCCGAAAAGCAATGCGCCCACGACTTCCATGTGATTGTCGAAGAAATCATACAGATGTGACATTGTTCCTCTCTCTCACGCCCACTTTCGTTAGTTTTGCGGGACATTCGCTACAGCACTCAGCGTCGTTAAGCCCGCCGTCTGCAATACGCTGAAACTTGTCGCTCCAGTGACTAACGCCGTCAACTCGGTTTGCCCTGCCGTGACCCCAAGCCCCGCAAGAATTTGAATTAACGCTGCGCCCGTAATTGCGACCACCTCTGCAACTTTTTGCGGGTACGACACAGTCGCCCCTAGCGCCTGATACTTTGCTTCGGTGGTCAGCATCACGTTCTTGATCAGTGCCGTTGCCGCGCTCTCTGCGGTTGCAAACTGCGGCGGCAACAGCTGATTAATCAACGGCTGCTCGGCAGTCGCAAGGTTGATTCCGAAATTCAGCACCTTCTCGATGTCTTTCGCTGCCGTCGATAAGAAGCTCTCGAACCCATTCTGCTTTGTTTGTGTAACCTTCACCGGAATTGTAGCCATATAATTTCTCCTAATTCTCCATCGGAGTAGTTTCGTTGTTGACCTGTGAGTTTTTCGGCTGGTGCTGAAACATGGCGATACCGCCCCCAATCATTCCGGTGCCAGAACTCATCAGGGCAGCTCGAACATCGGCGGGACTGCAGAAACACGCGATCCCGAAAGCGGCAATTCCCAGCAGAATTAAAACCACTGCCCACACCTGCGAGCTGATTGCATTCAGTTCGTTGACCAGCCCCATCGCGTCTCCTTAAAATGACGACTTAATATAGATCGAATCCAGATCATCCGATTCACCACACCGGCTCCATGGACGCCCCGATCACGTCCACTTCTGCCTTCGATCTATTCTTAAATGCGTGCGTTCTTCTGTCGCCGGCGACGGAGCCGCATCAATGCATCGCGAGAAAGGTATACGCTCCCGCCGGCGGCACCGCGCTTGCCGCAGCCGCGTTACAGAAGTGCAAGAGCACCGTGTTCGCCGCACTTGCATACCCGTTCATACTCAGGCTTCCCAGGGATCCGGGAGGCCGAATCGATCCCAGGTTATCTGTCGCCACCAGGCCGCTCACAGTGAATATCTGATCATTACAGGACTGTGCCGGCACTGCCGTCGGCGTGACCGCTC
>JAZKAG010000071.1:0-2684 GCA_040389265.1 Acidobacteriota bacterium
GCGCAGTTGATTCATGAAGAATTTCTTGTCGGGCGGGAGTCGCTGGTGATTGCCGGCACGCATGGCAAGACCACGACGACGAGCATGCTGGCGTGGATCTATGAGACTGCGGCGAAGGCGAATCCATCGCTGGCTCCGTCGTTTTTGATTGGCGGTATCGCAGAAAATTTCGGTTCCAGCTTTGCGCTGCGACCGACGCGGCCATTTGTTTTGGAAGGCGACGAGTATGACACTGCCTTCTTCGACAAGGGTCCGAAGTTTCTTCATTATTTCCCGGATGCATTGATCCTGACGCATGTGGAGTTCGATCATGCCGACATCTATGCGGATCTTGGATCTGTGAAGACAGCGTTCAAGCGGCTGGTAAACCTGGTGCCGCGGCGCGGACGGATTGTCGCTTTTGATGGATCCGCAAACGTGACGGAGTGCGTGGCACGCGCGTTCTGTGGTGTCGAGCGGTACGGGTTCGCGCCGGATTCGGCCTGGCGCATTGCGGACCTTTCCATTCAAGGCAACATGAGCGACTGGCGCATTGATCGAAATGGAAGGCATTGGCTGCAGGTGGAGATGCCGATGATTGGCGAGCATAATGTGCTGAACGCGACGGCGGCGGCGGCGCTTGCGGCTGGTCAGGGTGTTCCTGCGGAAGACATCCAGCGCGCGCTGCAAACGTTTCGCAGCGTCAAACGGCGCTTGGAAGTGATTGCGGAAGTGAACGGTGTGACGGTCATCGATGATTTTGCGCATCATCCCACCGCCATACGGGAAACGCTGCGCGCGCTGCGTGCCCGCTATCCTGAATCGCGGCTGTGGGCGGTGATCGAGCCACGCTCCAACACGCTGCGCCGCAATGTGTTTGAGCAGGAGCTGACGGTTAGTCTCTCGCTGGCGGATAAGGTTGTGATGGCTGCGGTGTACCAGGCAACGAACATCCCGGCGGATCAGATTCTGCATCCAGAGCATATTGTGAAAGCGCTGCAATCTCGCGGCTGCTCGGCGCAACAGTTGCCGGATGTGGGTGCGATTGTCGCTCACCTGGCGGCAAACGTGAAGGCGGGTGATGTTGTGGCCATCCTTTCGAATGGCGGTTTTGACGGCATCTATCAAAAACTTCCTGAAGCTCTGCGCCGCAGTGCCGTGGCTTCATGATTTCGTCGCTGACCATTCTTCTGTACTACGTGCTGCTGGTGCCCATCGGCGCGCTGCTGGGTTTTCCTTGGACCTGGATTACAGGAGACGTGACGTTTCTCTATCGTTTTTCGATGTGGATTTCGGGCTCTGGCCTGCGACTGGGAGGCATCCGCATCGACTCTTCTGGATATGAAAATATCCCTCCGGGACGAGCGTGCATCTTTATGGCGAACCATGTATCGAATCTCGATCCGCCATTATTCATGCCGACGATTCCGGGACGGTCGGCTGTTTTTTTGAAGAAGTCGCTGATGAAGATTCCGGTGGTGGGGATGGCGATGCGGATGGCGGATTTTGTGCCGGTGGAGCGACGCGGAAACCGTGAGGATGCGCGAGAGAGTATCGAAGCCGCGTCGAAGGTGCTGGAATCAGGCGTGCATCTCACGGCGTTTCCAGAGGGGACGCGCTCGCGAACCGGGAAGATGCTTCCTTTCAAGAAGGGACCTTTTTATTTGGCGCAGCAGACGGGCGCGCCCATCATTCCGGTGTCGATTTTCGGCACAGAAACCATGATGCGAAAAGGCAGTTTGAAGATCTATCCGGGGGTGGCGCATATCCATTTGCATCCGCCGATCTACGCTGCGGATTTTTCCAGCCGCGAAGAATTGATTCACGCGGTGCGTGACTCGATCGCGGCCGGGCTTCCGGAGTGGATGCGCGGGTAGCGATAGCGACGGTCAGGTGGTCTTCAGGATGGCGTGAAAGCCGCTGGCCATCACCTGATGCCGCTTGCTTTGCGCCTGGGCAGCATCGTTGAACGGGCCGATCTGCACGTGCAGAAATTTGTCATTTTTGGCCGCATAGATTCCCGCGTGAAAGCCCTTCTTGCGCAGCTCAACGACGAGTCGCTCGGCGTCTTTGCGATTGCCGATCGCTCCTACTTGCACCATGATGTGCGCGTTGCTCCGGGAGCTCGCCGTCTCCTTGGCCAGCTTTACGGGCGGTGGCGGCACGCTCTTCTTCTCGATCACAGGAGTCTCTAGGTGAGCAGGGGTCAGTGCAACCGGATGCAGTGCAGCAAGGGGGGCGGATGGAGTGGTCGTCACCGGATGAGCAGCCGCGATATTTGAGATGGGAGAGGGCTGATTCGATGCGGTCAGCGGCGTAGGCTTCACGGGCTGAACTGGGGGCGTCGCAACGCTGGTGGTCGCGGGGGCGGTGTTGAACGTGAGCGAATGCTTGCTGGTGCTGGCTCCGCCGAAGGAGTATCCGAGGCCGAAGAACACCGCTGAAACCAGAGAAGCAGCGAAGAAGATTGCAAGAATCGTGCTGGAACTCCAGTGCACTTCCACCGGATCGCGAACATCGAAATTCTCTTCGAACAAAACCGCCATGGTTAGACGTCTCCACCAGGTTTAGGTTGAACAGCTTGAACCGATTGCCCCACTTGCTTGAGCAGCGAGACCAATTCCAGCGGCAGCGGAAATACGATGGTGGTGTTGTTCTCCGCGCCGATCTCGTGGCGGACCTCAAGGCTTGGGTGGCTGATCGGC
>JAZKAG010000072.1:0-3862 GCA_040389265.1 Acidobacteriota bacterium
ACCATCGGTGCGCTCATCATGGAGCCAGTGAAGTTGAACTCTGTAGCACAATTCCTGGCTCCGGGAGGTGCGCTTCGACAGCCCTTTGTCTGGACCTCGCTCATGGTTGCCGGCGTTCTGGCGACGGCGTTGGCCTTTGGTGTCCAAACCTGGGCACAGCAGGTCATTCCAGCCGCCAATATTGCGGTGATCCTCACATTGGAACCAGTGTTCGCCTGGTTGACCGCTTTCCTGGTGCTGAGAGAAAAACTCAAGCTGCGTCCGGGAGTGGGAGCCATGCTGGTGCTGCTCGGCATAGTCACCGCCGAGATTCTGCCTCGCTGGCGACGGCGAATCCAGCAAAACCAGCCACCCACTGACCCCTTGACGGGCACCGAGGCCACCAGCGAGTGAACCTTCCAAGGAAAAGCTGCTCCGGTTTGCCGAGATTGTGCGTCTAACTACTTGAACCAGCATATGGGGCGTAATTCCTGAATGGCGAGCGCTCAGGACGAAACCGTATACTGAATCACTAGCATCCCTTACACCAAGATTCCTACCGCATACAGAACGAGGTTCGACACCACATGAGCATTTGGAAAGTTTGGATCGAGAAATTCCGCACGCGCCGGTTAAGTTTCACTTTCGCGATTCTCGCGACTCTGTCTGCCGGTATTTTGATCGGGTCTGTCGTCGCCCACGGGGTAGACGGAAAAGAAGCGAAGGTCGACAGCTCCGACGCCCAACCACTGCAGATACCCAACCCAGTGAATCTATCCACCTCCTTCACCAAGATTGCGAAGGACGTTGGGCCGGCTGTCGTAAACATCAACACTGTTTCCTACCCGAAAAACTCCAGCGGACGGCACATTGAAGGTAACTCTCAGGGCCAGGACGACAATGGACAGGGACAAGAGGGTCCAGGTCAGGGACAGGGTCAGGGTCCAGGGCAAGGCGACAATGGCATGCAGGACTTCTTCAATCACTTCTTTGGCTTCGGCGGTCCACAGGGTCCGGAAGGCGAGGGTCCCGATGGTGGCGAGCGGATGGCGCTGGGCTCCGGCTTTATCGTCGATCCCCGTGGCTACATCATCACGAACTATCACGTTGTGGAGAAGGCAGACAAAATTTGGGTCAAGTTGACGACCGATCCAGTTGGCGATCAGGGGCACGCTGCCACCGTGGTTGGCACCGATAAGGCTACCGACATTGCTGTTTTGAAGATCAACGTGGATAGCCCGTTGCCGTCGGTCAAGCTGGGCAACTCCGAAGGCACGCAGATTGGTGATTGGGTGCTGGCAATTGGCAGTCCGTTCGGCTTGAATCAGTCAGTGACGGCCGGCATCATTTCCTCTGAGAATCGTTCGCTGCAGGGGCAAGGCGGAATCGGTGCTGGGGAGTTCCAGCATTTCATCCAAACCGATGCGGCCATCAATCCGGGTAACTCCGGCGGTCCGCTGGTCAACATGGATGGCCAGGTGATCGGCATGAACACCGCCATCTATACCCAGTCCGCAGGCAATGAAGGTATCGGATTCGCCATGCCGTCCGACACCATTGCGAAAGTCTACAACCAGTTGATTGGACCAGAGCACAAGGTGGTGCGTGGATCCATTGGTATTACCTTCCAGGCCGTCATGTCGAGTGCTGTGGGCCACGTCTATGGCTTCAAAAATGGCGTGATCATCAGTTCCGTGACTCCCGGATTCCCTGCGGACAAGGCCGGACTCAAGCCGGGCGACATTATCATCAGCATCGACGGGCGCCCCATCAAGGGTGGCGACGATCTGATCAATGACATCGCCGGAAGGAAGCCGGGTTCCACCGCGACCCTCGGCTATATTCACGATGGCAAGCACGACACCACCACCGTGACCATCGCCGACCGGACGGCAATGTTGGCGGCGCTGAGCAATGGCTCTTCCCCGTCCGGCAATGCAAACGGGCCGCAGGAAAATGGCACCACCAAGTTGGGCATGGGCGTCAGCAATGTTCCGCCGGAGATGGCCTCGAAGGCCGGCATCTCGGGTGGCGTTCTGATCCGCAGCATCCGTCCCGGCTCCTTTGCCGACGGATTGCAGGGCCTGGCACCCGGTGAGGTGATTCTGCAGATGAATCGCCAAGCCATTACGAACGTACAGCAATTCCAGGAACTTGCGTCGAAGCTGAAATCGGGCGACGACGTTGTATTCCTGGTCGTCGATCCGCAACACCCTGGCATGGGCAACGAGTACGTGGGAGGAACGCTACCGTAATTCCGCGTCAAAAGTAGCCTAAGTAACTGAATGCCATGACGTTAACTGAAAAAAGAGGAGGTGGCTATGGCCATCTCCTCTTTTTTCTCGCGATATGCAAATAGATACACGGCAGCCCTGTTGCCGGCATCTTATTTGCTTTGGAGTTTCGAGGAGTTTAGAATTGCGTTACTTCCACACTATGTTCATGTCCCGCCTTATCAACGCACGAAGCTGCGCAGCCGCGCTGATGCTGGCCATCGGTTTGTCTGCGTCGGCCTATGCGTCCTCCAGCACATCCTCCTCGAGGACCACGAAATCCGGGCATGTTCACCATACAACTTCGAAACACAGCCACAGTTCCGCCAGCCATAGCACCTCGCTGCACCACACCAGTTATAGCTCTCACCATCACAAATCACGGCACCATCACGCGACCATTACAGGGCAACGGGTAATGGACTCCTCGCGAGCCATGGAGATCCAGCAGGCCCTGATTCAGGCCCACTACCTGAATGGCAGCCCGACCGGGCAGTGGGACGTGGACACGCAGGCAGCCATGGTGAAATACCAGAGCGACAACGGGTGGCAGACGAAGATCACGCCGGACTCGCGAGCCCTGATCAAGCTGGGCCTGGGACCAAAGCAGGATGCCGGGGAGTACGCTGCGCGTCCGGCGGGAATTGCAGAGACCTCCGCCGGGGCGAGCCGCTCCAACGGAGCGCCAGCGGACACCATCCGCACCATGGCGACCTCTGAAATCCCAATGACCACGAACGACAATTAGAGAGCTGGCGGCCTCGAACGCGCCCGAGAAATCCTCACACTGACCAGATGAGCGACCATCTGCGCGTGGCCGGATCCACGGCTGCGAAATTCTGATCGCGTTTCCACGAGACGCTTTTCGAAGTCACCAGGTGAAACTGGTCACCCAATGTCAGCGGAACGGATACGCGCGCGGGAACAGGTCCCACCTCCCGGTGAAAACTCAGACGCCAACCCTGTTCCCGATCGAGCGGTTCGAGATTGAGATCGAGCCGGCCGAATCGTGTGGGCGTGGCAGTCAGGCGATGCGGCTGCCTGGGCGCGAGTTGATCCTGCGTGATTCCGGCGAGCAATCGTAAGCTGGGACCGTCTTCCAGGGCCATCACATGACGCATGTAGCGAATGCATTCGGCACTGGCCCAGTTGTGCGGCATATCGCCAACGTAGGAGCCCAGCAGCGCGTGCTGCAGTGGTTGCTCCTCACGCCAGCAATACTGCGGAGTGGCGTGGTTCAGAAAGCCGACAAACGTATCGTTCGCGGCGCGCTTCATTCCCAGCCACAGGTAGACTTCAGCAACAAACGCGGCGTTATAGTTCCAGATGGCTTCGTGTTGACTCCAACCGGTTTCGGCGGGAACGTCTTCCTGTCGAACAGCCTGCATCAGGTCCACATGCCCGCGGACAATTGGGTCGTTGGGCTCAAATACGATTCCAGGGAAAATGGTATGAGACAGCGCCCACTGCGCGGTCTGCGGTCGCGGTCGATCCCACGGATCCGGTAGATTCCAGTCCGGATCGTCTTTCATCAACATGGGTAAATATTGAAATTGGCCATCGTACGATCTCATTTGCTGGCTGGCGGCCTGGTTGAAGGCGGCGCGCAG
>JAZKAG010000072.1:3872-18657 GCA_040389265.1 Acidobacteriota bacterium
GCGATACATCTGGGAGGCACGGGCGATCGGCGGAATCTGCTGTTGTTCACCGGCAGCTCCAATTGCCTTTAATCCTGCCAGCGTCCACAGAGTATTCGTGAACTCGTCGCGCGAGCCACCCAGGCCGCCATCGGCAAATCCCTTCGGCAACAGGCCGTAGCGGCCCATCATGCCGCCTTCGGCTCGGGCACGGGCGCGCAGCGAATCGATGTAGGCCAGGGCCGTCTCCACGTTCGGTTGGAACTCGCGTAATGCGCTCCAGTCCTGGCTCAGTTCACACTGCCGCACCAACGTGAACATGGCGATGGCGGTGTCTTTGTAGTGTTCGCTGCCACCCCCGGCAACCACCTGCCCGGTCTTCTGCTGCATGCTCCACGTGGTACGCAAGCCTTCAGCCGCCTCTTTGTCGTAGCCTAGATAGCGCGCCGCCTCAAGGATGAAATTTCCATCGACCACCCACAACCCTCTATAGCAGGTGGGGCCGACTTGAAACGTGAGCTTGCCGTCTTTCAGCTCGCGAGCCTGCAGAATGTTGCGCGCGCACGCGGTAACGAATTCGCCACGCCTCCCGGAAACCTGCCAGGAGACGGGCGTTTGAAACGGCGACCAGCTGGACCAGAATTTTCGCGCCGATGCGATCTGTTCGCCAGGGTCATCCACGCCGTCTCCAAGTTGCGCCGCGGTTTGTCCGGCCTGCGGAAAACGAATAAACACACGATACGGTGCAGCGGCGGATGCTACGCCGGCATGGAACGTCAGTGGCTTCATGATATTTGCAACTGGATCAAACAATTGCCCGGCGAACTCAGCATGCGGCGGATTCCCGAGAACCTTCGCAACCAGCAATACAGCCATGCTTTTCTTGTTGGTCACAACGGCCATGTTGCCCACCATGCCGGCGGCAAAGTCGTCTTCAGAATGAATCTCGACCACCGGAGACACATGGACTGACGACGATCCTCTGGGACGAATCTCGATCAGAACATTGTCGACCCGGCCTTCGCCAGGATTGCGCGTCGCAAAAGTGGTCAGCAACATTGTCGCATCGGCGCGCTGCAGTGTGGTGCGCACAATCGGCACCGAGGGCGATTCCAGGGTCTGCTCCACGAAAGCTGCAGGCATCATGCCGCCCAGCGCGAAATTGACGATCAACGGAAAATAATCGATCTGCCTATCGCGGTCATAGCCGTACAGAAGGGTTCCCTTCTCATTCATCACACTCTTGTATGGGTCATCCGGGAAGCAGTACGCCGTCTGGCGAAAGGCAGGAGAATATCGAAAATCGATGATAGTGGCTGCGGCAGAATCATCCGACACCGCAGCGTCGGCATCGGCGGCCGATGGGAGAGCACACTCCTCGGCAAGCGCTTCGGACAGAACCAGGTTTGAAGTCAATGCTCCGCCGGTCAGTAATGCGCCGCCCAGGAATTTCCTGCGAGTCACAGGTGTCATGCATCCCCCATGGAATGGAATTGCAGCTATTGTCGGCTTGGCCTTTACGGTGGTCAACCATGTTGTGACGCAGGAGCGCGTGCAGCAGGCGACGCGGTTCTGACTTTTCGACTATTCGAGCAGGCTGCGCTCGGTGGCCAGCAGGTCGCGCATGGTTTCCCGCCGGCGGATGAGCCGATGACGACTGCCTTCTATCAGGACCTCCGCCACGCGCGGGCGAGAATTGTAATTAGAGCTGAGCGACATCCCATAGGCACCAGCGTCGAGCAGGGCGACGGAATCTCCACTCTCCAGTGGCGGCAACTCGCGATCGCGGGCAAAGAAGTCGCCGGTCTCACACACCGGGCCTACCACATCCACTGTTGTGGAGAGACGCTTTTCTCGGCGGCGCAACGGCACAATGGAGTGGTAAGCCTGATACAGTGCCGGCCGAATCAGGTCATTCATGGCAGCATCTGTAATGACAAAAGTTTTTGCACCATTGCGCTTGGTGTAAAGAACCTGGGCTAATAATGCGCCAGCCTGGGCAATAATGAAACGACCTGGCTCCAGCAGCAAATCGCCATTGAAACCGGCCAGAGCACTTCGGATATGTTGCGCGTATTCACGCACAGCCATCATCGGATCGAATGCCTGAAGGTCACTGCGAGTTTTCCCCGTTGGCGCCGAATCATCGTAGGAAATACCGAGCCCTCCACCGGCGTCGATATGCTGAATGCGAATGCCGTGCAGCGATTGCAGTTCGCGCACCATTTCCATCACCCGCTGCAGCGCTTGGCCAAACGGCTCGGTCACGCGAATCTGCGATCCAATGTGAACGCTCACGCCGGTGGGAACCAGGTAAGCGCTCTTTGCCGCCC
Source organism: Acidobacteriota bacterium (assembly GCA_040389265.1). Taxonomy (GTDB): domain Bacteria; phylum Acidobacteriota; class Terriglobia; order Terriglobales; family Acidobacteriaceae; genus JAKAAZ01. Next base: position 6,185 of record JAZKAG010000072.1, read on the forward strand.
GCTGGTAGAGTGCGGTTGCATCCGCAATTGCGACACCAAATTTGTGCGCGGTCATGCCTGTCGAAATGTAGGGATGAGTGGCGGCGAACACATCTGGATTGACGCGCATGGCCACGGGCGCACGCTTGCGTAAGTGGCGGGCGCGCTGCTCCAGTAAATCAAGCTCGGCTGGGCTCTCTACGTTGAAGACCAGGATTTGCGCCGCCAGGGCGGCATCCATTTCTGCCGCAGTTTTCCCGACGCCCGAGAAAACAACTTTGCGTTGCGCTGGTTTTGCCGCCAGTCGCACCCGCTCCAGTTCCCCGCCGGAAACAATGTCGAACCCGGCGCCGGTGTCTGCCAGCATGCGCAGAATCGAAAGATTGGAATTGGCTTTGACGGAGTAGCAGAGAGTAGCACGCATGCCGGCAAATGCTTCAGTAAACATGCGAACGCGATCGAGAATATTGTTCGCCGAATACACGTAGAGCGGCGTGCCGTATTGGCGCACCAGTTGCGCCAGGGGAACGCCATCACAGAAAAGTTCGTGCTTGTTATTGCCTGCGTAGTGAAACGGACGCACGGCATGTGTCGAGGATTTTTTCAAATCGCTTTCCTTGTCGAACTGGAGGTCGCGTGCGGCCGGTATTTTCGATCGAGGAATTCGCCAATCAGAGAGGCGAATGTTTGCGGTTGCTCGAACGGAGCGTAATGGCCGGCATCCTCGACGACATGAAATTCAGCATCTCCGGCTAAGTCGGCGATCACGCGCATTTCCGGCGGCGTGCTGCCCTGGTCTTCTCCGCCTGCGATGGAAAAAATGGGAACCTGAATGGTAGAGAGCGTGGGAACTGAATCCGGCCGCTCCATTAGCCCCTGCTGCACCGCCAGCATCGTGGGCAAGCCGACCGCGTTCATCATCTCGCGCGCCGCGGCCCGGACCTCCGGATGATGTTGGCGCGAGGTGGCTCCGACCAGGGTATCCGCCATGCGGTCGAAAAAATTCTCCAGACCGCCCCGTTGCTGCGCGGCTTGCATGGATTCTCTCCGTGTGGTGCGGTTAGCATCCGAGTCCGGTTGTGGCTTGCCGCAGGTGCACACCAACGCAGCCATTTGTTCGGGAAAGCGGCGCCAGTATTCATAGAGCGTGTAGCTGCCGATGGAACATCCAATAAAAGCGGCACGCTCTATTCCCGCCACAATCAGAACCGCGCGAACATCTTCCGCCAGTCGCGCCATGGTGATGGTTCCCGTCCCGGCCGAGGATTGCCCGTGTCCGCGTAGATCGATCAGGGTCAGGCGATATCGGTCGGCAAGGAGTTGCGCAACTGGAAGCCAAAAGGCGTGATGGACGGGCGTGGGATGGAGCAGCACCACATCTGGGCCAGCACCCAGAGTGATCGCAAACAGGCGTGCTCCATCGTGTTCAATCTGCAGCGGTGGTTCGATTCGCATTTATGTCCACTATAAATGGCGAAGGGTTCCTGGGCCGCTGCCCGATTGCGCTCGCGTATTTTGAATCCAACCAACCAGCCTCAAATCCGCGCGAAGTCAATCGCGGCAAGGCGGCTCGATCTAAAACGTCTGCGGGCTCGTTGGCGGAGCCGGAGGAACCGGTGGAGGAGGAGGAACATATGGCGCCGCCCCCAACGGAACTTCTTCCGGAATCAGCATCCACCCAACCACGTAGGCGATCTCCATCACCGGGAAAATCAGAACGCCCAGAATCACTGTGATGATGCGCGTAGCCGTCAAGTCCCAACGATAGCGCAGCGCAAAGGCGGCACAAACGCCGGCCATCATCCGCTGGGCCTGCGGCCGATACATGGTGCGCAAAGGCGATGCCGCAAAGCCGGAACTCGTGGCGGGTGCGCCGCAACTGGGACAAAAACTCGCGGATGCCGGCAGCGGCTTTCCACACTGGTGACAGAACATAGCACTACCCCCCTGGGCGATATGAGAGCCGTCCACGGTGACTTTACCCGGGCCAACCATCACGTTCTGCAGCATTTCTTACAGGAAAGCTGCGTGAAAGTCCAGCCGTACGGGCGCACCGCTCATCGATGAGCGACTCTCCGTTCGCCCACCTTCCCGCGGCATTGCAACCCCGGGCGGATGGACGAACTGCTATTGGAGATACGCACGTGGCGAATCATTTGTTCCACACAGACAGGTCGGGCCGTAACTATTTGCCGCGATAGGGCGAGGTCTCATATTTCGTGGCGCGCTCGGCCTGGTCGGAATCCGTGCCAAGCGCGAGCACCGCATCATACTGCTGCTTCGCCTGCGCGCGCTGGCCAAGCAGGTCGAACATTTCTCCTGCCGCCAGATGCGCCCGGCGCTTCATCAGGGGAGAAGCAGTTGGCTGCATGGTTGCACTTTGATACGCGCTGGCTGCCTCCTGAATATGACGCTGACCACGCGCCGCCTCTCCAAGACCGTAGTACGCCATGTCCAAATGCGGGTCAGGATAGTAGCCGCCGCCGGCACGCTGCAGCATTGCCTGGTAGGCAGCGATGGCAGGCATTCCCTGGCCGGAGTCTTTCAGCAAATTGGCGTGCTCCAGGGCAAACAGAAAATTGTGCGGATATTGCTCGGCCAGACCGTCAATCACCTCGAGCGCTTTGTCGTATTGCGCCTCGCGACGAAGAAAAATGGACAGCGCGGTTCGGGCAGATACGGAATTGATGATTCCTTCTCGACCGACCCGCCTCAGTTCCCTTATACCCTTCGACTTGGAACCATGAATGCCCACTAAACCCGCCAGAACTTTCAATGGGAACGAGAGGCTTCCCATCACATAATCGTGAACTCCCACAATCAGGTAGCAATCGATATAGTTCGCATCGATCTTGAGGACAGCATCGTCATCCCTGCGAGAGGCGGAAGCCATATGCAATGCTGTGACATATTTCTTCTCCACCATGCCGATGTAGAGGGTCTCAAGACTTGTCGCAAAACCGCGAGCAAACAACGCGTCGGCGTCCTTTGGATTCGCCGCAATTCGCCGATTGCTCAGATCGATGGCGCTTTGATACAGCGCGTCGATGTGGGCGCGAGCTTGCATGTTTTCAACCACGGGATGCTTGCCCGATAAAAATCCCTCCTGCACGTACAGCGTAGTGTCGAGAAGATCCAATCGGTAGAGTTCACGAAACACCGCGGTGTTCAGTACATAGCCGACAGCCATGGGATCGGTCGGATGTTCGGCGGCAATTTTTTCGAACAGAGTTTGCGCGGTCCCATAATCCAGATCGTAAAAGTGCTGGTATGCGGCTTGAACTTCCGGCGTTAGATTGAGCGGATCGGTGTCGGTGCCGTTAGGAGCTTTCACGGTCGCGAATGTCGGGAAAGCGACAGTGAAGAGCAGCGTCATGAGCACACACATGAATCTCTGTCGCAACACGCGAAAGTGCGTTAGGTGCGGCAACGGCTCTTGTGAGGCAGTCATGCGAGCGGAGTCGCTGGAGAACGGCCGCGGCTGAGGCAGAGAATTCAGGGGCATATAGGTTGGACGAACACCATCAGTTTCAGTCTAAGTTGGGAAGTGACGCAAGTGACCCAGGATGTGATTTTTTCATCTTCCCGCGCTGTCGGTTATGGTCTACTCTGAAGCCGATGACCCGCGCTGAACTGTTACGAGCCTTGATTCGTCAAGCGAAGTCCAACGGCTTCGAATTCCGCAGATGGTACACACTGCGCCTGGGATTGCCGTGGAACAGCTTTCTGGATTCAGTGAAGACTCTGTCAGAGCATCGACGCTACTATGCGCTGCTGTTCGCGCATGAGTTTGCAGAGTCATTTTGGCGGCCGGGCAGCAAGATGACGTTTGTGGTGCCGACAAGCACCTTTACCCGGGTTTCGAAAGACGGCACAATTCGCGTGGTGGAACGCAAGGGCCACATCCGGCGATCTGTCATCGCAGACGCATGGAGATACCACCTGAAAGAAATGGCAATCGCAGAAGAGCCTCTGCGCTACATTCGCAAATTTCTTCTCATTGAAGAAGACCTGGCGGGATTACCTTACGTCAGCGATGAAGATGAATCGGAAACCATTGAGTTGGTGGAGGACAATCTTCTGAAGGATGAGGCGTAGCCTCCGAATCGCTACTCCCACTCGATGGTTCCAGGCGGCTTGGACGTGATGTCGTAGACTACGCGATTGATTCCCTTTACCTCATTCACAATGCGGCTCGACATACGCTGTAACACTTCATATGGCAGCGGAACCCAGTCGGCCGTCATGCCGTCTTCTGATGTGACTGCGCGGATCGCGCAGGTATTGGCATACGTGCGTTGATCGCCCATGACGCCCACGCTGCGCACGGGCAGCAACACGGCGAAGGATTGCCAGATCTGCCGATACAATCCCGCAGCCTTGATTTCGTCGACGACAATTTCATCGGCTTCCTGCAGAATGGCGACGCGTTCAGCCGTCACCTCGCCAACAATGCGGACCGCAAGCCCCGGACCCGGAAACGGCTGGCGCTGCAGAATATCCTCCGGCATGCCCAGGTCGCGGCCGATGCGACGCACTTCATCTTTGAACAGGTCACGCAGGGGCTCAATCAATTTCAGCTTCATTGTCTCCGGCAGGCCACCCACGTTGTGATGACTCTTGATGGTTTGTGAGGGCCCCTTCACGGAAGACGACTCGATCACGTCGGGATACAAGGTTCCCTGCACCAGCCAATCGACAGAACCCGTTTTCTGCGCGATACGGTGGGCCTCTTGGTCGAACACCGTGATAAATTCGTTGCCGATGATTTTGCGCTTGGTTTCAGGATCCGTCACTCCGGCGAGCAGCGAAAGAAATTGTCTGCTGGCGTCGACGGCAACCAGGTTCAGGCCGAGTTTGTCGCGCAGGTTTTCCTGTACCTTGCGAAATTCATCTTTGCGCAAGACACCGTTATTGACGAAGACGCAGGTGAGACGATCGCCGATGGCGCGATCGACCAGCACCGCGGCCACAGAAGAATCGACGCCCCCGGATAACCCGCAGATCGCGTGGCCGTCGCCCACCTGCGTTCGAATGCGCTCGACGGTGGTCTGAATGAAATGCTCCGGAGTCCAGTCCGGCGCCACATTGCAAATGTTGAAGAGAAAATTGCGCAGCAGTTCTTTGCCTTGGCGCGTGTGATGAACTTCCGGATGAAACTGCACCGCCCAGATGCGGCGCGCCTCGTTGGCAATGCCGGCCACAGCGTTCAATGTTTTCGCGGTCAGCAAAAAGCCTTCCGGCAGTTGCAGCGCCTCATCGCCGTGCGACATCCAGACAGGCAGACGAGTCGGCAGGCCTTCAAACAGCGCGGTCGGCAGAACCACTTCAACCTCGGCATGGCCATACTCGCGACGATCCGCCGACCGAACTTTGCCGCCCAGATTATGCAGGATGAAGTGCAGCCCATAACAGATGCCGAGCACCGGCACGCCCATCGCCAGAACCCGCGCATCCGCAGGCGGAGCGTCAACATCATAGACCGAACTGGGACCGCCGGAGAGAATGACGCCGGCCGGATTGAGTTGCTGGATGGAGTCATACGGCGCAGTGCAAGGGAGCACGACCGAGAAAACATTTTGCTCGCGAATCCGACGCGCAATCAACTGCGTGTATTGCGAGCCAAAATCGAGAATGACAATGGTGGAGGGCTCAGCTGTTGGCTTGATTTCCATGGGATATTGCACAGTGTACCGCAGCCCAGTTTCTCATTTCGCTGCAGTCACGATGGGCGATGATATTTCCCGATGCTGCGCAGCGTTAGCGGCGCGCCAGATTTCCATGAAGCCGATGATGCGTGCCACCTGAAAGAAATCCGACGCAACGCAATACCACACGCTGACCAGCGCCCACCACACGTAGAGCGAAGTTCCATTGATTTCCTCCTTAAAGGGAACAGGTGTGGCGCAGAACACCATGGCCAGCACAATTAGCGCGGCCTTGACCACACCGAGGATCAGGTTGATCTCCACCAGCTTGGATCGCAGGCCGCGCAGAGAGCCCTGGCCGAAACGCAACGAATTGCGCAAGCTGGCGATAACTCGGGTGCCTTCCAACAATGACAGCAGTGGCGCGATGCTGAAGACCCAACTGACCAGCGCCCAGAAAAAGAAAATGGCAAACGAAAGCGCGATCGCCTGAACAAAATAGAGCACCAGGCTCGGCTCGGGACCGCTCAGCGAATTCCATGCCGCCCAGTGCAGCCCCACGAACCACAGCGCGACACTCGTGCCGAGCACAACGATGCGCAGCAGTTGCAGCCCGACCATCATGAATGGCGCAAACGGTAAGGACGGATCATAGCGGCGCAACAGCAGGGAGCGACCGAAGCCGGAGGCGAACGCCCACGCGACAGCCAAAATCGGCAGCAGCCAACGAGCGACCTCGCGAATCGGCGGCAGCAACCTGTCCGCGGTGGCGGAGATAATTTGCGCCGCCGTGACGGTATCAATCAGCGAAAACTCAGCAATCCCTGTGCCCGCCAAAGAGACGGAGGAAAGAATTTTATAGGTCTCCCACGCCACCACGGCAGCCGCGGGAATTCCAAACGCCCAGCGCCACAACAATTCCAAGCCCAGCAACGACGGGCGTCTCCAACACTCCGCAATCGTGACCAGAAACGACTGCGTGCCTCGGATCGCCTGGGGCGACCGTGCGTGAAAGGATATGGATGGCTCTTCGATTTGTCCTGTCTCCACGCGCATGATGTCTCATCCTCAGCGCGATCGCCGCTCTCGGAAATCCCGTTTCGCGCAGAAGATTACCGCTCGCCGCGCGAGCTTAGCGCACGACAAAATTCACTAGCTTACCGGGCAGCAGCACCACTTTGACGATTTCTTTTCCGGCCAGTCCGGCCTGAATCTTCGGATCCCGTTCGGCTGTCGCGCGCAGCAATTCTCCGTCGCTCCCAGCCGGCACAGAGACCACGGTTCGCAACTTTCCGTTAATTTGCACCGGCACCTCCAACACATGCTCCGCCGCCAGCGCGTCGTCATATGCCGGCCATGCGGCACGCAACAACGGAGTGCCTTCTGCCATCTGCGACCACAACTCCGCCGCGAGATAAGGCGCGAAGGCTTGCAGCATCAGCACCAGGTTACGCGTGATCGTATACAAAACAGAATCAGCAACCACGCCGGAAGCGATGGCTTTTTCGTCCGCTGTTAATTCGTTCACCAGTTCCATAATGGCGGCAATGCAGGTGTTGAAATGCCAGCGGCCGTCAAACTCCTGCGTGAGGCGGCGAAGCGTCTGATGCAGTTTGCGCATCAACTGCCGCTCCAGTGGATTCAGCATAGCTGGCATTGAATGCGAACGGCCGGCGGTCACACGCGGCATGGCCTGCATGGCGAATCGATACACGCGCGACAGGAAGCGGCTGATGCCGGCAACGCCATCCTCCTGCCAGTCGAGATCGCGATCCGGCGGCGCAGCAAACAACGCATACATGCGCGTCGCATCGGCGCCGTAGCTGGCGATCATGTCATCAGGAGAGACCACGTTTCCCTTGGACTTCGACATCTTGGCGCCGTTCTTGATGACCATCCCCTGGGTGAACAAACGCTCGACCGGCTCGTCATTTTTCACCAATCCAAGATCGCGCATCATCTTGGTCCAGAAGCGCGAATAGATCAGGTGCAGAATGGCATGCTCCACGCCGCCGATGTATTGATCAATGGGAAACCAATAGGCAACTGTGTCAGTGTCAAATGGCGCACTGGAATTTTTTGGATCGGTGTAGCGATAGAAATACCAGGACGAGTCGACAAATGTATCCATGGTATCGGTCTCACGCCGCGCGATGCCGCCACACTTCGGGCATTTCACCTGGGCAAATTCCGGCACGCGAGACAGCGGCGATCCACCTTCCTGCGTAATGGCAACACCGGCAATTGGTCTTCCGGCACTGGCACCAGGCCATCTTTATCGCAATAAATCATCGGAATGGGTGTGCCCCAGTAGCGCTGGCGACTCACCCCCCAATCTTTCAGGCGAAACGTCGTGGAAGCTTTGCCGAATCCATGCTTCTCCGCAAAAACGGTCATTTGCTTTTGCGCTTCCTGGCATCCCAGTCCAGTAAACGCGCCGGAGTTGAGCAGCAAGCTGTCTTCATGGGTGTAGGGCAGCAACGGCTCTCCGCTACCCTTCTCTCCGGCATTAGGATGGCGCGGCAGCACGACAATCTTTGATTCCAGGCCAAACTTTTTCGCGAATTCGAAGTCGCGCTCATCGTGCGCCGGCACAGACATGACGGCCCCCGTGCCGTAATCCATCAACACGTAGTTGGCGATCCAGATCGGAATGGATTCCTGCGTGAAAGGATTGGTGGCGAAGCGACCGGTGGCGACGCCCTCCTTGGCAAGAACGGCCAAGTCACCCTTTTCTTTCGCAACTTTCTGCTCCTCCAATAACTCGCGGACCCTCTTTTTCAGTTCTGGACGGTCGACGGAAAATTGCGCGACCAGCGGATGCTCGGGAGCGAGCAGCAGCGAGGTCACTCCGTAGATCGTGTCGATTCGCGTGGTAAACACGCTGATTTTCTGCTGTTCGGGCGGCGGCTCCAGAAAGGTTTCCGTCAGGTTCAGCTTCACCGGCGAATAGCGCGGGCCACGACGGTCCTCATCTCGCGGAATCACCGCGAAGTCGACCAGGGCGCCATCGCTGCGATCAATCCAATTGCGCTGCATGGTGCGAACTTTTTCCGGCCAGCCATCCAGCTTGTCCAGGTCGCTCAGCAGCTCGTCGGCGTAATTCGTGATGCGGAAAAACCATTGCTCCAGTTCGCGCTGCTCCACAATGGTGTCTTCGTGCCGCCAGCAGCAGCCGTTGACTACCTGCTCATTGGCCAGGACGGTGGCACATTGCGGGCACCAGTTCACTTTGCTGTTCTTGCGATACGCCAGGCCGCGCTCGTACATCTTCAGAAAGAACCACTGGTTCCAGCGGTAATAATCCGGCAGGCAGGTAGTCACTTCGCGCTGCCAGTCGTAACTCAACCCAAGGCGTTTCATCTGTCCGCGCATAGCGGTGATGTTGGATAATGTCCAGTCGCGCGGAGGCGTGTTATTTTTGAGTGCCGCATTTTCCGCGGGCAAGCCAAACGCATCCCACCCCATCGGGTGCAGCACGTTATAGCCGCGCATCCACATGTGCCGCGCCAGCGCGTCGCCAATGGCATAATTGCGCACGTGTCCCATATGCAGTTGGCCCGACGGATACGGCAGCATTTCCAGCACGTAATACTTCTGCTTGCCGCTGGTGGGCGGCTCAGCGGAGTAGAGATCTGGCTGCGCATCCCATTGACCCTGCCAACGCGGTTCGATTTCGGCAGGGCTATAGCGAGGAGTTCGATCCGTCGCGGCAGAGGCAGATGGTTGAGTGGATTCCGTTTTCGACATACTATTTTGATTCTAAATGGGACGGGACAAGAAGAATCGTAGCGTCCCTCGCCATCATTGTGACTCCGCACTCTGACAGCTCATCGCGGCAGGAGCGAGCCGGAGAGTCCGCGCAGCGTTAGGACGTTGCGTTCTTCATCCCCCATCGCGTCCACCGGGGTTTCGGCGATAAACGCGGCGTGGGCAAATTGGGGCTCGCGCAGCAGCCGGCGAAATGGATCCAGCCCGATCTTCCCTTCCCCGATATGCTCATGCCGGTCGAGCTTGGACCCGCGCTCCGCCTTGGCGTCATTGCAGTGCCAGACGCGCACGGTTTCAAAGCCAACCGTGTTCTCGACCTGGGCCATGGTCTCGGCCCATCCGGATTCGCTGACGACGTCGTAGCCGGAGACGTGCGTATGGCAGGTATCGAGGCATGCCGCGACCGGGGCGTAAGGACGAAGATGCTCGATCAGTTCGGCAACCTGCTCAAACGATCCGCCCAAAGAATGCTCCGAGCCCGCCGTGTTTTCAATCAGAATATGGAACGGCGTTTGCTGCCAGGGCAGTCCCGCGATGGCTTTCTGGATCGACTTGGCCGCCAATTCCAGACCCTGTCGCCGCGTCATACCTCGATACGAGCCCGGATGGACAACCAGATATTCCGCACCCAGAGCGAGGGCTCGCTCAATCTCGCCGCGAAACGCCTGCCAGGATTTTTCGCACACTTCGTCCGACTGGCTGCAGAGGTTGACCAGATAGCTGGTGTGGATGACCAGCGGACCCACGCCCAATTCTTCTCGCGCGGCGCGGGTAGCAGCGGCCTGTTCAGCGGTGATGTTCGACGCTCGCCACATGCGTGGGCTCGAAGAAAAAATCTGCAGCGTGTTGGCGTCGATTTCCGTTGCGCGACGCACCGCGGCGGCGACTCCGCCGGTGGTCGAGAGATGAACTCCGATCAGCTTTCGAGCTGGAATGACCGAGGCCCGGGCACTCTGGGAGCTTTTCGCTTTTGGACGCGCAACGGCAGGTTTCGGCATAAGCCTCAGGATAGCGGAATCCGCGGCTTACTTGTTCGGCTTGACCGGAACTGGATTGGCGGTCAGGAAATCTTCGATGCGCGCAATTTCGTCGGCTTGTAGCCGGAACGTTGCCGCCCCGATGATTCCGTCCACCTGCTTCGCGTTGCGCGCGCCCACGATCGCGGCTGTGATGGCTGGATTGTTCAGAGTCCACGCGATCGCAACTTCCCCAATCGTCCTGCGGAAGCTTGGCAACTCGTTCCTTAGTCATCGCGCCAGTCAGTAGACCCGAAACCATCGGGGAATAGTTGATGACTCCGATATTGTGCTGCTCGCAGTACGGAAGAATTTCCTTCTCGACGCCACGGTTCAGCATGGAATACGGCGGCTGCAGCGAAGTAATGGGAGCGATCTTGGAGATACGTTCCATTTGCGCGACCGAAAAGTTTGATACGCCGATGAATCGAACCTTCCCTTCCTGCTTCAACTTCACCAGCGTTTCCCAGCCCTCTTCGATTTCAGCTTCGGGATCCGGCCAATGAATCTGGTAGAGGTCGATCACGTCCAGCTTCAGGCGGCGCAGGCTTGACTCCAGCTCATTGCGGACGGAATCGCGCTTCAGACTGCGGTGAATCTGATCCTTGGTCTGCCAGAATTTCTTGCTCCATATCATCGAGCACTTGGTGAAGACGTAGGGCTTCTGCTGCCGCCCTTGCAGCGCGCGAGCCACCACTTCTTCGGAATGGCCCAGTCCGTACACCGCCGCGGTGTCGATCCAGTTGATGCCGAGATCGAGCGCACGCTGAATGGCGGCGACAGAATCGTTATCGTCCTGAGAGCCCCAGCCGAACTGCCAGTCGCCTCCACCGATTGCCCAGGCGCCAAAGCCGATGGCGGTGATCTGCATGTCAGAATTGCCAAGCTTACGAGTCGTGTTTTGTACGGCTTCCGCGATTTGCATATCTTTTTGGATGCGATCCCTTCTAAAAAGCTGCGGTAAGTGATTCGCCGGCATTCGCGTGGTGGTCTGACCAGGAAGGCGCTCGATCTCCGCGCGGTCGAGCGATTCTGCTCATCAAGCTCTAGACTACACTTTGCATACATGACATTTCTGGATCATCCACAACGCCTCTGGTGGCGTCGAGCGCTGTTCCAAGTGCATTTGTGGGTCGGGGTGATGTTGTGTGTGTACATGCTTGTGATCGGCTTGAGCGGCTCCGTGTTGGTGTTTCGCGGCGATCTGGAGCCTCTTTCCCATGCGCGCCTTTTGCGATCTTCCTCGCCCGCCGGCAGGCAGCCGCTGGACTTTGTCGGCGCAATGAAATTGGCGCAGCAAGCCTACCCTGGGGAGCCGCTTTCGCTGCTCTATCTTCCCACGAAGCCCGGCAGCAACATCCAGGTAAACGTCGTTCGCGAAGAGGGTCGTGAAATCAGCATCTACATCGACCCGTATTCGCGGCAGATCATCGGGACGCTGGATTCCAGCAAATCCTGGTGGGTATGGATGCGCCAGTTGCACATCAAACTGCTGGCGGGTCGAACAGGATCCCTCGTAAACGGAATCGGCTCGATTTTCCTGTTGCTTCTCTGCATCACCGGCCTGGTGATCTGGTGGCCGGGCGTGAAGCTCTGGACCCGCGGCTTCAAGGTGAACTTTCGGCTCAGTTGGAAAAGAATCAACTACGACCTGCACAGCGCGACGGGTTTCTGGACCTTGCTTGTCCTGTCCATGTGGGCAGTGACGGGAATTTATCTTATCTGGGCCGCTCCCATCCAGTCTGTTGTCGGTCGCTATTCCTCCGTCGCCTCCATGAATCCGCCAGAGTTTCGCGTAGCCGCGAGCGGCGGTAAACCCTGGACGGACATGAATGAAATGATCCGCCAGGCCGAGCGTTCCTGCCCTGATGCAAGATTTGTCGGCGCATTCTTTCCGAACATCTACACCAACGCCCTCACCCTGCTGATGGCTCCGCGAAACCCTGAGAATCACGCTCCTCCGGATTTTGTTTTCTTTGACCCTGTAACCGGCAAACAGGTTGCGATCTGGCATCGTCAAGTGCCTCCTACGTGGGGTGTTCGATTGCTTGGGTTGATG
>JAZKAG010000072.1:18667-20323 GCA_040389265.1 Acidobacteriota bacterium
GCCCACTGCACTTCGGCACGGACTGGGGAATGACGGTGAAGATTGTCTGGGCTGTGCTGGGGCTTGCGATTCCGCTGCTCACCATCACTGGGCTTCTCATGTATTGGAATCGATGGTTGAGCAAACAATGGCGCCGGTTGAAGGCCTGATCGGCCGCGGAAGCGCTTCGGAAGCTTCTCTGCTTGGAATGGCCTCCTGTCTCCTCAGTTATCCGGCCTTTAGTTTCGTGAAAATGCACCGCCGGGCGTTGACGTTTTGAGATCTGCGGAGTCGAAGTTCCGTGCTACTGTGATGTACTGGAGGTCGACCAACATGTCCCCCCACTGGCTTTTTCGCAAACCAGCCGCACGCGTGACGTTTGTTCTTCCGTTGCTGTTGGCGCTCGCCGGCTGCAGCAGCAGCGTGTATGGTCCTGTCGGGCCGGCTCCGGCTGACTCAGTCACCTTTCCCGCAGCTTCCACGCTGGGCTGGCTGCAACAATACGGCACCGGCTATATGGGAAGTCACTCCCGCAACGGGGACACCGCCTATGGAGTCGCTACTGACCTCCAAGGTAACGTAGTCGTACTGGATCAGACCTACGGTGCCTTCCCCGGGTTCACAAATACAGGCTCGGCCCAATTCGCGGTAGTCAAGTTCGATGCCACCGGAACACGCGTGTGGACGCAGCAGTTTGGCACCGGTGCCGGCGATTACCCCAACGCGATTACTACCGATCCGCAAGGGAACATCTACGTGGCCGGTTTCACCAATGGCGCGTTTACCGGCTTCACCAATACGGGCCCCCAGCAAAGCGTCGTGATGAAGTTGAACCCGGCCGGTCAAATTCAATGGATTCAGCAATTTGCGTCCTATGGCCCGAGTGAGGCGACGAGTCTCGCGATGGATCCGCAGGGCAATTTGATCGTTGGCGGCGTGAACGTCGCCAAGGCCTCGAACGGAGGCCGAGTGCAGCTGGGCTACGTCAGCAAGCTGTCGGCAACGGACGGATCGGTGATCTGGACCCAGGGAAACAGTTCCGCCGGAGTGTACTACTTCGTCACCGGCGTCGCCGCCGACCCTTCCGGCAACGTGGTGGTAGTCGGCGATTTTCAGGGAACCGGCAGCAACAGCAGAACCACCTACATGATTGCCAAGCTCAGCGGGACCGATGGCACCATCCAGTGGCAGCAGGCACCGGTCACCACTTCACGCTACGGATTCCAGAACCTGACGTACACGCAGGTCGCGCTCGACTCGCAGGGAGATATCTTCCTGGGCGGGCTGGATGCCAGTTCCGGATACAGCCAGTGCACCGTCGCAGAACTGGCGAATGGCACCGGCACACAGCAATGGCGGCAGCAATTCGGAGCATCACAGAAATGTGTTCCGGGAAATGTGGCCGTCGATTCGTCCGGCAACGTAGTCATGGCGGGCAGCATGTATTATCCCTTCTTTTCCAGCACCAACCCTTCGGCAGCGAACGATGTGTTCCTCGCCAAGGTGAACTCGACCGGCGCGGCCGTATGGTTGCAGCAATTCGGCACGGGATATGACATTCCATGGGGAACGTCGTTTGCGTCGGCTCTGGTTTATGTCGCAACGGATGCTCAGAACCATGCCTTTGTGGCCGGCACGACTACGGGAGCGTTCACGAACTTCACAAATCCGACCAAT
>JAZKAG010000073.1:0-14079 GCA_040389265.1 Acidobacteriota bacterium
CTGACACAAGCCCACTTCATAGGATGTATCGAACTAGCCAGCATTGGAGGGCTTGCCAACCCGGTATTCTCATTCTGACATGCCGAGCCGTTGGCTGCGGACAAGCACTCAGGGTTATCTATAGGGAGACGCCATTCTCGCATCGCTTTCATTTCTTTTGAGAGCATATTCTTAGCCACTCTGATACTGGGGGGCAGCCGGCATTCTCCTGCTTGTAGGCATCAATGCTTACGATTCCGGTCAGCACCATCCCCGGACCATGCATTCATTCCAGGTCGCGATGGATGCGGATGGCCAATTTCAACAAGTTTCTGCGCCTTTAAGAAGGATGTTACCGGCTGATCCCTGCCTTAGTTGCGGGCGCTCTTGCGCCGATAAACGACTGTGCCCCCCACGATCGTTTGCAGCGCTTCAATATCCTTGATTTCATCTACCGGGCAGGTTGCGAAATTCTTATCGATCACCACCATATCGGCTAGTTTTCCCGGCTTGATTGAACCGGTCTCTTTTTCCGAAAACTCCATATATGCATTGTTCAAAGTCCACATCTTCAAAGCTTCAAACCTGGAAATGCGTTGTTCGGGATTCAGAACATTTCCGTCCGTCATCTTGCGTGTGATTGCCATCCACATTTCGAAGAAGGGGTCGTAGGGGTTCGTAGAGAGCCGTGGGTCGAAGCGAATCATATGGTCCGAGCCTCCCCCAACCACGACCCCTGCGTCTATCAACGATCGCAGCGGCAGGAAGTGTTTCATGCGCTCAGGTCCGAAGACATCCTTGAGCGCCGGACCATCGAAATATAACCATGCGGGCTGCACATCAAAAGCGACACCCAATTTCTTGGCGCGTTCGATCGCGCGTTCGTCGGGGAAATTGGCGTGGGTGGCGACAAACCGACGACCTGCGATCGGCTTGATCTGGTTGGCCGCTTCGTAGGCATCGAGGAGGATATCCAACGAGCCGCCCCCAGTGACATGCGCCGTCATTTGCCAGCCCAGGTCATCAGCGGCCTGCGCCATCGCAAAGACGTTCTCGCGCGGCACATAGAGCACCCCGCGGTAGCCGGGCTCCACGAATCCATAAATCTGAGTGTGCGGTCCATACGGCTGGCGCAGGTAAGCAGTCCCGATCAGGATGCCACCGTCAACAATAGTTTTCAGCGAGCCTACACGAAGCCATTTGTCTCCCCATCCTGTGACAAAAGGGATCTGTTCAATTTCCCTTCGAACGTCGGCCGGCGTCCCCTGCGCTTGAATGATGTATGTGACGTAGCTGCGCACGGTCAGTTCTCCAGCATCGTGCAGGGTCTGGTAAGCACGGAAACCTTCGGGTCCCTCCAATCGGTCGTCAATGCCGGTAAACCCAACTGCGTTGTAGTGCTGCAACATGCTTTTCAGCGCCCATAGCCGTTCCTTTGCGGTGACGGGCCGCGATTCGCGCACTTTACCAAGAAGTTGCGGCGCCCCGAGGACCAAGCCCGTGGGCTCGCCCTTCTGGTCCCTTACAATTCGACCGTTTGGAGGCTGCGGCGTGTCGCGAGTAATGCCCAGGTGCTTCAGCAGAACCGAATCGAGGACAGACGCATAGCCGTTATCCACCACTGCTTCGCGCCCGCCTGCTGCTGCGTCAATCTCTTGCCGGGTTGGGTAGCGGTGTTCAATGAGCCGTGTCGAATACACCTTTGGAACCACGATGATCTGACCCGAAGGCAATTTCCCGGCCTGTTCACGAATGTAGGCCTGTATCTCTGGAATGGAGTGGAAGACCGGTATAGGGCCGTCGATCTCACTGAGTGCAGCCATGATGGGGTGGACATGACCCGCAATCAGGCCCGGAAGTACAGATCGCCCATGAAGATCAATCTTTTGGGTACCGGATCCTGCCGTCTTCAGCACGTCGGCATCTGTACCGACAGCGACAAATCGATCGCCCCGAATCGCTACTGCCTGTGCGTTCGGATGCCGATCCCACATAGTGATGACGTTGCCGTTGAAATATATTGTGTCTGCCTTCGGCGGGTTATCTGCGGCGAAACAGAATGGCAGGCTCAGGACACACAAGGAACATAGGATGAT
Organism: Acidobacteriota bacterium; assembly: GCA_040389265.1. Classification (GTDB taxonomy): domain Bacteria; phylum Acidobacteriota; class Terriglobia; order Terriglobales; family Acidobacteriaceae; genus JAKAAZ01. Next base: position 2,076 of record JAZKAG010000073.1, read on the forward strand.
GTGGCGTAAAGATAAAGTCGGTCGTCTCTTCACTTTGTATTACCTTCCGGCACTTCGTCTCCTGGTCGCAACTTCTCGATCTGTTGCTGAACCTGGCTCCGAAATTCGATTGGATGTGCCACTTTGTGGAAAGGTTCGGAGGTACCGCCCGTACCAATCACGACAATCGAGCCGTAACCAAGCATCCTCCCGAAGGCTGGTTCACTCACCTCCACGCTCTCGACTTTGCTCAGCAGCATTTCGATCGTTGTTCGGCTTGCGAGGCCTCTTTTTATGATCACGCGTCGGTTCGTCACCGCCATTTCCGTTGCGCTTCGCCTCAGGTTGCCTACGAGAATGAGGACGAAGCCACCCACGATCAACACGGCGGCCCCAATTTCCATAATGTGAAGATTGTTGACTCCAACTTCGACGTGTGTCCGTGCGTAATAGAGCAGAAAACCCCCGAGAGCAAGCAGCAGACATCCCAAAATAATGTTCCACAGCATCACGCTCCAATGGAGCTTGGTTTTGTAGATCACCCGTTCCCCTGGAATCAGATTCGCTTCGACGTAGCTCATGTGCGCTCCCTGATGTATTGCCTCGACCAAGAAACTTACTGAGTGCAAGTCTCCCACATATGGGAAGCAGCAGCGGATGTTTTTCTTGAAAGCGAACCGAGCATTTGTCCGCGCGTTCGGACTCTTGCTATGCTCCGATAAAGATGGTTGGGCGATGACTGCAGCGGCGATTCGTAGCGATTGGACAGGACGCGTAATCGAGGGGAGATTTACCCTTCTCAAATGGTTAGGAGGCTCTGACCGGAGCGGGGTCTTTCTCACGGAACTTTCAGGCCCTGGGTCGCAAGTGGCCGCCATCAAGCTGATTGCAGTTGACCCTCTCGAGGCGGAAGCAATTCTCGCCGGGTGGGAGTTGACAGCAAACCTCTCTCATCCTCACTTAATGCACCTGCTTCATACCGGACGTTGTGAGACCGAGATCAATGGGCTCGTGTACTCCGTGACCGAGCTTGCCGAGGAAGCTCTGTCAGAGATTATTCCGGAACGGCCCCTCTCGCCCCGTGAGGCCCAGGAGATGCTCACTCCGGTTCTCGACGCGCTTTTCTATCTTCACGGAAGAGGTTTCGTGCACGGTCATCTGAAACCGTCGAACATCATGGTCGTCGGCAATCAGTTGAAAATTTCCGGGGACGGCCTTGAGGTCATGGGCGAGGTTCACAAACAGTTTGGGCCTCTCAGTATTTATGACGCGCCCGAGGTCGCCAGCAAGGAGATTTCTTCGCCTGCGGACGTCTGGTCGCTCGGCATCACCTTAGTCGAAGCGTTGACCCAGCATCCACCCGCATGGGATCGATCAGCAAATCGAGAACCGATTGTGCCAGAATCCATCGCACAACCCTTTGCCGGACTTGCGCAGTGCTGTCTCCAGGTTGACCCAGCGCTGCGCTACACGCTCGACGATGTCAACCAGGCTCGGTCCCAACCTGCCCGATCGTTGCCGAACCTGGCCGGTAACTTCGACAAAACGGGAACCGTACCTGCCAGGTTCCGCGGGACGGCATTCATTGCCACGGTGATCGCGGTGTTTGCGGCTATCGCCGTTCTGTGCTTGCGATCTCACCGAACCCTTCCATCGTTGCGTGACGTAAGGCAGCACCCTGTGACCACCGCAATTCCGACACCTAGGCCGGCGACGCCTGAAACGCCGCCTCGGTCTGTACTTCCGGGGACACAAACCGAAGGGGCGATGAATCGTGAAGTCGTGAAGCGAGTTCTGCCCGACGTACCCCGAAGTGCGAGCAGGACCATTCGGGGCACAGTCAGAGTGAGGGTACGGATCACCGTCGATCCAAACGGCGATGTTTCGAATGCCACCCTCGACTCACTCGGGCCAAGTAGATATTTCGCCAACCTGGCACTGCAAGCAGCGCAGGAGTGGAAGTTCAAGCCCGCACAAGTTGACGGTCAGTTAGTCCGCAGAGTGTGGATATTGCAATTTGACTTTAGACAAACCGGAACCGAGGTCACTCAAGTCGAAACATCTCCTTGAGGTTCATGTTCCTAAGCTCGCACGGTGATCCGTTTCGCGGTATTCCGTAAATAATGAGGAAGAAATGCAAAGAAAAGGAGGGGGACGAGCATGCTGACACGGCGCGAGTTTCTTCAGGCGCAGATGATGGGAATTACGTTGATGGTTGTCGATCCATCGCATTTGCTGGGCAGCCCGGTCGCCCACGCTGGCGGTTCGACGCGCCCCTTGCCCTGGACACACTATGTGCGCATTGGAGGTAATTCTCTCCGGCTGGACCGTGTCGACGAGATCATAAAGGAAGCCGAGGAAACGCACGTCTTTGGCATCGAGACTGACAATGACATCCAGGGCCACTATGAGAGTTTTCGCCAGGCCAACCCCAGCGAACAGTTGGCCGCGCTGAAGGCGGTGGCGGACAAGGCTCATGCGGCTGGGAACTACGTCTTCGAATATGTTACGGGGTTCGAATGCATCACCTCGAATGCCGCCCAAGCGAAACACACGCTTTACAAGGAGCATCCGGACTGGATGCAAAGAAAGATCACCGGCGAGCCGGCGCTGTTTGGAGGAGGCACCGCTTTCTGGATCAGCAAGGGAGACGAAGATGTGTGGGTCACGCCTTATGCTCCGGAGTGGCGGAAGATTTACATGGAACACGTTCGCCAGATTGCTGCGACCGGTATCGACGGCATCTACGTGGATGTCGCGTTCTGGATGACGCACTTTCCCGGTTGGGCGACGAGTTGGTCGAGTTTCGACAAATACACAGTGGCAGAGTTCAAGTCCCGGACCGGACTCGATGCCATGAAAGACCTGAAGTTGGGCGATTTTTCCGACGCGAATTTCCGGCGCTGGGTCGATTTCCGCATGGCATCGATTACCGAGTTCATGAAGGAAGTCCGCGACAACATGAAATCGGTCAACCCGAAGTCGGTGACCATCGCGGAGGTCTACCCCGGGATTGAGTTCCTGGCGATGCAGTTTGGGGCGGACGTTTACCAGCTTTACGGCGTGATCGACGTGATCGCGCACGAGTACAACTGGAACAATCCGACGGAGAACCGCATCCAGCGTGCCATGAACGCCGCGGACAAAGCGCCGCTGGACTGGCTGCATTGGATGATAGGCATGTACACGTTCCGGGGCTTTGCCGTTGAAAAGGCCACGTGGATGCTGAGCTATTCCTGGGACGGGGAGAAAGGTGTCAGCCCAAGCGAAAACATGCAGAACCTGTTTGCTTCGCAATTGGCGGCGGGAACGAATTGCTGGGACGCGCGCGGTCACGTTATGTCGGGCTCAAACGACATTGCCATGCGAACGAAGATTTTTGGCTGGATTGCCGAGCATGAGCAAGTGTTTTACAACACCAGGAAGACCATCCATCCAATCGGCGTTTATTTTTCGCCGCATACCCGGGACTACTTCTGTGAAGAGTTTCTGGATTCCTATTTGGGGATGATGGCGCTGTTGATGCATTCCCATCGCGAATTTGAGATCGTCACGCCGCGCACTTTGAAGGACTTTCGCGGTGAGATGCTGGCTCTGCCGGACGCGCGCTGTTTAGGCGCGCAGGAACTTTCGGAGCTGAAAAGTTATGCCAAGTCCGGAGGGAAATTGGTTGTCACCGGTCAGTCCGGGCACTACGACGATACCGGCCAAGCGCACGGGTCGAATCCCTTGCATCAGCTCCTTGGTATCCGCAACTCGGCGCAGAAATCGATGGGCTCTGCTGGTCTGAAGTATGCCTACCTTCCAGACTGTCCAGGCCGCGCCTACTGGAAGGCTTTGAGTGCGGAATTCAACAAGGCTGCGGTTCGCGGGGATGCCGCCGGACAGAGCTTTCAATCGCTGCGCCATGACTTCGACACCGGTGTCATTCAAGCACTTGGCTTCGACGCGCCCGTTCAGGTGGAGGCTTCGCCTTTCGTCTCCGCGCAGATAGCTCGCGTGGACGGCAAGGATCACATTTTCCTGTTCAATTTCACAGGTCTTCAGGCGCTAAAGAATACGAAGCAAATTCCAGCACGAAACGTTGCAGTCTCCTTCCCTGCGAGCGCGGGAAACCGGGTGTTCCTGTTGCCGTATCTGGGAAAGGTCAGCGAGCTTTCTGCCGAACGCAAGGGCGGGCGAATTCGCGCCGAGATCGCCGAGGTCGACAAGGGCGCGACGGTGTGGGTCGAGTGACCGGAAACCAGCGTTGTCGCGCCGACGCACGATTCTGGCGCAGATCTCCACGCAGCACGGTTGAGTTTCGTAGACGAGTGCACTTTGCTGTCCCGATTTGTGCCAGATCGGCGATCACTCATTGACACGCCCTTTCCCGCATAACCGGAAGCGAAAGATTGACCGGTTTTGACCCAAATTGGGTTTGTTGACGGAATTCGAAGGTGGAGAATGTTCGCTTGCGACTTGATCCACCATGCAGTCTTGAGCCTCTTTCGATCTGCGAATTAAAGCCGCCAATCCCCAAACTTCCCCGCAAAATGCTTGCTTTTTGCTTCTGACGGACACAGGAGAGGATTCTCCGCGTGCTGAAACCTGCTCCTAAATAGAGCCCTTCTCTGATCGGGAAATGCCGAGTGTCCCTCCGGAATAGGAATGTCGGGGACGCGCAGATTTGAACGGCCGACGAGACCTGGCCTTCCGCTGCGCCCGTTCAGTTATTTTTTTGCCGAAGGATGCAATCGAGCGGCGCCAGCTAAACACTCGTCGCGGATCGCCGTGGAACTCGCTGCGCACTAAGGTTAGACAGAATAATGACAGCGACGTGACAATTCCGGCGGGACTGTTCGGTATCCTCCGTTTGTCTTATCGGTGCAGATATGAAAAACGAACTCCCACGCAGGGTCGGGTATTGCTTGGGCTTTTTTCTTGTCGCTTCGTCGTTGTATGGCCAAGTCTCCTTCTTTCAGCCTCCTTCATACGCGGGATCTGGCAGTTTGTTTTCGGCCGATTTCAATGGAGATAGCAAACCCGATGTGCTAAGCAGCGATGGCACTCTACAACTGGGCAATGGGGATGGAAATTTCACGGTCGGCACGGAGGTCCCAGGGACGCCTCTGGCCGTCGCAGATTTCGATGGCGACGGCAATCCGGATGTGCTGGAGGCGGGAACCGGCACGCTTCTGGTACTTCTCGGCAACGGCAACGGTACATTCAAAGCTGCGGAGACAATTGCAAGCGGCGCGGCCTTGCAGTCCAGTGCCGCCACCGACCTGAACCGCGATGGCAAAGCGGATGTAGTGGGGGTATATGGTAGCAACCTGATCGTCTATCTAAGTAATGGAGACGGGACATTTTCGGCGGGAGTGCCATATGGTCTTGGAGTGGCATCGCCGCGATCAACCGTCATTTCATTTGCCGATTTCAATGGCGACGGCACAGCGGATGTTGCCGTCAGCACGCTAGGCACTGCAGCTGGTATGGAGATTGTGTTCCTGGGGAATGGCGATGGAACTTTTCAAGCGGCCAAGACCTCAGCCGGCATTCCCTCCTCTTGTTCCACTGCCTTTGCCATTTCTGGAGATTTCGATGGTGACGGCAAACCGGACCTTTTGTTGAACTGCCCGAATATTGCCCCGGTTTTGGGGATATATCTTCTGACGGGCAATGGCGATGGAACATTCCAGGCTCCCACACTTTCTATCCCCAATGTGAGCGGCACGATGGCCGCTGCGGATTTGAACGGCGATGGCAAGCTGGATCTGGTCGCGGAAGTCGGCGGGATCGCAGGACAGATCTTCCTGGGAAACGGGGACGGGACATTTTCGAACGCGAATAACTATGCTCTCAACTTTCTCTCTCCAGACTCAGAGCCACCGCTTGTAGACGGTGGAATTTCCATTGCTGACTTCAACCTGGATGGAAAGCCGGACATCGCTATCGGCAACAATCTACTCATCGGCAACGGTAATGGCACCTTTCAGGGAGTGGGGGCGGCAAATATATCCAGCCCTTTCCCTCCCGTCGCAGCCATCGGCAAATTTGATAACCAGCAAAGGGTCCCCGGCGTTGCCGCCGGGCTGAACTTTGACATCGACATCCTCGCTAACGATGGCAAGGGCCAATTGTCGCTGTCGCACACCTACGCCAACGTCCTCAATGCGCCGGCCGCCCAAGTCATCGCGGGAGATTTCAATGGAGATGGCAATCTGGACTTGCTGGCCGTGACCGTCGATGGCCCAACCGGGGATTGGGGCTACTGCGTCCTGTTGGGGAATGGCGCCGGAATCCTTCAACCACCGATGTGCAATCCTCAGGGTGTTCAAAGCGTGACGGGCGCCATCAGCGTTGTGGCGGGCGACTTTAACAACGACAAGAAATTGGATGTTGCGGTGGGAGGATTGAGCAACCAATCTCTGGCCATATTGCTGGGAAAAGGAGACGGGACGTTTGCGCCCCCGCCATATGTATTTGACGGCGGCGCCGATAAGCTGGTGGCAGCGGATTTCAATGGGGACGGCAACTTGGATATCGCGGCCGGAGCTACTACCCAGACTATCGAAACAGCGCTCTTATTGGGCAATGGCGACGGCACGTTTCAGGCAGCGGTTTTTCCCTCAAACCTTTCCGGCTTTGGTGCGCGGTTTACGGCCGGCCTCACGAATGACGGCCATGCGGATTTGGTCTCACGCAATCAGGTCGCCCTGGGCAATGGCGATGGCGCATTCACTTTGGAGCCACAGCTACCCTTCTTCCGGGTCGGAGCGGTGGACTTCGATGGCGACGGAATTCCGGACTTGCTTGTCTCACCTGACCAGAGTGCAGGTGGTCAGGTGGTCGCCCCCAACCAAACAGGAGTTCTGTTAGGAAACGGGGACGGCACATTCAGCTCTACCAATGACTACATTACGAAAAACGGTGCAATCCAGACTCCGCTTATCGCGGACATGAATAACGATGGGCGGCCGGACATTGTTTTCTCGATTCTGCAGCTTGAGACCGGCGGCTTCAGCGGCATTGGCGTGTTGCTAAACACGAGCTCTGCAAATTTCTCACTCTCTGCGACAAGCTTTTCGCCGTCCACAATCACGGCGGGAAATCCTTCGAGTGCGACCATCGGCCTGAACCCGAACTTTGGATTCAACCAGACTGTGACGCTCGTCTGTTCCGGATTACCCAGCGGTGCTACTTGTGCGTTCAACCCCGCGTCCGTGCCAGGCGGAACGACTACGTCGTTGCTTACCATTACGACTGCCAGCAATACCGCCGCCGGAACCTATCCCATTGAAGTTCACGCATCGGCTGGAACCATTACGCATCAGGTCGCCCTCACACTGGTAGTTCAAGCAGCTCCTGACTTCGCGATCACCGGGCCGCCAACGGCCTCGCAAAGTGTCAGCGCCGGACAAAGTGCGATGTTTACCTTGTCGTTGACGCCTGTCAGCTCATCTTCAGCAGCGGTCAGCCTCGGGTGCGCAATCTCCCCGGCTACCACACCGGCGCCCACCTGCAGCTTGTCGAGTTCTTCGGTGCAATTCAACGGAACGGCGCCGCAGACTGTGACAGTCACCGTAGGAACGACTGCGCCCATGTCAACGATGGCTGGGCGAATCGCGAATCGCGCCGGTTTCCCAATGGCTTCAATGCCGCTGCTAATCCTGGTAGGCCTGCTGACGCTTCGAAGGCGGAAAACCCTTTCTATGCTAGTCGCCTTGCTCATCGTGGCCACTTTTACGCCGTTGATCGGATGCGGACCGGGCAGCGGGATGAGTTCACATTCACAGACCACTCCAGGCACACCATCTGGGACCTACACGATTACCGTCGCGGCGACTTCAGGGGGCCTGACCCGCAACGCAGTGTTGCAAGTGATCGTCCAGTAGAACTAAATGTGCCGAGGTGTTCCTGAGTTTGGAAAGTCGAGGGCATAAACGATTTGGTCGATCGACTACACTTCATTCCAGTGCCCTCCTGATTCAAATTCATATTGAGTGAGATTCGCCACTCAACCGTTTGACGAAGGGGCATTTCGGAATCGCAGGTGAGTTCGGCAAATAGGAAATGATCCACTTGTCTGTGTAGTGATCGATTGCTAAGGACATGCGCATTTATGAGGAGTAAGTGAGCCTAATAGAGACGCGACCCCTGCTCCATGAGTGGTTTTGGCCTGTTGTCACCGCTCCTGAACACAGTGCGACTTATCAGGACGGAATCACGCCTGGGGGCAACATAAGCTGAACGCTCACCGATTCGGCATGGGAATATCTCCAGGCACTCACAAAAATGCGTTGAATCATGCGAAGCACATGGATCTGGGAAGGGGCATCTGCGGCGAATTTCGGTACTGGCGGATTTGGAAAAAACACATTTTAGCCAATGCGCTCATTGACACATTCTTTTCGCCTAAATGTCGGGGACCCGCGGTTGGACCGACTCGCAACCAATGAGATATGACACGAATGAGTGGCTCGCTGAAAATGAGAAGACGTTCATACTGTAAGCCGTAAAGCAAGTCAGGCGAAACCAGGGAGGTCGTCGTGTTCTTCATCAAAGATGAATGAACATCGATTCTCACGCCCGCTCACAAGCTTCGGACCTGCGCAATGTATTTCCCTGGTGAAACCATTTTGCCAAAAGCAGTATTCCCCACGCGGAGGCGCGTATGAATTCAAAAACCTCGCAACTCACCGAGACTGCGACAGGGATTGTCCGTGTGTTCGCACGGTTTGCGCTAGGAGCTTCCTTTTTGTCTGCTGTGGCTGATCGTTTTGGCTTATGGGGGCCACATGGAGCAAAGAACGTAGCCTGGGGAGATTTCGCTCATTTCGTGCAATACACGGGCGCGGTAATGTCTCTCTTCCCCAGTTCATGGGCAGTGGCATTTGCCTGGGCTGCTACGGTTGCGGAGACACTCTTTGGGATATTGCTCATCGCAGGTTTCAAAATAAGAATGATTTCCGTCCTCTCCGGTCTTCTGCTTTTGTCATTTGCAATGGGCATGTTCACAGGTCTTGGCATCAAGACGCCATTCGACTATTCGGTCTTCTCGGCGGCCGCTGCAGCCTTCTTACTGGCGTTCTGGGAGCCTGACAGATTCACGCTGGACTCGCTTCTGAATCGATCACGAGAGTGAGACAAATTAACAGTGAGACAATTTTTATGAAAGTGGTGTGGCGCGGTCGTTTCGGGTTTCGCATCGAGGCGGACGCGGCCGGGATGATTATTGCTCACTACATGACTCTGATGCCGTCTTGCCTCGCTTACGATTGGGTCACAGGGCGCACGCAATGAATAATCTGCAGCGAGATCTAGGCCACCCGTCAGGCACTCCGAAATGCCGGGGCGTGGAAAAAGTGGGAGAATCGACGTATGTTTCGGCGGAGCATATTACAGAGCAATGCGCAGCTCTTGGCTTTGGGGATTCTAGCACTGGCAATAGCGCAGTTCGCTGCAGCAGCCCAAAGCGCCGCCCCCATCAACACGCCGACGAGACCAAAATTGGGCAGCTTGATTCAGATCGTGTCGCCTTCCACCCCGCTCAAGCTCGCTGAAAAAGCTCAGATATCTCTGCTCCTCCACGACAAGGGCTTGACCAACGTGGGCACCATTCAGAGCCGATATTTGGACCCCGAGCACAAATTTGCCGACGCTTACCGGATCGATGGAGGGTACCAGAAGCTTCCGGTTCTCTATCGCCCCGACAGCACCGCCTATATCGAGTTTGTGCCACTCAGATTGGGCGAGGTTGAACTGACGGTCTTCGGCACGTTTCCCGACCGTGCATTCGACAAAAGCCGCACTTTTTTACACATTGTGCCTTCCGGGCGGAAACCTGCCGCGCTGATCGTCGCACAGGGAGGAAACAGGGATACGGATACGTTGCGTCTGAATCTCGACGACGGGCGTGATTGGGCGCAACACCCAGAGTATAAGGTTTACCTCTACCCCGAGGCTTACTATTACGATGTGCGGGTGCCCATCCAGGTGGACAGGCATTATGCCCGCTTCGCGGTCAAGCAAGACAAAGTTAATCCCGTGATCAAATTCGACCAGGCCACCGGCGGCATGAGGCCTCTCCGCCGGGGCGCAGCATTGGTTGAGACATCCTTTGGCGGTCTGGTTAGGACAACTTGCATCGTGGTCCGTGTTGAGAGGGACGTTAACGACCGCAGCGACTGCGAACCACTTTTCTCTGCAATCCGCCCGAAAATCGCGGCTCCGCTCAAAACGACCTGGGCACAAAATCCCTACGGAATGTCGAACGTTCTTATGTGGCAGGACTTCGAATTCCTTACGGACAGGCTGGAAGTCACCCCGCCCAACAATCCTGTCGAGTTTGCGCAGCCCATTAAAGTCCCCTTGAAAACTTCGTCCAACCAAGTTCTCTACTATACCGTCGCCCAGTCGAGACCTGGTTTCACGAATTGGAACGGTAAGAGGATCGCTCCCGGCCCCGAGGATTCTCCACTGAGATCAATTCCGCTCGTTCCACTCATCTTCGACAACGACTTGGTCGTCATCACCGCCCATTTTGCGGACCATGGCGTTTCCGAACGCTATTTCCGTCTCCATGTCACACCGTCCGGTAAGGGCCTCAAGAGCCTTGAGTTGCACACGTTTCCCATGGAGAACGGTTACCTCCGCGTCTCGGCGACTCTCAGGTACGACCAACTAAAAGACCCAGTCCAGCTTCCTGACCTGAAACGAATGACCTACCGTATCGACCGGGGAACTATACCCGATGTCCTTCGTATCGAACCCGATGGCCGGATCCGTCGGGTCCGGGCAGGAGACGCGGTGATTGTGGCCACCTTTTGCGGAGTGACAGGCGGGGTCGTCGTGAAAGTCCGCAGCCCAGCTCAATAGCTCTGCACACCCTAATGGCAAGCCGCAGAGACACCATTACTGCGGATCGGATCGGAACATCTCCCGACCGTCCGGCCTGGGACATAGGAGAATTGGCTACCGTACAGGCAGGAACTCGACACCGGGAGGTGACCGATGAAGGCGATCGTGGTGACGGATCAGGCTGCGGGAACGGCCGGAGCAAAGCTGGTGGAACGGCCCGAGCCGCAGCCGGCGATAAACGACGTCGTAGTTCAGATTCATGCGTCGGGATTCACGGGAGATGAGCTGACTTGGCCCTCGACCTGGACCGATCGCGCCGGCCGTGACCGGACGCCTTCAATCCCCGGACACGAACTGGCTGGAGTGGTCAGCGCCCTCGGCTATGGCACGACGGGCCTGTCGATTGGACAGCGAGTGTTCGGCCTGACGGATTGGTATCGCGACGGCACCCTGGCGGAGTATGTGGCCGTGGAGGCACGGAACCTGGCACCGCTGCCCGGCGACGTTGATTTCACGGTGGGCGCGGCCCTCGTGATGCCAGCCCTGACCGCGTGTCAAGGGCTGTTCGAGCACGGCCATCTTCAGGCGGGGCAGAGCGTCCTGGTGCACGGCGCAGCCGGCGTAGTCGGTTCGATGGCGAGCCAGCTCGCACGCGAGGCCGGCGCGTACGTTATTGGCACCGGACACGCTAGCGCCCGCCAGGCGGCCATCGACTTCGGCGCACAGGAGTTCGTCGACCTCGATAACGACGCACTGGAAGACGTCGGCGAAGTCGACCTGGTGTTTGATGTCCTGGGCGGCGAGATCGCGAAGCGGTCCGCGGGCGTGATTCGCGCCGGAGGAACGCTGGTGACCATCGCCGGCCCCACCGAGGCAAGGCCCGCTGACGGCCTGACAATCGACTTCGTCGTCGTACCCGATCGCGCCCAATTGAGTGAGGTCGCCCAGCGGGTCCGGCGTGGTCGGCTGCGGACAAACATCGGCAAGGTCGCTGCCCTCGACGATGGCGTCGCCGCCTTCAACCCAAACGAGCGCACAAAGGGAAAAACGATCATCCGCGTTCATCCGTGAAGACTCGGGGAATGCCCGACGCCCGCCCCGCGCATCCCGACCGCTTTCTCCATCCGATGGATACATCGCTGACGGCATCCGGCTTCGGGTCGTTCCTGATTTTGAATATTGA
>JAZKAG010000074.1:0-6887 GCA_040389265.1 Acidobacteriota bacterium
GCACCTGAAATTGCACCAAGTGCAAATGCATTGGGTGGGCGTCGTCAGTCGCGTTGATGAACCGCCAGGTTTCAACTGAGCCCAATTTCGGCGACTCCGTGACGGGGTCATCGTAGCCCTTCCCGTTAATTTGCAGCCCAAGCGAATTGCCCTGCTTATCCATCTTCTCAGTGAGTGCGAAATCCCGATTCACGGTCGCCGTGGTCGGGCTAATCCTCAGTAGCGGCTTCTCAGCCGGCATGCTGAACGACTTGCCTTTTGCGCTGGCGGGAAGGGTGACCCGAAACTGCATCAACTCATACAGCGTGGGATGAATTGGATCGATGATGTCCCATCCAGGGAAAGGAGCGGATGCATTATTTGAAAGGGTGACGGTCTTTCCTTCCAAGCCGGAAAAATCCACGATCAAATCTGCGCGCTCCGCCGGCCCCAGCAATAGCCTCTCGAGTGCAACAGGCTTGCTTAAGAAACCTCCATCGCTACCAATCTGGTGGAATGAGACCAGCTTAGGAACGTCTGTTGGATGGGCTGCCAGGTTCAGATACAAATTGTAAAAACGTGAATTTGAAGCATTCAAAACTCTGAATCTGTAGCGGCACGGTTCGACTTCGAGGTGCGGATAAACTGTACCGTTAATGACTGGAAGGTCGCCGAAGAATTCTGGTCCCCAAACGCCTATAGGCACAGGCGCACCCTCCTCCCATGACGCTTGGTAAATAAGTTGCCCCTTGTCATCGAGCAAGCGGTCCTGGAGCACCATTGGAATCTCGTAATCGCCCGAAGGCAGGTTCATAGTGAGCTCATGAGCATCACGCAGAAGATACAAACCGGACAATCCTGCGTACACGTTCAGCCGTGTGATTCCTAAGGCATGGTCGTGGTACCAAAGCGTCGCAGCCTGCTGATCGTTTGGATAGTGATAGCGTACCGACTTTCCCGGAATGAACCACTTCTCCGGCAACCCGTCACTGTCTGATGTCGTCCGCGAGCCATGGAGGTGAGGCACGGTCCGGACTGCGGGCGACGGAGACATTGCACCGTGGATGTGAGAATCAATTTGAAATATATGTTGCGTCGGTAAACGATTCTCCCATGTCACTGCAACAGGCACACCTGACATTACGTCAAAGATCGGACCCGGATATTGGCCTTCATATCCCCACGCTGTGGTGAGCGGGAGTTGCGAATGCATCTGGTGTTTGAACTCCACCATGCGCACTCGATATTCAGCCTTATCCTTGCTCGACTTATGCGGCACTAATCGTTTCGGAATTGATAATGGGTCGAGATAGCGATCGAGCGTGGAAGGCGTGCGATATTGCGGTTGCGTCGGCGTACCAGCGTTAATTCGTTCCGCATCAACTTTTTCTGCGATAACCAGCGCAGGAATCGATGCAACGCAGAGCTTAAGAAAATCTCGTCTGTTTCGCGATGCCATTTCACCTCAACCGCGGCAGTTCAAAACAAGCCTCTCTCATCAGCTTACTGGAGGGCGAGGTTTGCGAGAAGCAGGACGTCGCGGGGATGCGGCTACGGCGACGGCGCACCACACGTTGTCGAGAGCAGATCACATATATCTCCGCTCTGCTGCTCGCGTGCGTGCTGGATCGCAGCGGGAATTTCTCCAAGATTCCAATTCCACTGAATGAACCGCAGGATTGAAACAAAATCCATCTGCTGGTGCGAAATGTAATTTGTCTTCGCGTACGGTGAAATCACCATCACTGGCACGCGCATTCCCAGCCCTTGGCCGCCGACTCCGAACGGATTGCCGGAAAGCTGCGGAGGCGCAACATGGTCATACCAGCCTCCACTTTCATCGAACAGCACGATGATCGCGGTGCTTTGCCATTCGCCGGAATTCTTGACTGCCTGCACGATGTTGTCGGCGAATTCAACTCCATCCAGAATATTGCCTGCCCCCGGATGCATGTCCTTGGCTCCGTCGGGTTGAATCCAGTAAACGGAGGGCAACGTGCCGGCAGTCAGCATGTTGTTGAATGAAGCCATAGTGAAGGTGGTTGTGTGTTCAGAATTCGCAGTCGTGGTGAAGTACTGGAAAGGCTCTTCCTGCGGGACATAATCCATGCAGGTCCCATTCTGCGAGGTATCAAAATTGATCTCGGAGTATTCCCACGAGATTTGCTTGGCTGTCAACTGATCGCCGACATTGGTCTCCGTCAAAGGAACGGCAATTGTGCCGCCGCCATTTCGTTGCTGCTCAACGGCGCTGCAGGGGTCATAAAACGGCAGACTTCCCGACGTCCTTTCGCTATCAACAGTCGCGGACACTAATTCCAATTCCTGTGCCGGTTCGCTGCTCATGACGGACATGTAAAAATTGTCGGCTAGGGCATATTTCTTGGCATAGTTCCAAATTGTACTAATGCCGTAAGGCTTCTTGTCAGTGGCCAGTCCGGATAAAGAACTGTCGTAGTATTGCATCGCCTCATCGCCTTCTACAAAGGCGAATTTATCCATGGCTCCGTTATCCCAGCTGGCCGCGTACTTAGGCTGGCTGTGCGCCAGGTCCGCAACGGACAGCGAAGTAACAGGCGTGGGCGAAACTGTGTTCCCGGCCGCGTCAACCTGGTGGTAGCTGGGTAAAGTGGCATCCAATCCGTTCACACCGGGGAAAGTCCCGAACAAGTTATCCAGTGTATGGTTTTGCATCATCAGGATAATCAAGTGGGTGATGGGAGAATTCGTAGTCCCACTCCTCCCCACCGTCACAGTTGTGCTCGCAGTCGCAGTCCCTCCGATTCCGGTTGCCGTCAAGGTGTATAGCGTCGTATCGGTTGGACTGACAACCGTGCTTCCCGAAGCCGAAACCACACCGATGCCCTGGTTGATTGAAACAGTTGTCGCACCGGTAGTCGACCAGGTAAGGGTTGAGGTTTGGCCGGCCGTAATCGTCGACGGTGATGCAGTCAGTCTCGCCGTCGGCATGATCTGCTGGACGGTCACGTTCGCTGTAGCCGTAACTGTGCCGCCGCTGCCGGTTGCGGTCAGGGTGTAGGTCGTGGTGGAGGTTGGACTGACGGTGGTGGAACCAGAAGCCGCAACAGTCCCAATGCCGTGATCGATGGTCACAGTCGTCGCGTTTGTCGTGCTCCATGTCAAGGTGGCAGAGTTCCCTGGCATGATCGAATTTGGCGCTGCGCTGAACTTCACGGTCGGCGGAAGAGTTTTCACGGTGACGGTCGCGATGGAGGTTGCGGTACCGTTGACGCTAGTTGCAGTCAATGTATATTGCGTCGTCGCGGAGGGAGCGACCGGCATCGAGCCTGAAAGAGGCACCGCACCGATGCCATTGTCGATGGTCACAGTCGAGGCGTACGCGGTTGTCCACGACAATGTGGCAGAACTTCCTGGCGCTACCGTCGCCGGTGACGCAGTAATCGTCGCCGTTGGGACGACTGGAGGTTGCGCGGGAAGTAACCCGACGCCACGACAACCAGACAGCAGCCCTGCGCCGATGCAAGCGAAAATTATCAACAAGCGCTTCATGGCCAAAGTCACGCTCCACCATCCTTATAAAGTCTTGACGGTCTTAGCGTCCAAAAAATTAGCGAGCGAAAAGAACGCGAAAGCCAGACAATCCGTCCGCCAGCCAGCGAGCGCTGAACCAGGAATGTTCTGATTCGCAATTTGGATGCCTGCCTCGCCATGCGAGATGCTTGGTTCCTGTCAGAGCGTCTGATTTCCTGCCCGAATCAGCTACAGGACCGTGGCAGAGGTAGCCACGTAATGAGTTCCATCGAAATTGGTCTTTACGGTCAAGTGAGTGCCAACATGAAGGTCTCGGCTCATCGGGAAGCGGTCTTTGTCGAAAACGATAGAGTACGTTTGATCGTCTTTGGGATCCAACAACACTAGGCGATTCGCAGCTAGATCGAGCGAAACCACATTCCCAGTGAACTCAAATGAAGATCCCGGAGTCGCCAGAATGGAGATCTGCCGAACGACGCCGCGGCCGTTGTTGCTTGAGTCAAACTGCACAGATACAAGGGTTCCCTTCACCAGGTCCTGCAACCCCGCGCTCGGCGAAGGAATTTTGACCTGCCCCACCCCCACGATGGGAGTGCCTGCGGGCACATGGAGAGTGATTGTCTGGCGTGATAGCGCCGCGGTCAAAGTCAACGTTGCATTGCCCGGATCGTAACCCTGCACCTGTCCCTGACTCTCGCCTTGCGGCGCCTTGGACAGCATGTGAATGCTTACAGCAAAAATCTTGGTCCCGTCCAGAACGGTCTGCACCGACGCGTGGTCCTGGGCGTGCAAGTCGCTGAGCGGCGCTCTCACTCCGTCTCGGTACACCTGGGTGCGTTCGTCATACAGTATTTTCATTGGCTTGGTGCCATAGACACTCAGCACCATTTGGTCCCGAACCGGGTCAACACTGCGGATGATGCCCCCCTCGACGGTACTTCTTCCCTTCGGCGGAGGCGGCAGCGCGGGGCGCTCCGCTGAGTTTGTTGACGTGGGAGGGTCAGCCAGAATGTCCACGGACGGTGCTGAGTTTTGTGCACCCAATGAACCCTGCGCAAGGGCTCCGCTGACCAGCAGTACTCCGGCGAAAAAACGAACCATTTGCCCCACGTTAGCTGTTCCTCGATTTTCGAGCATCACTCTTTGATGGTAAACGAGCTTGCCGGGTGGCTTTGCTCACTTCTTGGTGCATTATGCGAATATGCCGCCAGCCAGATTTGATACTTTACCCTGGCAACACATTTTGATATCGCGCATCTTAATTACCTATTAACAGTCTCCCCATATAGCTCGCGTCTTCAAGATCGGGCGGAAAGGCGAAATCCTGCGATGTCCGTTTTTCGTTTTCGATATTTGACCGCAGTTGTGCTGCTCGCGGGCACCGGATCTTGCCCTGCCTGGGGAAAAGACATTCGAATCACGATTCCGAAGCATAGCCAATTGACTCCCGTGCAACGGTTGAATCGCGAAGGTGTGGATGCCGTGCGCAAGCATCAGTATGAGAAAGCGGAAGGATTGTTCTACAAAGCCTATCTATATGATGCTTCCGATCCCTTTACGCTGAACAACTTAGGGTATATCTCGGAGCTTCAGGGCAAACTCGATCGCGCTCAGAAATTTTACAAGCTCGCGTCGGAACAAGACAGCACCGCCAGGATTGATCTGAGTAATGCCAAGGATTTAGAAGGAAAGCCTCTGACGTACGCCCTCACCGACTTGAAGGAAAAGCCGATGCGGGTCAATCGCATGAACGTGGAAGCTATCCAGCTGATGGCACAGGATCGAAATTTCGAGGCGGTCATCATGCTGCGACGGGCTTTGGCACTTGATCCCCAGAATCCTTTCACCCTGAACAATCTGGGAGTGGCCGAAGAAGCCACCGGAAATCTTAGCGGAGCCTTACAGCAATATGATGCAGCTGCCGCAGCGCGTTCGACTGAGCCTGTCGTCGTGACTCTGAACCGCAACACCCGTGGAAAACCAATTAGCCAAGTGGCCGCAGCCAGTGCTCGTGACTTGCGGAAACGCATTCACAACCAGGGCGACACAGAGTTACAGGCAAGAATGCTGACATTGCATGGAGTTTACGCAGCCAACCAGAATGACTGGGCTGCCGCAAAGAAGGACTTTTTGCAGGCGTACTCGCTTGATCCGCAGAGCGCGTTTTCGCTGAACAATCTGGGCTATGTTTCCGAGAAAAACGGCGACCTTGAGACGGCCCAGTTCTATTACTCCAAGGCCCGCAGCGCCGACGGTTCCAACGCCCGCATTGGTTTGGCAACAGAAGGGTCGGCTGAAGGCGCGAGCCTGACTACCGTCGCCAGTTCAAGCGATCAAAAGGTGGGTGGCGAGATCGACGCCTACCGTCAAGCCGCTCGCCAGCAAACAGGTCCGATCGAACTTATACGTCGTGGTAATCACCCGGCAAAACCGAGCAATGCTCCCACCCAGCCTCCGGTGCCGGTAGCTCCAAACTCTGAATCACCAGCACCTAATTCCAACTGAGAAAACTACTGCCCATATGCCCAAACCTACTGCCCAGCCTATTTCGTCTAAATCGATGGTCACCCTCTCTCGCCTGCTTTTGTCGAAGCATGCCGGTGATGTGTCTGCCCAGTCCAATACAGCCCTGAGTTCGGAAATCATCGGAATCAGCCGCCAGGAATTCGATGACCTGGTCGAACTTGCAAACCTGAATCACGTTGTTGTGCGTGGATTTGAGATCGCATTGAAAATTTATCGCGACGCGCAGGATGGCATGCGCGCAGAATGGGCGGAAGCTGCAGTGGCCGAGGAACGGGCTCGCATCAAGAATGCGATTCCATACCTGCATGCCATTTGCAAGGCGTTTGAAGAGGAAGGCCTCGACGTGACGGTGATCAAGTCGCTGGACCATTGGCCGGATCTCGGCAGCGATTTGGATTTGTACACCCCCGCCACTCCAGAACAAGTGGTGCCGTTGATGAAGCGACACTTCCAGGCTGAGCTGGACGCCAGGAGCTGGGGCGATCGCCTGGCGCGCAAGTGGAACTTCCTGATTCCTGGATTGCCCGAGTCCGTCGAAATTCACGTAGGAAGACTGGGCCAGACCGGAGAGCAGATCACGTTGGCGGATCGCTTGATGGGCCGCACTCGGTTGATACAGATTGACAATGATACTTTCCGCGTGACTTCGGCATCGGATCGGCTGATGATCTCTACGCTGCAACGCATGTATCGCCACTTTTACTTCCGCCTGTGCGATGTGGTTGATTCGGCAGGGCTGGTTGAATCTGGAGCGATCGACTACGAAGACTTGCGGTATTCGGCGAATGCTTCCGGCATCTGGGAAGGTGTCGCCACCTATCTTGTGATTGTGTCGGATTACGTGAAGCAATATCGCGGTACGGGTCTCG
>JAZKAG010000074.1:6897-13629 GCA_040389265.1 Acidobacteriota bacterium
CTCGATTTGCCGCGGTTCGTCAGGGAGGCTTCGCGCTTTGGTGGCGAGGAGATTTTTTTCCGCAAAGATTTTTTGCGGGTACCGATTATGCCGCAATCCGCCAGCCTTTATGGAACGCAGCTGACTGGTTTGCTACGCAAGCGGGAGTTACATAGCAGTGCGCGGCTTGGTTTGCTCCCATGGCTGGCAACAGCTGCGGCGGTAGGTCAGAAAATAACGGGAAGCGACAAAGGTATTTGGTAACCGGAAACGGACTGGGCCGAATCCAATAGAAAGAGCACGACGTGGCCTCGTTTGGAACTGAACTTGCTTTTCATTCTTGAAGGAGATGCTGGGGTTCTGCCTCCCGGCGAACAGTTATGGGCAATCCGGCACTGACAAATCCCGAACTAAGCCCTTCGATTGGGCCTACCCGCAGCCGAAAACGGCCCGACACGTTTCCGGCGATACCAGAATTGCGCCTGGCAACCACGCCGATACCGGTGGGACGCGAGCTGCCTCACGAGAGCCTGGTGACAGGCCTGCTGGGAAACCTGCGCGATTTTTTCTTCCCTGAGAAGTTGCCGCCGCTGGAGCTGGTTTCGCAACCGATCGCAGTTGCGGACCCGATGGCGGTAAAGCGCAGCCCTGCCTCCAGCATGCTGTCGTTCCTTTTGCACGCTGGAATTTTTGCGGCGCTTGTCTGGTTTGTTCTTCAGGCACGCAACCATATCGTCGCGCCTCAAAAGGTTGAGGTCACTCAGGTGGTCGTGCCGCCCTACATTCCACCCGTGACCGCACCCGCCCCGCAAGCGATGAGCGGTGGCGGTGGCGGTGGCTTCCATCAACCGGTGATAGCTAACAAAGGACATTTACCGCCCGTTGAGAAGGCGCCCATCAATCCTCCGGAACTTCAGGTGGACCATCCAAAACTGGCAGTCGCGCCCGCAGTGGTGATGCCCAAGCAGATTAAGATCGCAGACAACACCATGCCCAACCTGGGAATACCTCAATCAACTCAGGTGGTCATGAAGTCACAGGGCAGGGGCAGCGGTTCCGGCTTTGGCGTCGGCGGTGGCGGCGGAATAGGCGCAGGCGACGGTGGTGGGATCGGGTCAGGATCGGTAGGCGGCTACGGCGGCGGTGTAATGGCCGTGGGCGGTGGCGTAACAGCGCCGGTAGTCATCCACAAGGTAGAACCTGAATTTACGGATCAAGCTCGACGGGTGAAATTCCAGGGCGTGGCGTCTGTTGGACTTATCGTAGATGCCCAGGGCAATCCAGAAGGCGTTCACGTGGTCCATCCTCTTGGCATGGGCCTGGATCAAAAGGCAGTCGAAGCCGTGCGTCAATATAAGTTCAAGCCGGCGATGTTCAAGGGCCATCCCGTACCGGTCCAGATGGTCATCGAAGTAGACTTCCACATGTTTTAAGCAATGACCCTACCCGCGATACTGCCAGCATCGCGGGGGCCACTGCTCCAAGGCCATCGCTGCGGCTCCCCTCGGCAGATCTCTGCACCTTACACGTTGTCTATAAGACATGTGTGCCGAATTGCGAAGCGAATCTATCCTATTTGCCGCGCCCTCGCGTCGGCCTTCCCTTCACGAGGAGAGTTCTCGAAGATATCAACCGTTCGCTCTGACAACATCCAGAGCAGCGCGGGTCGAGCACTCACGGGTTCGACTGGATCGGCTCGATGTGAGGCATCTTTTTCTTCTGCTGAATTTCCTGCCTGGGGTAATAGCCTTTGCTGGTTCTGACGATCAACTTGCCACGACCCGGCGCTTCCGCCTCCACCCTAACTACGCGAAATCCGCCGAGTGTGACGGCCTTGGTGGGATGGTAGCCAATCGTGTATTGGTGACGAATATCGCGTGCGATTTCAGCAGCAATCTCGTCCACATCCTGTAGAGACTGCGGAAAGTAGGCGATGCCGCCTGTATCCGCCGACAGCGCTTCCAGATCGGCCGTGGCCCTCGCCGCTTCATCCTTGTCGTCTCCAAACAGCAGCCCTACAGAATAAACAACCGGACCGCCCATGTACTGAACACGATGGATCGCCCGTTCCAGGGTCAACCTCGATGCATTATCCGCGCCATCGGTGATGATGATCAACACCTCTTTTGGGTGTCGCGCATCCTTGGACAATTCGTCCGCCGAAGCCACCACAGCATCGTACATAGCCGTCATGTTTTCCGGATCGAAGTGTTGCAGCCCCTGTTGCAGCATGGAAATGTTCGAGGTAAAGTCCTGATCGAGATAAGCTCGATTGGAGAAATTTACTACGAACGCCTCGTCGTCAGGATTAGAAGCCTTTACAAGTTCTAACGCGGCTGCATCGACGGCTGCGCGCTTGTCCCGCATGGAACCGGAACTATCCACCAGGATACCCATCGATACAGGCAGGTCCTGAAATTGGAATGAATCAATTTTTTGCGGAACGCCATCTTCCCAAACCTGAAAATCCGCGCTCGTCAAATCCTTGACGAGTTTTCCCTGCTCATTGACAACGGTGCAGTTCAGCACCACCTCATTCACGTCTTCGCGGAGCGTGTAAATACCGGATTTTCCCTTCTGAATTTCGCCTGGCTTGGCAGCAGCGGCAGGTGTTCCCGGGGCGACTGGCGCTTTCACTTCAATATCGGGTGTAAGAACAGGGTCCCGGTCTACGGAAAGACTGGGCTGGACTTCAGGCTTGGTCGGATCGTAGGCTGGAACAGGAATTTTTGGCTGCGCGACTGGGCTAGGAGTCGGCGCGGCCTGACCTACCGCGGGGATTTGTTCCATCGGCAGGTCCAGGGCGAACAAAGAGGCATCGCCTTCATACGCGCGAACCCACATGCCATGAAAAGCCTCGCGCAACCCTGGGTTCTGTTGCAATAGCGCTGTCATCACATCGATGACCTGCTGCCGGGCCGCTGCAGGGTCGCGCAACTGGGCTTGATGCGCTGGGTCGGGAGTGTAGTGCACTTCCAAGTCCCATGGGCCCAATTCTGTGGTCGGCTGCATTCCTGTCACCTGAAATGTCGCGCCATGGACATTCAGCGGCATCGGGGTAGCGCCGGGAAGGTTTGCGAGCCGCACCTGGCTGGCTTCCTCCTGCAACTTCTGCAGATTTGGGCTGGCTAGAAACGGTACCGGATCCAGCAAATAGGCCGCAGTTTGATAGTAGAACCAGGCGGCCAGATTCGCTTTCTTCTTGGCAAACTCACGAGCCCGCTCCCAATACCACAGCCCGTCATGACCCGCTTCCATCATTGGGCGGCTGAAGAATCCAGCCAGCATCCACTGGTTCGGCGCCGATTCAGAAAGAACTAGAGAAATCTGCTGTGGCTTCTCAACTCCGGTAGCGTGCAGAATCGCCAACGCATACTTCGCTGGGGGCAAATTCGTAAAGTGAAAAACGATGATCGGGTTTCCGCAAAAAAAGTCCGTTGCAGCGCTACCGGCCGGTTCCGTCGATGCGTCGAGCGTATACACATTGTCCACCGTAAGGGTGGCGTGCTGGACAAGCGGTTTAAGGTTTGCGACCGAGGCAGCGATTCCGCCGAAGTTCGAAGCGACCGCGGGAATGGTTTTCGCCTGGAGAGCTGAGACATCGCCGCTCTGCACCTCCCCGGCCATGGCACGAGCAGCGGTCGACAAGGCATCCCGCTCGGCCGGCGTCATTTCCGACTGGCTTCTGCATGATGTTGCGTAGGCGCGCGGCAGCCACAGCAGCGCGAACACAAGCAAGATCGAAGTCAAGGCGCGTTGTATGGTCCAGGGTTTCAGCTGCATCACTGCGACAGTCTTCCTCGGGAAACGTTTTGTTGACTAACTCTGGAACACTGCCAGTCTATCGAATACGGTAAATCGGAGTGCCATTTCCCAGAATTCCCGCCCCATATCTCGTCGACTCATAATGAAATCAAATGACTCGTGGCTATTCCGAGCCACCTTAGCGGTAGATCCAGGTATCGTCGCGGCAATCAGTCACTTAGATGCTGTTTTCGCCATAATGTTGGATATATTCTCGGGAAATTGTTGAGCCTCCATTGATAAATATGCCCGGCTGAACTTATTGGGCGGTGGATGCCTGTGAATCGCTTTTAAGATATTGTTCGAAGAATTTTGCCTCGGCGGTGTAGGCAGCCACCCAACTGCGATGCAGCAGGAAATCGTGGACCTCGTCAGGGAAGATCAACTCCTTGAAAGGAACATGCTGGCGACGAAGTGCCGCTGCCAATTCGACAGTCTGTAGAAATGGCACTTCAGGATCGTTGTCGCCCTGGATCAACAGCACTGGGGAGCGCCAGGTCTTTACCGAGGAAAGCGGTGAAGACTCCCAGGCGAGCCGCCAGCGAGCGTTTGGATCGGCAGCGCTGTCGGAGATGGCGAAATCCTGCGGGTTATCAATGTTCCAGTCGTGCACGCCCGACATGTCGACCCCGGCGGAGTACAAATCGGATGCGCGAGCCAGTGCCAGCGCCGTGAGAAAACCACCCCAGCTCCCGCCCCAGATGCCGATGTGGGAGGGTTCGACGTCGCAGCGACTGCGCAGGTAGAGAGCCGCGCCTTTCAGATCTCGAAACTCGCTGGCGCCGGTTGCACCATAATCGAGGGCCTCGCGAAAATCGAGTCCGTAGCCGATACCGCTGCGATAATTGATGGAAAGCACCACATATCCTCGACTGGCGAGGTATTGATTCATGGCGTAGGCGTTGGAGTAATAGCCCATGTCATGCCATCCCAGCATCATCTGGCGCTGCGATCCTCCATGCACAAACACCACGGCAGGGTGACGAACGCAGTTCTCAACCCCGTCTGGAAGAAACAACTGCCCGTGAATCTGCAGACCGTCCGTTGCCTTAAAAAGGACGGGGTGGGGAGTGACCATACTCGCCGCAGGAAACGTTGCCGGAATTGCCTGCGGCGCCAGATCCTGAATCCGTCCGCCGTCCGCGATCAGCGCCGGACGCATCGGAGTCTTTGCATCGGAATGCAGAACGGCGACGGTGGCGTTGTCGCTCGCCATGACCGGCACAGTTTCGATGCCTGTACCGTGTGTCAGTTCCTGTGGAGAATTGCCTTCGTCGGAAAGCTTCCACACATGCCGGCGATCGATGTCGTTTTCATTCGAGGAGTAGACGATATTCTTTCGGTCCGGGCTCATGGAAACATATTCCACAATAAAACTCCCCGGCGTCAGCACTTTTGGCTGCCCTCCTTGCACCGGAATCGAATAGAGGTGTGTCCACCCGTCGCGTTCCCAGGGAAAAATGAGCTGGTTGTTTGCGGTCCAAAAGACTTGTTGAGAACCTACTATCTCGCGAAAAAAGCTACCGGGTCCAGGATCAGCCTTCCACGCTTGGCGACCATCGCCAGTCGCAACATCTGCAACCCGAATCGACCATGGCAGACCGGCGCGGTGCGGTTCATCATAGTTTTCCCGCTTATAGTAAGGGACACGAACGAACGCGATCTGACTGCCGTCAGCCGACCACATTGGATAGCGATCATGATCGGAGCCCGGGTCCAGATATTCCAGTGTGTTGGTGACGAAGGAATACACACCGATGAAACTATGGCTGGTGCGATCACTGACGAAAGCCAGCGATCTGCCGTCGGGCGACCAGCGAAGGGTTCCGCAGGTGCCCATGGTGTGCAGCAGCTGAGCGGGCTTGGCGTCGGCATCCCTCAAATAGAGAAACCAGATCTGTCCGTCGAGCACCCACGCCACCGCGTCTCCGCGAGTAGAGAAAGCCGGCGAGTTGCCCGCGCCCAGTTTCCTGGGAGCGCCACCATCAAGCGAGGCCAGCCACACATCCTGCTCCACACCCTGCGGCACCAAGGCTGGATTTGCAGCCATTTTCGAAGGACCATCTGGATCGCTGCCGCGAACGTAGGCGATAGAGTCCCCATCAGGAGACCATTGCAGCCCCGATATTTCCTGGCCATCGTCGTCCGTATAGTTGGTAATCGCGCGGGAGGCGTAACCGCTGTTGAAAGGCTCGCCGACCCAGATATTTCGCCGTCCTTCGGCATTCGAAATCCATGCAAATCGATTCTTGACGGGTGCCGCAACCAGCTCCGAGTTGAAAGGCGCGCTCATCACCTGCTGCAATGTGAACGGTTTCGGTGCTGTCTGAGCGAAGAGCACCATGGAAGACGCGGCCAGCGTGACACTAGCCAGACAAGCGCTGCGCACAAGCTTCCGTACAGATCGAAGTTCGAACGAGACGTGGCGATCGACGGGGACAAGTGAATTCCGAAACACTTTGTGCCTACTCCTATGCAGATTGCAGTCCGAGTCCGGGGCGGTCGGGAAGAATCAGTTTGCCCTCCTCCACTGTGACGCCACGATAGGTATCATTCGCGATAAGAAGATTGCCGTCGAGATCCGCGTAATCGACCAATGGAGAGAGATGGGCAGCGGCGGTGATGCTGCAGGAGCTGGACACCATGCATCCCAGCATGGTCTTGAATCCGAGAGCGCGCGCCATCTGGATCATCATGTAGGTCTGGGTCATGCCGCCTGTTTTGTCCAGCTTGAAGTTCAACGCATCGAATACACCCACAAGCTTTGGAATATCGGCCGGATGTCTACAGGATTCGTCGCCCATTAACGGCAGACTGGCGCGCTGGTGCAGCCAGCGCAGATCATCGATGCGATCGGCTGGCATTGGCTGTTCGACAAACTGCACGCCTTGCTTGGATAGCCAGTCGATTTTGCGCGCTGCCACTTCTCGGTCGGTCCACCCTTCGTTG
>JAZKAG010000074.1:13639-19357 GCA_040389265.1 Acidobacteriota bacterium
TTGGCATCGACGCGAAGCGGCTTATCGGTGACGCTGCGCACCGCTGCAATCGTCTGCTCATCCGTATCCAAGCCCACCTTAATTTTCAGAATTGGAAACGCCGCTGCTTCCTTCACCTTCTCGCGCGTAATCTCAGGAGTATCGATGCCGATGGAGAAATCTGTCACCGGCGCATCGTTTGGATCCAGCCCAAAATATTCATAGAGTGGCACCCCAAGTTTCTTTCCCATCCAGTCCATCACGGCAATGTCGATGGCAGCCTTCCCTGCCCACTGTCCAGGAATTCGCGCAAACACGTCGGAGATGAATTTTTCAAATTGGGTCGGATCGGAAGAATCCAGCATGGGCAGCACGGAATTCACCGCGGCCTGCGCTCCTTTGGCGTCCTCTTTATAGCGCACGATCGGCGCGCCTTCTCCAACCCCGCTGATTCCATCGTGATGATAGTGGACATAAAGAATGTCGCGATACGTACTGGAGGACATGGTCGTCGTCCAGGTATGTCGCAGCTTCAGGCGATAAATCTCCGTTTCAACCGAGGTTGCGCTCCCGGACCTTTTCTTTTCGTCCGCAAAGGCCAGCGAATTTCCTGGCAGACATGCGAGCAGCCCACCCAAACCAGCGGCCTGGACAAACTTGCGACGATTCATTGTTTCACTCTCCGTTCGACCACCAGCAGCTTGCGCCAATATGCATCCAGCTTGCTGATCTGGATCACTGGATGCTCATGCGTGGTTGCCTGAATAAATTTTCCGTGACCAATGAACATCCCGGTGTGTGTGATTTTGCCGTCACCGCCGAAGAAAAGCACATCGCCGGCGCGAAGGCGCGAAACCTTGACCGGTTCAAACCCGCTCCACGCTGCCTGCACATCCGCATCGCGCGGGATGCGATAGCCGCGCTGGCGCATCAGCATCTGAACAAACCCGGAACAGTCGTAGCCAAAGCCTGAAGTGCCTCCCCACGTATACGGCAGGCCGAGAAATCGGTGACTAAACTTCACCATTTGCGGGATCGTCATGTGCGGCGAAAGATCGGTGCCGCCGTTCATGCTCAAGGCAACGTCGCCCTGCTGCATCCATGCCACGCGCTGGTCAGGAAGTTCCACTTTCAGCCAACGGCCGCCGGGCTTTTCCTGCAACACTTGCACGCGCGCCTCGAAAGGCAGCGTCATCAAAGGGACTTGCGTCGTGACGTCCGGCTCGCGATAGAGATGCGAACGCAATTCCTCAACCTCAGCAATTTCGCCAGTCGTGGCATATTGGTGATTCCCGTGCAGCTCCACCAGGTCGGCACGTGCCACCCAGCCTGTGTATCCATCCTGCGGAGTTTTGATTTGTATCCAACCAGGCTGTTCTGCCAGTTCGTCGACGTTAGTGGAGAAAATGGCTTGGGACACCACATCAACATCGGCGGATGGCTTCGAAAACATATTTGCGACCGGAACGGAGACCACGAAGCGAGCCTGCTGAGCCTGAACCAAAAAGCAGGCTGGCAAAAATACGGAAAGTAAAAGGCAGTAGCGCTGAGCGCGCTCGAAAAATATTCTCATCGTTTCCCTGGACAAGTGGATTACTGTTGCAACCCATTTGTCGTCTAATAGTGCGCCAGAAGATGGCATTTAAAGGTCGAGCAGGACATCCCTGAAGAAAAATCCAGAGTAGCACTTGAATCGCGTATTCGACCATCTACTTGCAAGAGCCAACCCGTTCGCAACCGATGGAATCCTCAATCCCATATATTGTTAGAAATATTTGCAGTCTGAGATTGGAGCGCTCATGAAAATGCCATTGGACCACGGGAAATCGACATGGCAAATCATGGCTGGCCTCAGCGTTGCGCTCTTCATTGTGTCCGTCAGCGCTCTTCGCCTGCAAGGGCAAACCGCGGCGCCGCGAGTGCAAATTGACGCCGGAACGCTGCAAGGTCTCTGGACCCCAAATGCTCCCCACGTGGCAGCTTTTCTCGGAATTCCTTACGCTGCGCAACCAATCGGCAACTTGCGATGGAAGGCGCCGCAGCCGCCGTCGACTTGGACCGGAGTGAAAGAGGCGATCCAATTCGGTCCTGCCTGTCCGCAAACTCCCAGCCCCTGGCTGCCGCAGATGTTGGGCATTCAGAAAATGGCGACCGACGAAGCATGCCTTTACATAAATGTATGGACGCCAAATCTGCACGGCGCGGCAAAGTTACCCGTCATGGTGTGGGTGCATGGCGGCGGAAACGTTGAAGGCGCAGCAAACTGGCCGCCCTTGGGTTCAACCCTGGCGGGTGAAGGTGTGGTTGTCGTGAGTCTGAACTACCGGTTGGGAGTCTTTGGATTTTTCGCATATCCCGCGTTAGCTGCGGAATCGCCGCATCATGTTTCTGGGAATTACGGCCATTTGGATCAGGTGGAAGCACTGCGATGGGTGAAACGCAATATCGGCCGGTTCGGTGGCGATCCAAATCGTGTCACTATCTTCGGCGCCTCCTCCGGCGCGTTGGATATTTGCAACCTGATGGCCTCACCGATTGCCGCGGGTTACTTTCAGCGAGCCATCATGCAGAGCGGCGTTTGCGTCGACTCGGTCTATCCCATGATGCGACAAGCGGAAGGGAATGGAGAATTGCTCGCCAAGGATGTAGGAATTAAAACTGGTCCGGGATCGCTGGCGGCACTGCGTGCTTTGCCGGCAGAGAAGCTTCTGCTGACCGCTGCAAAGGACGACCGCATCGACCTGGAACCAGTTGTTGACGGCTGGTTTTTTCCGCAGCAACCGGCAACTGCTTTTGCCGATGGGAAGCAAGTAAAAATTCCAGTGATCGTCGGCAGCAACAATGATGAGGTCTCGATATTCGCGAGCCCGATAGTCGGCGGAAAATCTAACGGGCCGAAAACCGTCGCAGCATATCGGCAGGGGCTTCGCCGCGAATTTGGACCCATGGCGGAGAAGGTGTTCGCCCGGTATCCCGCGCACTCGGATAAGGAAGTACCCGGCGTATTCCGAACGATGGATACGGATTTCGATTTCGGCTTCGGGGCGCGGCTGCTGGCCATCGAGATGGCCCGAATACACCACCCGGCCTACCTCTACCACTTCACCTACGTTGGAGCCGGAGAGTTTGCTTCTCTCGGAGCCTTCCACAGCGAGGAAAGCATGTTCCTCAGCAAGAAGTATTGGAGCACGTGGATTCACCGGCCTTACGACGAGACGCTTTCAAATGCAATCATTGGCTATTGGGTGCAGTTTGCGAAAACCGGCAACCCCAACACGTCATCGTTACCGACATGGCCTGCCTATCAACCGAGCACAGATTTGTGCCAGGAGTTAGGCCAGCGGATTGGGGCAGAACGCGTGCCGCGGGCCGAGCAATTTCAAGTCTTCCAGGAGTTCCTGAACTCTCGGCTTGCGAAATCACCGCAATAGTTTCGTCGCGACAAGCATAATTCGTCGGAATCGGGCTACGTCACAACCCCCCCCGGATCGGACCGCAAACGATTTGCCCAGCGAGTGCGAGAAAACGCGAGACTGAACAAGTAGCCGACTAGAAATGTGATGGCCGTTCCGATCACTACGTACCATGTCCATGCGACCCTTGGCAGTACCGTGTGAAAACCAGCAATCTGAATCGCGATAGGAGCGGACTGGCGCCAAAGGAAAATGTTCACGCCCAATCCGAAGATCATCCCGAGGATTGTTCCCTCTTCATTGGCGCGACGCGTCACCGTGCCTAGCAGAAACACACCCAGCAGAGAGCCATACGCAACGGATGCGATTGAAAGCCCAACTTCCACCACGTGTTCGCTTCCGCGCGAAATAAGGGCAAGACCGCACAACAGAATGGCCCAGAAAAAGGTAGATGCGTGTGAAATCCTGGCGCGTTCGCGCGCTGCGGCCTGCGGCCGAAGCTTCATATAAAAATCGACAACCGTGGTGGATGAAAGCGAATTGAGGGCTGCGCTCAGGTTGGACATGGCCGCCGCCAGAACTGCCGCAACGATCAATCCGGATATTCCCGCAGGCATGTGATCGACAATAAATGCCGGGAAAATTCTGTCTGGGCTGGAATACTTAATCCCAGGCGTGACCCGCGTGTAGTACGCGTAGAGCCCCGCGCCCACGCAAAGAAACAATGCAAACTGCAACGCGACAATTCCCCAGCTCGACATAAGAGCGAGACGCGATTCGCGCAGATTCTTCGCGGCGAGCAGTCGCTGGACCATGAGTTGGTCGGTCCCATGACTAGCCATCGTCAGAAAACAGCCACCGATCAGGCCTGTCCAGAATGTATAGGTGGTCGTCAGGTTCAACGCGAAATGAAATACGGTGAACTTCCCCGCTGCGTGGCCTGTCTGGTAAATGACGAACCAGCCTCCAGGAACTTGATGCCCGAGCGCCCACAGAGCTGCAATACTGCCGGCGATGTAAATAAACATCTGCGTCACATCCGTCCAGATGACTGCCGCCATGCCGCCTTTGATCGTATACAACAATGTCAAGACGGTGATGATCGCAATCGAGGCAATATCGCTGGTTCCGATTGCAATACTAATCACAATGGAGATAGCGAACAGACGCACCCCTTCCGCCGCGGCGCGCGTAAGAAGAAACACAGTCGCCGTAACTTTGTGCAGCCGAGGACCAAATCGCCGATCGATCAATTGATAGGCAGTCAGCAGTTCTCCATGGAAATATGCAGGCAGAAACAGCAGGCACAACACCACACGGGCAACCAGGTAACCCATGACGAGTTGCAGAAATCCGAAATCGCCAGTGAAGGCCAGTCCCGGGATGCTGATGATGGTCAGTGTGCTGGTCTCAGCCGCCACAATGGAAAGCGAAATGGCCCACCATGGGGTGGTGCGTTCGGCCAAAAAATAGCTGCGAAGCGAATCTCCCTTACCGCGAAAATGCAGACCGAACAAAGTGATGCCCGCAAGATAAAGAACAACGATCAGCAGATCGATGGCGCGGATATGATTCAGGCCGGCGATGGCAAGATAAGGAATAAGCTGCATCCTCAGAAAATCCTACGATACGCCGACAGCGAGGCAGCAGAGAAATTCCGCCGCCGCGCAGCGCAGCCAATCACGATTGACATACTGATGCAGTCAACAATTAGACTCGATGCCATGATGCGTCCCATCTGCCTCCTCATCCTTTCTTTTGCAACCTTCACCTGCTGCACAAGGGCACAATCCAATCCGCAAGCGCAACCTCAGCCTGTGCCCATGCCGCCCCCGATCGTGACGCCGATCGACAAGCCATATGCTAGTCCCATTGATTTAACAGTGGATTTAACCAACATCGTGGATCGCGTGGAACGAGTGCATGAAAATATTCCCGTGGAACCGGACGAAAAGGAAATGGTGTTGCTCTACCCAGAGTGGCTACCTGGCCATCACGAACCCGCGGGTCCCCTCGAGAGCCTCGGAGGCATCGTGACCACAGTGGATGGAAAGCGCGTTCAGTGGGTACGCGACAGCGTGAACATGTACGCCTTCCACGTGCCGCTGACCGCAGGTGCAAAGACCGTGGGGCTCGATTTCAACTACCTTTCCCCCATCAAACCCAGTGCCGGTCGCATCGAGATTTCAGATGCCATCGCAGATCTTGAATGGAACGAAGTTGTGATGTATCCGGCGGGATATTTCTCCCGCAATATTCCGGTGGATACGACTCTAAAACTGCCGAGCGGATGGAAATATGCCACGGCTCTGGAGAAAGCCTCCGA
>JAZKAG010000074.1:19367-37124 GCA_040389265.1 Acidobacteriota bacterium
TCCGAGCAGGGCGATACGGTCAAATTCCAGCAGACGACTCTCAACACTCTCGTGGATTCTCCGTTGTATGCAGGGCTCTACTTTAAGCGCGTTGATCTATCACCCACCTCGACCGATATTGTGCATCTTGACCTGTTTGCCGACGAAGCGGACGGCCTGAAGATGACTCCGGAAGAGCTGGAGGAGCATAAGAAGCTGGTCTCGGAGGCCGACAAGCTCTACGGTTCACACCATTACAAGCATTACGATTTTCTGCTGTTGATGAGCAACAAAGTTGGCGGTGTGGGACTGGAGCACCACCAGTCGAGCGAAGACGGACAGCCCGCAAACTACCTTACAGATTGGCCGAACGGCGTTCTTGAACGCGATCTGCTGGGGCATGAATACACACATTCCTGGAACGGAAAATTTCGCCGCCCTGCGGATTTATGGACTCCGAACTTCAACGTTCCCATGCGCGACAATCTGCTCTGGGTGTATGAAGGAATGACAGAGTATTGGGGAAATGTGCTTACCGCACGCGCCGGCATGCGCACACCAGAGCAGACGCGGGACATCTTCGCGCGCATCGCCGCCAACTATGTGATCAGCCCGGGTCGCGACTGGCGTCCGCTGGTGGATACGACAAGTCAGCCAATCATTTCGCAACGGCGTCCGGTCAGTTGGGTGAGTTATCAGCGCCCTGAG
Source organism: Acidobacteriota bacterium (assembly GCA_040389265.1). GTDB lineage: Bacteria > Acidobacteriota > Terriglobia > Terriglobales > Acidobacteriaceae > JAKAAZ01. The sequence continues at coordinate 20,055 of JAZKAG010000074.1, forward strand.
GATTACTACATGGAAGGAGCACTGATCTGGCTGGATGTGGATACGAAGATCCGCGAACTGACCGACGGCAAAAAATCGCTGGATGTCTTCTGCAAGAAATTTCTGGGTGTTTATAACGGCAGCATGATTACGGATCAATACACGCTCAACGATGTAGTCAGAGACCTGAATGAAGTTGCCCCCTACGATTGGACCTCTTTCCTTCAGAAGCGCGTCTACGATTTGCATCCTCCGGTTCCGATGAACGGATTCACGCAGGGTGGCTACAAACTTGTGTACACAGATAAGCCGACGGAATGGCTGTCAAAAGAGCTGGAAAAGATGGGGTATGCAAATTTCTCTACATCGCTCGGCTTCTCCGTGGGATCTGGCCGCGGCCACGGGCCTTCCGGCACGGTTTCCAACGTCTGGTGGAACAGTCCGGCCTTCAAAGCTGGTGTCACTCCAAACATGGAACTCATCTCTGTGAATGGCACGGCCTACAATCCAAAAGTGCTGACCGATGCAATTCTAGCGGCCGAAAAAGACAAGAAGCCACTGCAGTTGCAATTCCGTGAAGGCAAGCAGTTCAAGACCATCGCCCTGCCGTATTACGATGGCATGCGCTATCCCTCACTGCAGCGTGTCGAAGGAACCCCCGACCGGCTGGACGACATCTTTGCACCCAGTAAAAGCCCTCTGCCCGCGATGTGACTTACCCACTCGAAAAGATCAGGTATGCTTCTGAGGAGCGTGTTGCGACCCGTTCCCGGGCTTGAAATTTCGGCAATGCGCGTTGAAACGCGAAGGAAATATCTCCAGAAACCATGGAGTCGCATCTGGCTACCCGTCGCAGGGCAACGAGAATGTAACACCTTTGTGTAGGTTTGCCGTATCGCATTAGGGCGGAGGCCACTTTTGTCATCTCACGAATCAGGCGTTTCTAAACCTGCGACCAGCGGCTTCGTCACCATGGTGTCGTGGATTTCAGCACTTGCCGGATTGCTATTTGGCTACGATACAGGCGTCATCTCAGGAGCCATTCTTTTCGTTCAGCAAGACTTTTCCCTGACCCGCGTTCAGGAAGAAGTGGTTGTCGCTGCAGTTCTTCTTGGCGCTGTCATCGGCGCCTCCTTCGGCGGCAAGTTGGCCGATTTGTTTGGCCGGCGCAAGATTCTGATTCAAGTCGGCATCTTGTTTGTCATCGGCGCGATTGGGACAGCGTTCGCTCCTACACCCGCATGGCTCGCAATTGGCCGCGTCGTGGTAGGTGTGGCCATTGGAATTGCCTCGTTCACCGCACCCCTCTACATCTCTGAAGTGTCACCCGCCAGTATTCGCGGAAAATTAGTTTCGCTGAACCAGTTGATGATCACCATCGGCATTGTGGTCTCTTACCTGGCTGATTATGGATTAGCGGACGCGCGCGCCTGGCGTTGGATGTTTGGCCTGGCTGCGGTTCCGGCTCTCGTGCTTGTCATCGGACTCATCTTTGTTCCGGAAAGTCCGCGCTGGTTGATGAGCCAGTCACGCAATACGGAAGCTCGCACCGTCCTGCAGCGAATTCGAGAAACCGCCGACGTAGGTACTGAGCTTGCCGACATTGAGGCGGACCTGCAATTGCAGGAAGGCGGCTGGCGCGAATTGCTGACCGTCTCCCTGCGACGACCGCTGATCGTGGGCATTGGATTGGCAATCTTTCAGCAATTCACTGGAATTAATACCGTCCTATATTACGCGCCCACGATTTTTGAGTTCGCGGGTCTTCACTCTGCTTCGGCTGCGATTCTGGCTACGGTCGGTGTTGGCGTCGTCATGGTGTTGTTGACCGTGGTTGCGCTGCGTCTTATCGATCGTGTGGGGCGTCGGCCGCTGCTGCTCTACGGCATCTTCGGGATGATCGTCAGTCTCGGAGTGCTCGGCTTCTCGTTTTTATCGCCTACACTTTCGAATTTCGTGGCCTGGGTTGCCATGATCAGTTTGCCTGTCTATGTTGCCTGTTTTGCAATCAGCCTGGGACCGGTTTTCTGGCTGTTGATCTCGGAAATTTATCCCTTGAAAATTCGCGGCCGCGCCATGAGCATCGCCACCGTGACAAATTGGGGATCGAATCTACTGGTGGCGCTCACGTTCCTCAGCCTGCTGCATTCTTTAGGCCGAGCCTGGACGTTCTGGCTCTACGGAGTGATCGGCATCATCGCGTGGTTTTTTGTCTATCGCCTGGTTCCGGAGACCAAAGGTGCCACACTGGAGGAAATTGATGCCCGCTGGCACAACATCCACCAGGATGGTAAATAGCTTTGCTCGATTCTTAGCGCTGGAAAATTTCCATCCATGCGGAACCACTTCCCGCGGAATTCAGCCCTAAGTAGCGCCCATCCGCCAGTCAAGGCGCGGCTATCGACCGAAACGGCCGCGATAGGCCCAGAGTCCCAGCGCCGGATTCGAAATGAAGAAGATTTCTTCGCCGTCGACTGTGTTCCACCCATCGGCTAGCTTGGTTGGATCATACTTTGCGCAGTATTCGCGGAGATCGCCGTACGCGAAATGCGCGGATTCAACTTCCTCCCGTGTCAGGCCTCCAGGGCAATATCGAACCTTGAACCTGCCTTCGCTCGACCCATGGATAAGATGGGCCGCAGCGGAAAGATTATTGGCCAAGGCTGCATCATTCTTGACCGCGTCCAGCGTTGCCGGGGTGCCGCAATAACCATATTTGCGTATGAGCACATCAATCGCTGGATCTTCTCCGAAAGCGTGCACACCGGGCGCCAGCACGATCAGTTCCGCCCCGTCTGCCAGCGCCATGCGCGTCCGATAGACACTCTTGTTGCCGAGCCAGGTCGATTTAAATTCGTGCGGGTCCAGAAAAACAACAGCTTTGCGAATTTCACGATCCATCATGAAAAAGTTCACCTGCAAGCTGAGCTCGGCCGCACGCTCGAAACACTCAAAATCGTCCCCAATAAACAGACCATTCATCACTAGATCGCCAGCCACATTTTTGCTAACCACCGTGAGCACATAAACGATGGGCAAATCCTGCGCAAAATGGTCGCTGGCGTAGTTCAGAATTTTTCGCACCGGCGTATCAGCGCGGCCCATCATGCGCTCCATCCCGTAAACCGCGCCCAGGAAGTGAGTACGATGAATACCAAGAACTCCGCCCGTACCGACAAAAATGTTTTTGTTGTAGTTGGCCATCCCGATTACTTCGTGGGGTACAACCTGGCCGATCGACAGGATCAGGTCATGGCCGCCGTCTCTCAGCCGCTTGTTCACTTGAACAGGTACAGAGTAGTCAAGCCTGCCTTCGCTTACCTCGTGGATAAAGTCGGCTGGAACTTCTCCCAGGGCAACCACGTCATTGCGCCAGTCATGAACTCGAAATAGATCCCTGGGCACTGGGCCGAACATGGTTTGCATCTCATATTCGGTCATGGGATTGTGCGTCCCCAACGCGGGCAGCACATCCGTGAGCGTTTTGCCGTAATAATTCCACGCGTACTCGGTGATCATGCCGCTCATGGAGTGCATGCGTGTAAAGTCCGGGGGAACCGCCAACACTTTTTTCCGAGGGCCGAGCCTCTCAAGCGCAGCAAACAAATTCGCCTTCAGCTCAGTGGGCGAAAATTCCGTACTCGGCGATCCAGCAGCGAAGAATAGGCTCATCTGTTGTTATGGTAATCCTGCTCACTGAAAGTGGCTCAATCCTGAGCGATGCGTCAGGCGCGAAAGCGGCTCGAGGAGGATCGACTCACTGAGAGGAATGCGGCTTGCGCTTCGCCACCATGGCGTCGAACTCACTTCGCGGCATCTTCAACATATCCGGATGAGCATCAATCCATTTTGTGAAGGCATCGTACTTCTCCGACGTCCACCCTCCCTCAAATTGGCCGCCGTTCTTGCCTTCGCGGTTCAGCTCAAAATTGAATGCGTCCTGTAGCGACGTAAATTCCGCCGAACTTATGGCAGCTTCCGCCAGGATGGCGGGGATAAAAATCACTCCCTCCGGCTTGACCAGGACCAGGTCGCCCGGCAACACGACGGCTCGTCCAATTCGGATCGGAGCATTGATTGACGTCAGCTCCATCTGGCTCCAGGCCGACGGATCGTAGCCGCGATAAAGACCGTTGAAGCCGGGGATCTCCCGATTTTCTTCCTGATCGCGAATTCCGGCATCGAATACGAAGCCGGTATGACTGCGCGCGGCGATTCCGTTGCCAAGGTTCGAGCCAATGAGTGTACCGTCAACGATCTTTCCAAATCCGTCGGCCACGTATACATCGCCCGGCTGCAGTTCCGCGATAGGCCACGAATTGTTGTCGCCCACACGATGTTCTTGCTTACCCTCACCGGCAATTGCCGCAGCCATATCCGGGCGCGAGGGCATGTACTGTGCGGTGAGCGCTCGACCCGCGAAAGAACCCTTTGGATGGAGTGCCTGCCAGCCGCCTTCAAACTGATTGTCGTAACCGTGTTGGCGTAAGAAATCCCACACATCTTCAATGGTCATATTGACAGCGCGCTTCAGCACATCATCCGCCAATCTCGGCCGCCCATCTGGAAATCGCTCCCCTTTCCATCCGGAGGTATAAAAAAGAATCTGCTGCCGCGTCATCTTCACCTGGCCGAAAGTGGGCGCTGTCTCTAACACGGTGCATGCCATTAGGACGATCCAAATCATCTTCTTCACACCACTCTCCTTCTTACACGCATGCGACCAGAGACAGTAGGCAGGATCCTCGCTAGCACTCCGCACCTCTTCGCATCAAGACGTTCGAGTCCCGCTAGCCTTCATCAGAATCTCTTTCAAGCGTTTGGCGACGATCATATCCTGCCCTGGTTGAAGCATCCACACACCCACCACAATCGAATTAGCGTCGGAGGGCAAGCCGGCCTCCGGCGAACCGGTAGCCGGATGCAACTCGATACTCGGCGAGCCATGACGGCACATGTCAGCCACTTCTTTCGGTGCAATCTTCACCTTCTGCTGGTCATATTGCAATATAAGAGTGGGTACATGGTTTGCTACTTCAGGAACATAAATCTGTGAAGTCAGAGTGGGCACGCTGGAAAGGTATTTAGCGATTCTTTGCGCCCGACCACGGAACTCTTTATCCATTCCATCGTCAGTCTGGCTCAGGAGCCAGTCGATGGCGGCGACCATTCCGACGATTTGTTCTTTGGCAACCTTCTGTCCACGGGCAACCACATCGTCAATTGGGTTGTTGTTGCGGGCCGCTGCGGCGATCAGTTCTTTTTTGCCGAGTAACAAGCCCGCATTCTGCGGACCTCGAATTCCTTTCCCTCCAGAGAAACAAACTAGATCAAATCCCATCTGGGTATATTTCCATAGGTTCGAGATAGGGGGCATATCCGCGGCTGCATCGTTCATGCCGGGGATATTGTGTTCATGAGAAACCCGAATCCAATCCTCGCGACTGATCGTTCCACTAGTCGCCGCATTAAAGAAATGCGTCATCACAGTTTTCGGCGAAAATGCAGCGCGATATTCGTCGATCGTTTCTACCTCCACAATGCGAGCACCGGAGCTCAATAATGCATGGTCGTATTCGTAGCGGTGGCCTTTCTGCATGATGACCTCATTTTTTAATGAGCCCATTCCCTGCGGGATCAGGGGCGGAATTCGCTCGCCGCCATTCTCATTTGCCACCGTCAAACATGCGGCGGTCCCAAGGGTCAATGCGGACGAGGCTCCGGCAGAGACCAATGCCGCTTCGCACTTCAGTCGTTTCGCGAGATAAGAACCAGCAGCCAATTGCAATTGTTTCAACCGCACAGGATGTTTGGCAGCCCTGGCCACCGCCCGCTGAACACTCTCCGGCATCACGGCCGCCGTCAAGAAAGTATAAGTTCCGGCGGCATTGATGATCTCCTCGACACCCAGCTTTGCATAGTAGTCGACGCCATCGTCTTGAAGCGGCAACTCCGCTCCGAACGATTGCATCGGCGGCATCAAGCTGGAAAATCCAAGCGAGACCAATGCGGTTCTAGTGTGAGCAAAGAAAGATCTGCGTGAATAGCGAATTGTCATATATTCCTCTCTAAGTCGTTGCTTATCGTCGACACAACCTGGTTACACCTTGCGAATTACTCTACAGTTTGCAATCCATAGTCCCTCGATCATCTCCACTGTCCAGTCGTCGATATCAAACCTGGTTCGCTCGAAGAACCTTTGACAGAGAGTCGGCAATGATCTGCTCGTGGCCGGGTTGCAGCACAATCGCAGTGACTCCGATTGATCCGCCGCCGTGATGTCCGCCTCCACCTAGGACGATGGAAGGCTTCATGTTTGCAAGCTGTCGATTTACTTGACCCGCATCAATGGAGAACTTACTGGGATCGAGATGTATTTGTATAGTAGGGAAATTATTCGCAATTTCCGGAACGTTTCGGGTCACAGTAACTCCGGGAATTTTGCTGACGCGATTCGCAATAACATCCAGCCGCTTCCATTGCTCTTTTGCAAGTGCTTGCTCGTCCTCGGCCAGATAAAGCTCCAGCGTCTTGAGCATCCCCAATATCTCTTCTTTACCAACCTTAGTGGGCCGACCAAGAGTATCTTCATTCGGACTCATATTCAGAAGCGCGTTGCTGATCATTTCCTGGCGGCCGATCAGCAGGCCTGTGCATTGTGGTCCACGCATCGCCTTTCCGCCGCTGAATGAAATCAGATCGTATCCCATATTTGCGTAATCCCATAGGTGTGACTTCGGCGGCGTGTCCGCAGCCGCATCAATAAAGGCTGGCAGCTTCGCATCATGCGCCAGCGTCAACCAATCTTCCCGCTTGATCTGTCCGTCAGGATCCGCCAGGTTCAAAAAGTGCATCGCCGCGGTTCGCTCACCAATGGCATTGTGTACGTCGGCGACCGTCTCAACTTCAACCAGCTTGACACCGGTCGCACGGATCTGGTGGTTCCATGGACTACGATGCGCTTTTTGAATGATGACCTCTGACTTGAGACCCGTCAGGTCTGGAATCTGCTTAATGTAGGTTTCATTGCTACCGGTCAGAATTCCGGAATAGCCATTCTGGATAGCAGACGCAGCCCCTGAAGTAATAAGCGCGCTATAACCTTGCGGCAGCTTTAGCATCTCAGCGATTCGCTTACCTGCCGTCGCCTCCAGGTCGTTAATGTTGACGAAGTGCAGAGAGGCAAGCTTCATCACGGCTTCCGCCTCCGGTCGCATCAACGATCCTCCAAGGTAGGTCATCGTCCCTTGTCCGTTGATCACAGTAGTTAATCCAAGCTCTTCGTATACATTTCCGCTCTCGCCCAGGCCGGTAATTTTTCCACTCCATGAAGCACGCTTGTCGGGCCCAGCAGCGGCCATCGCTTTACGACCGATGGTTGAGGCGGACAAAACTGCAATCGCATGTAAGAAAGCTCGACGATTGATCTTATGCCGCATGGTAATACCTCCGTGGATTCGAATGGGTTGGGACGAGATAGATGCTTCTCGTCCATGCAGGTGCGTATGCGTGACCAGCTTGTCCAGAGGCTAAGTCGATCCTGGTCACAAATTATTACAGTATCGTGCTGGCCGTGTACAGCGCAGTTCTGCAGCAAAAGATAGAACATGCTTTGAAGCACCGCGAATTGGAAGAATGTAGGTCAATTGCCCTGTACAAAAGCTGTACGACAGCCTAATGACATAGCACGATCGCCCTTGTTCAATGCTTTCAAGTACGCTGTATCAACGGCGTGCAGACTTCGAAGTCTGACGCAACATCAGGTTCCAGTTCCGGGTAGAGACGCAGAACCAGCCCAACCATTCCCATTGCCGTCAACCCTGGTTCAGAGATTGAGAAGATACTTGATCCGGCTAAACCAGCGGTCACCAGCAACTTCGGCACTCTAACCAATATGAGCTTCTTCTACACGCCACGCATACTTCAGCTAAGAGGAAAGATTCTGATTTAAATGAGCAACAATCAGATGGCCCGGCAATGTGCGATTTGCCGGGCCATCTTTATTGGCAGAACTATGCTGCGGACGGATTGATCACTCGGGCACAACCGACCACTTCGATTAATGAGTTGCCCGGGATCCACTCTAGTGCCATACATGCACGGGCGGGCGACTTACCCTGGCTGAAATAGGTGTGGTAGATCTTATTCAGCGCCTCATATTGCGCTTGATGCGCGTCAAACCGGGCCTTGCCAGATGGCATCGTGACGCCGTCGGCCAGCGGCAGGCACAGGAAAACCTGCAACTGAAGAATGCTATCCATGCTGCACCCATTGCTTTCTAGATCTTTCTTTAGCGCATCCATCGTCCGGGTAACATGTTTCTCAAACGGATCAGTCACGGAAACGTGATCTGCATAACCATCGTTGGAGCCGGTGCCGTAAAAATAATAAACATCCCCATGAACATGCGGGTTGGGTGCGTGTCGTTTTCCTGCTGGCGAAACCGACTGAGCAAAGACCGTAGGCACTCCAGCCACTGCGGCCGCCGCTGCTGCAACCCCGCCTAGAAAGCCACGTCGGGTATTCATATCCATGGAAAGGTCTCCTTTGCAAGTGCGATCTAGCGCGCTGCATGCGCACCCAGCGATCTTAATCCTTACCCCAGACAAAGCCTATGTCATGGGCCACGCTACCCACCCGGAACTAGGTCAAATGCCTGTATCCGTATCACGGAAGCTAAGGTTGAAAGTGATAATGAATGTCCCATTCCTCGGCTTGACCTGGCGGAATCTCGAAATGGAGGTAGGCTTCCGGGCAGATGGTCGTGGGAATGGACCACAAATAGAAACGTGAAATCGGCATCGTACCGGTCTGCTCGATGGCGGCATGGGTCTTCTTGTTTTCCAGTCGGAGGTCGTAGTCAGATGCCGTGCTTCCATAGCCGGTAAGGTAAGAGGCTACGCTTTCACCCGCCTGCAATTCTTTCAAATACACAATGTCGTTGTTTTTCACAGTCGCGCCCGGTTCGAGTGGCGTTTCTGGAGTAGGACGAAAGGCAAGGTGCAGCACGAATTCAGATCCGGTCGGCTGGCCGTCCACCATGAAAAAGTCATGATCATAGACATTCGTCACCAGCGGCGCGGCACCTAAATTCTTGAGCGTGTGATGCAGCGTAAGCACCGCACCATCTCGGCTCAGAATGAGTTTCTTTGTATAAAGATATTTGATTCCTTCGGGCGAAGTCAGTCGCTGTTGAAACGTGATGGAGCGTTTGCCGATGTGAACGCTCCAGTGACCGGTGTCGACAATCGGATAACTGTCACCAAAACGGTACGGAGCATTCGACATCTTGCGCAGTACGCCGACACCAATCTTCACGAAGGTTCCACCCACCTGCGCAGCATCGTAGCCCTGTGCCCCATCCTCCGGACGAAACTCTTCGACCGGGCCCGTGATGGAATCGTTCACTTCCGGGTCGTAATGAGGAAACCACTGGCCCCAATACGTATGCCCCTGGTAGGAGGCGCAGCCGATCACGCCCGACCAATCAAAGCGTTGAGCGCGGTAGTAGCCACCCTTTGCATCAGGAAGGAAAACTACGAGGTGAAGATCGCCGCTGCTAAGCGCCACATGCGGATGATCCAGGTTCGGAGTCTTCGAACAACCAGCGCCTTGCGACGTTTGCACTTGCGAACCCGATGCATTTGCAACGATTGCCACGCTCAATGAGGCAAGCAGAAAAGCAAACCGAAGCCGACGAATAATTTTCACAGATTCCTCCCGAGCGGATTATACGAGACGCATTGATTGACTGGGCTGACGCCGCCGGCATCGCCGAGCGAATCGTCCGCAAGCGGTGGGCGGGCACACACCGAACTCACGCGAAACTAGCTTTCACCCCGCCCTCCACCGGGGTAGAATCTCCACACACGAGCGTACACATTTCCGGTCGGTGTAAAGCGCTGCAGGAGCCAAGAAAAGCGATGTATGAGCGGCGGATGCGGGTACGGTATGTTTTGTCGATCTGGTTATTTGTATTAAGTGGGGTAGCGTTTCTAGATCGGACGAATATATCGATAGCCGGGCTGCAGATCAGCCGGGAATATGGATTAGGCAATCAGCGGCTGGGCTGGATCTTCAGTGCGTTTCTGATCGGCTATGCCGGCTTTCAGCTGCCGGCCGGATGGCTGGCAGCCCGCTTCGGACCGCGGCGGATGCTGACCCTGGGAGTGCTGTCCTGGGGCGTGGCTACCGCGTTGACCGCACTGCTGCCGTCCGACATCGGCCATGCCATGGCCTTGCTGATCGGGCTGAGGTTTGCCCTGGGGGCGGGGGAGTCGGTGATTTATCCAGCCGCCAACCAATTCGTAGCCCGCTGGATTCCGATGCATGAGCGCGGCGTGATCAACGGATTGATCTTCGCCGGGGTAGGGGCCGGCAGCGGCTTGACCCCTCCCATGCTGAACTGGCTGATCACCCATCATGGCTGGCGGGCGGCCTTCTGGTTCAGTGCGGTGGTGGGCTTTGCGGTGGGCATCGTGTGGTGGTTAATCTCGCGCGATCGGCCGGAGGAACATCCCGGAGTGGAAGCGGTGGAGTTGCGGGAGATCCGCGATGGAATGGAGTTTCATCCCGCCGGCGCGGAGCGCAAGGGGGTCGACTGGCGCGCCATCTTTCATCGCCGCGATCTGCCGGTGCTGATGGCAGGCTATTTCAGCTTCGGCTACATCGCCTGGATTTACTTCAGCTGGTTCTTTCTTTACATGGCCCAGGTGCGGCATGTGGACCTGAATTCGAGCGCGGATTATGCCATGCTGCCGTTCCTGTCGATGACGGTCTGCTGCCTGCTGGGCGGAGTGATGAGTGACCGGATGACCCGGCGCTGGGGCCTGCGGGTCGGACGATGCGGACTGGCGGCCGGCTCACTGGCGGCAACGGCGGTGTTTCTGGTGCTGGGATCGCAGGTGCGGAATGTGGAGTTGGCGGGAGTGATCCTGGCCGGCGGAGCGGGCGCACTGTACATCTCGCAAAGCTCGTTCTGGTCCGTCTCTGTCGATATCGCCGGGAGCAATACTGCCGTCTTTTCCAGCATGGTGAACATGGGCGGACAGATCGGGGGCGCCCTGGCCGCCTCCCTGACCCCATGGATTGGTGGGCGCTACGGCTGGACCAGCTCCTTCGCCGTGGCGGCGGTACTGGCCGTGTTCAGCGCCGTATGCTGGTTGACCGTCCACCCGGAAAGACCCTTGCAACCGACGCCGCTGGCGTCGCCGCATCAAGGATAATTAAAATTCTAGTTGCGGCCGGAACAATTCTGTGTTGCTGTAGACGAAACGCGGGAATCTAAATACGCCAGGAGTGTATCTCCGTCGGTGGCTGTACTTCTCATCAACTTTGATTTTGGCATCGACCAGACCTGGTATCTCTACGTGGCCGCGGCAATGTTCTGCATCTGGGTGCCTGTCTATTTGTTCCGACGCCGCGTGCAGCAGATGAAGGGACGCATCGGCATCGTACTGGAAGAAAGAAACCGCATTGCGCGCGAGTGTCACGACACACTGATGGCTGGCTTCGCCGCAATCTCCTGGCAACTGGAAGCCACAGCTAAGATCTTCAAGGATGGCGGTCTGGATGCTACGCCTGCAGCTGAGTCCTGCGAACTGGCCCGCAGTATGGTCTCACACTGCCAGGCCGAGGCGCGCCGAATCATCTGGGATCTTCGCGACACCGACGAGGTTACGAGCGTCTTGTCGCAGGCGCTTCGACGCGCCATCAGCGCAAGCCACAGCCGGAAAAAAATCGAAACCACGCTCGACGTCGAAGGGGAGGAAATTCCACTGGCGCCCGGCTGTGTGCACCACTTGGTCTGCATTGGCCAGGAGGCTGTGACGAACGCCATGCGCCACGCCGAACCCAACCATATCGTGGTTCATTTGAAATACGAGGTCGACGCGCTTAGCCTGTGTATACAGGACGATGGCTGCGGATTTCATTTGCCCCACAAGGCTTCGGCCCGTCCAGGACATTTCGGTATAGCGGTCATGGAGGAACGCGCGCGCAAGCTGGGTGGAACTTTTCGACTGCAGACTTCTCAGGGCATGGGAACTGAAGTTGCCGTGAAGGTCTCGTTCAACGCCATTCAACAGGCGGTCAACCAGGAGCATCACGTCATCCGCTGGATAGGGATATGAAGCAGATCAAAGTTTTGCTCATCGAGGATCACTTCCTTGCCCGGCTTGCCCTGCACTCCGTTCTCGGAGGCCATAGCCAGATTCAGGTCGTCGGCGAGGCAACCGACGGCGAATCCGGACTGCGACTATGCAGGGAGCTGGCGCCCGATGTCGTCGTGCTCGATCTGCGGCTGCCACTCATGAGCGGATTTGAGTTGATTGTGCAGCTTCGCAAGGAGCTCCCCGGCATCCGCATCGTTGTACTGTCCAATTACGGCGGCAGCGAGGACATTTACCGCGCGGTGCGCTCCGGCGCCATGTCCTACCTGACCAAAGATGCCAGTGGCGAACAATTGGTCGACGCTATTCAACAGGTTCATCGTGGCCTGCGCTACTTTCCACACGTCACCCTGGATCGTCTTGCGGAGCGCATGCCGGCGGTTGATCTTACGCCGCGAGAAATGGAAGTCCTGGACTGCATCACGCGAGGCTACAGCAACCGCGAGATAGCTGACGAGCTCCATATCGCAGAGAAAACCGTGCGCATCCACGTAAGCTCGCTGCTCGACAAAATGGGCGCGCGCGATCGCACCCAGGCCACTATCTACGCGCTGCAGCGCGGCCTGGTGCATTTCGATTGACGGTGTTTTCGGATCTTATCGAGCTTTAATGATTTGTTTTTAACCCATACACTTCCTGGGAGGGTCTGGAATGCGATTCGCAGATCGAATATCGCAAAGTTTGAGCAAGGGCAGAATCGTCGCTGCGCTGCTGATAATTTTCGCTTCGCTGACAATGGTTACCGTAGTTGTGAAGGCGGATGAGCCGATGACCGCGGCCCAGTACCGGGCCAATCCGCAGGCCATGATCGATGCGTACCGGCATGTTGAAGTCGCTTCAGTCTCCGACGCTATCGAGCAGATGTTGCACGAGAAGCGATACATGACGCACGCGATGCAGGCCATCTTCCCAACGAAATTTGCTGGAGTCGCGCTTACCGTCAAGCTGGTCAAAGACGAGAACCACGATCCGCACGCGCTCGACGGCATGTTGAAGGCGATCGATAGTGGCGCGCCCGGTTCAGTGTATGTAATGAAGATTGATGACGGAGCCGACATCGCCGGCATGGGTGGCCTGATGGGAACAGCGATGCTGGCCCGCGATTTTGCCGGGGCGGTGGTCGACGGGGGTGTCCGTGACATTCCTCAACTGACGAAAATCGGGTTCCCCGTCTACGCACTAGGCCCGGTGCCGTCCACGTCCGTAGGCCACTATCGGTTCGCTGGAGCCAACATTCCAATCGTGTGCGACGGTGTGCCTGTGTCACCAGGAGACATCATTGTCGCTGACCACGATGGCGTGGTCGTTGTGCCGCGCGCCAACGCGGCGGAGATACTGATTCGTGCGCAGAGTCTCGATTTCAGCGAGCACTCGATGTACTCCTTTATTGAGAAGTACCACTCGATTGAACAAGCGGTGCAGAAGTTCGGAAGGCTTTAAGGCCAACCCGATCTTCGGCGCAATTTCCGCCGATCGCCTTAAATATAATGATTGATTAGCCGGAATAATTGATTGTGATAACTGTCAAGCCTCTGGATGGCCCCGTGTTCGGACCGACGTGCCCAAAATGCAATACCGGGATAGGTAATCTAGCCTATCTTCGTCTGCGGCAAACGGCTCATGACAGAAAACCTGACGGACGAAACACTTTATGTGTTTCAGGTCACAAGCCAATGCGTTGCTGCAGAGTGTTCAAAGGATTGTCCGGCTCTCCACTTCCGCGCCCAAATGTGACGCTGAGTTTTTTCGAATTCTATCCTTGTCGCGATGGAACTTAAGCCCTCCCCTGGTTTTCCATCATTCTCAGCCACCTTGACGCTGCGCTATCGCGGCAGATATTCCGCCCGATTCGCCCCGATCTTTTGATGCACTTTTCCGTGTTTTTTGTAAAGCGCTGCAGGAGCCAAGAAAAGCGATGTATGAGCGGCGGATGCGGGTACGGTATGTTTTGTCGATCTGGTTATTTGTATTAAGTGGGGTAGCGTTTCTAGATCGGACGAATATATCGATAGCCGGGCTGCAGATCAGCCGGGAATATGGATTAGGCAATCAGCGGCTGGGCTGGATCTTCAGTGCGTTTCTGATCGGCTATGCCGGCTTTCAGCTGCCGGCCGGATGGCTGGCAGCCCGCTTCGGACCGCGGCGGATGCTGACCCTGGGAGTGCTGTCCTGGGGCGTGGCTACCGCGTTGACCGCACTGCTGCCGTCCGACATCGGCCATGCCATGGCCTTGCTGATCGGGCTGAGGTTTGCCCTGGGGGCGGGGGAGTCGGTGATTTATCCAGCCGCCAACCAATTCGTAGCCCGCTGGATTCCGATGCATGAGCGCGGCGTGATCAACGGATTGATCTTCGCCGGGGTAGGGGCCGGCAGCGGCTTGACCCCTCCCATGCTGAACTGGCTGATCACCCATCATGGCTGGCGGGCGGCCTTCTGGTTCAGTGCGGTGGTGGGCTTTGCGGTGGGCATCGTGTGGTGGTTAATCTCGCGCGATCGGCCGGAGGAACATCCCGGAGTGGAAGCGGTGGAGTTGCGGGAGATCCGCGATGGAATGGAGTTTCATCCCGCCGGCGCGGAGCGCAAGGGGGTCGACTGGCGCGCCATCTTTCATCGCCGCGATCTGCCGGTGCTGATGGCAGGCTATTTCAGCTTCGGCTACATCGCCTGGATTTACTTCAGCTGGTTCTTTCTTTACATGGCCCAGGTGCGGCATGTGGACCTGAATTCGAGCGCGGATTATGCCATGCTGCCGTTCCTGTCGATGACGGTCTGCTGCCTGCTGGGCGGAGTGATGAGTGACCGGATGACCCGGCGCTGGGGCCTGCGGGTCGGACGATGCGGACTGGCGGCCGGCTCACTGGCGGCAACGGCGGTGTTTCTGGTGCTGGGATCGCAGGTGCGGAATGTGGAGTTGGCGGGAGTGATCCTGGCCGGCGGAGCGGGCGCACTGTACATCTCGCAAAGCTCGTTCTGGTCCGTCTCTGTCGATATCGCCGGGAGCAATACTGCCGTCTTTTCCAGCATGGTGAACATGGGCGGACAGATCGGGGGCGCAATCACCGCGTCGCTGACCCCGTGGATCGCAGGCCATTACGGCTGGACGACATCCTTTGCGGTGGCAGCCGCGCTAGCCATCTTCAGCGCCGTATGCTGGTTGACCGTCCACCCGGAAAGACCGCTGGTTGTCACCGCATCTTCTCCCCAACCAATCGATCTTGTCAGCAATGCCTGAGGCGCGGATCAAGATGATCGCTTATAAAATAATTTAAGGCTACTAAGTTTCGTTTCCTGCCCAAAGTCTTACGAATAAGGAAGGCAATGTGTAGTGGCTCCAAGGATCGACAAAACGTAACATCTGGCCACGCAGATCGCCATTTCTCGAATTGAATTTCAAATGTGGAGTCCTGAAATTCTGCCCACGCAGCGGATCCACCACAATCAACGAACCCGCAACATAAATTCCGCTGAGAGGAAGTATCAAAACCAATGAATCTTAAAGCTGCCTGGAGCCGACGTTCTTTTCTGTCAACATTCAGCGTTGCCTTGGGTGGCCTTTGGAGTGTGAGAGACTCCAAAGCCGCCACTCTTATCGCCGGGGGGTCCTACGCTGCGCCGCAAGGTGAGAATGGGGCTGCAATTCGCTCCGGCCTGGGTTCTACAGGTGACATCTACGCGGAGCTTGGCGTAGTCCCGGTCATTAACGGCGCCGGCACATACACGGTTCTCGGTGGCTCGTTAATGTATCCCGAAGTGATCGAGGCCATGCGTCTCGGCAATGAGAAATTTGTCCCGATCAACGATCTGGAAGTTGCAGCCGGAAAAAGAATGGCGGAGCTTTGTAAGATGCCGGAAGGCTACACCGGACTCGTTACAGGAGGGGCCGCTGCGGCGTTGCTCGTCGGCTATGCAGCGATTCTTACTGGCGACAACCCGCAATACATCCAGCAGATTCCTGACCTGACGGGCATGCCGAAGAGCGAAGTCATCATCCAGAAGACCCATCGCTATCCGTTCGATCACCAGGTGCGGCAAACAGGAGTCAAGCTAATTGAAGTGGAGACGCGCGACGAACTCATCGCAGCCATCAATCCGCGAACTGCGGCGCTTCACTTTACCAATCTGTTCAACGACAAGGGCCGTGTGAAGGTGGATGAATTCGTGCAGATCGCGCACCAGCACAATCTGCCGGCGTTCAACGATGCTGCCGCCGATACGCCCCCGATCTCGCGGCTGTGGGAGTACACCAACATGGGCTACGACCTAGTGACGTTCAGCGGAGGCAAGGATATTCGCGGACCGCAGGCCGCCGGGTTGCTTATGGGCAAGCAAGAATTGATTCGCTGCGCCCTGCTCAATATGAGCCCGCAGGAAGATACCATTGGTCGCCCGTGCAAGGTCGGCAAAGAGGAAATCTGCGGCATGCTGAAGGCGCTTGAAATTTTCGTCGCTTCCGATCAGGACGAGATTCTGAAGCAGTATTACGCGCAACTCGGGCGCATCTCCGATGTAGTTACAAAGATTCCCGGCGTTAAAACTTCCTACGACTTCAATCCTCAGCAGATTGCCAATCATACAGTCAGCCTTAGGATCAGCTGGGATCCCAGCAAGATTTCTCTCACCACCAGGCAGGTCATGGAACAGCTTGCCGCTACCCGGCCGCGCTCCATTCGCGTGGGGGGCAATGGAGACGACGAAAAGAAGCCAAAGAATCCCACGGTGGAGGTGACAGCCTGGCAGATGCAGTCTGGAGATGAATTGATTATTGCCCACCGACTTTCAGAGATTTTGCGATCGACTCCGAGTGCCTCCTAAAGTTTATGCATAGCTCGCGCGGCGGAATACATCGCTCACGCTGAACTGGAGGCATGATGACAGTTGTTGTAAATCGCAGCGATCCTCGATTTGACACGCTCAAGCGGGG
>JAZKAG010000074.1:37134-50872 GCA_040389265.1 Acidobacteriota bacterium
AGGACACAATGCGCGCTTCCCTTCCACCGAGGCGGAGGCGCCGGATCGGATTCTGCTTTGTTCTTCTTCTGAAGAAATCGCGCAGGCGCTGCGCAAGGTCGTTGCAGCGGGTCTTCGCCCCACAGTGCGCTCCGGCGGCCATTGCTATGAGGATTTTGTCAGCAACAATCCGCATGGCGCGATGCTCGACTTGTCACTGTACAACACCGTAGATCGCGACGGTGAAAGCGGACCGTATCGCGTCGCTCCAGGCGCAGTGCTGGGAGATGTGTATCTGGAGCTCTATAAGCGCTTCGACCTGACGCTTCCGGCAGGAAGCTGTTACATGGTCGGCGCCGGCGGCCACATTTCTGGGGGAGGGTATGGTTTTCTTTCCCGTCTCCACGGCCTGACATGCGACTGGATATCCGCTGTAGACATTCTCACCGTCGACTCAAAGGGTGAGGTGATCGAGCGCCGCGTTGACAAAGATCACGACCCCGATCTGCTCCGCGCTTGTCGTGGCGCAGGAAACGGCAACTTCGGCATCATCACCAGCTTTCGCTTTGATAGGCTGCCGCCCGCGCCGCGCGAGGTTGCACAGGCCAATCTGATCTTTGACTGGGCGAGCATGACGGAAGCGCGCTTTACCCAGGTGCTCACTGCCTACGGGGATTATTGGGGAAGCCGCGGAAAGGACCCTGACACGTGGGGCCTCTTCACCTTGTTGGATATCACTCCAGCAAAGCGCGGGCATTTTGGCATCTACATTCAGTATTGCCAGCCAGACGGCACGGCAAAGGATTTGTCGGTATTGGAGGAATTCCTCAACCTTTTCGCGGCATACCAGCCGATGTTATTGCAGGCGCATGGAAGCCTGGTTTCACGGCACGGGCCATCGATTGCCGGACGAAAGGTCCAGAAAGGCCGGGAAAGTCTCAACAACGCTCGAGAAATTGCGGTGCGGCCAGCACTCGATGTCACGATCGGCGGTGGTGGTTCTGGCTCGCCGACCCGTGGAAAATATAAGTCGGCCTACATGAAGCGCAGCTTCACTCCTGCCGAGGCGAGCACCATCTATCGCTTCTACAACTCGGATGAAATTACGGCGCAGAACTCGGTGATCTCCATCGACTCTTACGGGGGCGCAATCAATCAGCCGGAACTTGCGGATCAGACCGCCATCGCCCAGAGATCGTCCATCATGAAGCTGCAATGGCAGTCCTATTGGTCCGACGCTTCCGGCGATCAGATACATCTCGAGCAGCTGGATAAGTTCTATACCGACCTGTATACCGGCAGCCACGTTGATCCTCACCATCAAGGGACGCCCTGGGGCGAACGCTACGAGGGCTGCTACATGAATTATCCGGACTCGGACATGCTTCGCTACTCCTACTGGCCCGAGCTTTATTATGGGCGCGATGGATTGTATGAGTTTCTTCAGAAGGTCAAGCGGAAGTACGATCCGAACAACGTTTTCCACTCCAGCATGAGTGTGCAGGAATGAGCAATCTGACGACAAACGACGCGGCGATCCAGCGAGAATCTTCGGTCGGAAACTCTGAAGCGTCGTCGATCCAGATCAATTCGGGGGTGAACCGGCGCACCTTCCTTGCCGCAATGGGGCTGGGTGGCGCGGTCCTTGCATTGTCACCGCTTCATCTCCATTCCGTGTTCAAGGGTGCTCCTGAAAACTCTCTGCTTTGCGTGGGATCTTATGGAGCCACAGACGCTGGAACCCTGCACCTGTTACAGATCGCGCATGGTAGGGCGCGTCTGCTGGCGGCTCAATCTTCCGATCGGCCTTCCGCCATCGTCCGGCATCCTTCCCGCAACCTGCTCTATGTGGCAAATGATGTGAGTCGTTATCAGCACAAGCCGCGCGGTACAGTCGAGACTTTCGCAGTGGATGAAGAACATGGCACGCTTGCACTCGTCGGGCGACAACCCTTATCTCTCTCCGCAGCTCGACCACGATCTTTAGCCATATCTCCTAATGGAGATATGCTGGTCGTCGCGGCGTTTGTCGGCGGCGCATACAACGTTCTGCCAATCGACGCATCGGGGCTGCCGTCTGCGCCTGCCAGCATTCTGAAGCAGGTTGGCCATGGAGAACATCCAACCGAACAGGCCAGCGCTCATCCCTCACATGTTTTGTTTCATCCAGGAAAAGAAGTCGCCTTCGCCGCCGACTACGGTTCGGACCGATTGGACATGCTCGCTTGCGGTAGTGGAAATCCGAACCTCGCAAACATGAGAGTCGCGAACCGAATTCCCTGCCTGGCAGGAAGCGGCCCGTCACAAATTGCGATTCATCCGGACGGAGAGTTCCTCGTGACGTCACATGCCCTGCATCCGGCGCTCACAGCCTTCCGCATATCTTCGGAATTGAAACTGGTGGCGACCAGTCACATGCCCCTGCACCTTGCACCAACAGCCATCTGTTTTTCGTGCGAAGGCAACATCTTTTTCGCCGCACACAAACGTGGAACACAACCAGCATTGCTGACGGCGTGGTCGATCGACCCGCAAACGGGAGTCCTGAAGCGCGCTAGTGAAATCGCTCTGCCTGCCAGCGAAGTCACATCTATGCATTCCGCGAATTCAACGCTCTGGCTGGCCTCTGACTGCGGAATCCTTGCAGTGGAGTTGAGTCGAAAAACACGCATGCCGAGCGGCACTGCCCGCGTCTCCGCAATCCGCAATGTCCGATCGATGGTTCGCGTATAACATTCTGGACTATCGAGAAGTCCGGTTGCGCTTCCCAAACAGCTCACTTTTTTCTATCCAGCGTTCAGGCCGTCGACCAGAGCATTACGATAGGCACGAATCGCGGGGATGAAGCCGAGTAGAGTGCCCGCACCCACAGCGGCAATCACGTAATACACAACCCGCGCGGAAATTCCTACCATCGCCAGGGGAATTCCATAATTATTTTCGACCGGAACTCGCACAAGAAACAGGACCGCATACGCTGCTGCGACGCCAATGATCGCGCCAAGAGCGCTGATGAGAGTCGACTCCAAAATAAACAGCGTGAAGATCTGCCGCGCATGGAGCCCGAGAGTACGCAGGATGGCAATCTCCCGCCGCCGCTCGTTCAGCGCCGTATAGAGTGCAGTCAGCATCACCAGCAGGCCAACGACCAGCACCGCTCCACTCACCAGCGTGAGAGCGACATCGGCGGCACTCAATACACTCCACAAATCTTCCAGGGTCAGCGCCGGAATGATAGCCGTCAGCGGCTCCGGCTTATATGTATTGATTTCTCGCTGCAGAAAGAGCGTGCCGATTCGTGACTTGGTACGGAGCAGGAACGCGCTGATTTCACTTACATGCAGGTCAGAGGCGTGGATCTGCGATCCAGGGATGGAAGTCAGCGGTGGCGCGCCGTGCTCCCAGCCCAGGTGCATCGCCTCATCGCCGAGCAGGGTGACATAAATGGCTCGATCCACAGGTGTCGCCGTGTGCTTCAGTATGCCGACAACCGTGTACGGATCGGCGGTATGTTTCAAGAAGCTGCCTTCCAGCCCGTGGCTTAAGATGATTTTTTGCCCCACGTGGTAGTGCAGTTGTGCGGCCACCGTACTCCCAAGAACGGCGTCGAAAATTCCCTCCGGTCGCGCCCCTTGCGCCAACTCTAATGCATGATCGCCGCGATAGCGGTAGTGCTCGTAAAAGTTATCGTCCGTAGCCACCACGCGAAACCCACGATGGCTGTCCCCCATCGAAATCGGAATCGTCCACAGTACCGCAGGATGGTGAGCGAAGTGCTGGTACGTGGCGTACGAGATATTGTTGTTTGCCGTACCAATGTGGAAGACGGCGTAGAGCAGCAGCGGCAGTGAGCCTCCACGCGGTCCGACGATTAAGTCTGTCTGGCTAAGCGTGCCTTCGAAGCCAACTTGGGTTCCCTTGCGAATGCGATCGACACCCACCAGCAGCAGCATGCTTAGCGCAATGGAGAAGATGGTCAGCCCGCTGGTGAATTTGCGGCTCCACAACGATCGAAAGGCAAGCTGAAGAATCATCACGCGCTCACCCTGCTCACTTCGCTCAAAGCGATTTGTTCATCGAAGCGCGTCATCAAGGATTTGTCATGGCTGACGAAAACCAAGGTGGCCTTGGCTTCCTCGCAGACCTCAAACAACAGTTCAAGGAAGGCCTGTTGACGGTCGGTATCCAGCGAAGATGTCGGCTCGTCGGCAATCACCAGGCTGGGTTTGCCAATAATGGCGCGCGCAATGGCCACGCGTTGCTGCTGTCCGGTGCTCAGCTTCTTCACGCCGCGATCCAGGTGCGTGTCTAACTCCAACCGGTTGATTAGTCGCTCAACTTCCTTGTCGACTGTAGGCGCAACGATGTTTTTGCGGCGACGCGCGTGGATGTGGCAAGGAAGCGCGACGTTCTGCTGAACGGTCAAATATGGAATCAGGTTCAGACTCTGGAAAATGTATCCAATCTCTGAACCGCGCAGCTGATCCCGCGCCGACATCGACATCCTGGTCATCTCTTTGCCGAGCACCTGGCAACTACCCGACTGCGGCTGCAGAATACCGGTGATCAGCCCAAGCAGCGTCGTTTTTCCGGAACCACTGGGACCATACAGAAAGACTCGCTTACCCGTCTTGACTACAAGCTCTTCTACATGCAGCACAGGATTTCGGCGATCGTATCCGAAGACCGCGTTCTGCAGATGGATCGCCTCAGCGGGTTCCAATACACGCTCCAAAGGTGAGTGCGCTCATTGCTGTTGGTAAGGAACGACGCTCTCTCCTGACAAATCATAGGAGACGTCGCCATAAGGGCTTTGCACCGTAGAAATCTTCAAAGTACCGGTCACCAAAATCGGGTCCGTGAAAGTCACCTGGACTTTGGTGTTCTTGTCCATCTTGACGTAAACAATTTGATTCGGCGGAGGCGGCGGCACATGGATACAAGCGCCGGCATAAGGAACCAGCAGGAACTCCGTGACCACGTCAAGATCATCTTCCAGCGGCACCATAAAGCCGGGAATCGCCACCCGCTTGCCGGACAGTGCGAGTACCGGGGCTTTCTGCTGCGACTGCGGCTCGTCGAAGTTCAACGTCTGCAGCGTCGGCCAACTCACGGTGACCGGCTTGGGCTCAGCGCCGAAAGAGGCAACCGCGCCCCACAGAAATCCTAAACACACCGCGTGTCTCAGGATTCTTGTTGCAATGCGCATTCTCTCCTCCGGCGCGATTTTCCTGGCTTCGATCGCTTGCTACTGTTTCGCTAACGGACGCCTCGGAACGATCTGTTCAGGTAGCGGAGGACGCGGGCGGAATGAAGTCCAGTGGTTCGCCATCTGCGGATTGCCCGACGGATGCTCCTGGTTCCACAAATCCATGGAGATGCCGTTCAGGTCGTACACCACTCTTCCCGCACGGATCGTCAATTGATCAATTAGCCGGGTATCGCCCATCAGCTTGGTATTATCCATATCCACGTAGCCGAACTTCCCATGTTCCTCGCTTAACACCGCTACATCTGCCGGCGCCCCGACCGAGAGGTTTCCTAGATTGGGACGCTGAATTTCTCTCGCCGGATGCCATGTCGTTTCGGCGACGACCTGTTGCAGCGTCAATCCCATCGCCATGAACTTGCCCATCACGTTCAGCATGCCCTTCGTGCTGGAGTTCATACTGTCGGCGTGCAGATCTGTCGACAGGGAATCCGGCAGGAAGCCTGCTTTAATCATCGGGACCGCTACGCGAAATCGAAAACTGCCGCCGCCGGTTCCAGCATCGAAATAGATGCCGCGCTTGCGTCCTTCAATCATTGCCTTCGATGGTCCCAGCGTCATCACATCCTGCTCGCCTCGCAGGCCGGAGTACATGTGGGTATAAATGTCGCCCGGACGCAGATACTTCGTGAGCAGATCGTAGAGCGGGCGCTCGATTCGATTCGCACCGTAATCAATCATCACAGGAATATGCGCGATATTGCCTGCACCCACGGCCTGAATGTAGGGCCACCAGTCGGGGCCAGTGAAGTGCGCGCTCTTAATCCCAATGATGGTATCTGGATAGCGCATCGCCATCCACGCCGTCGGCACCATCTGCATATCGTCGAGGTTATCTTCAAACCGTGTGCCGCGCATGCCGGCTCCGACAATATTGATGAAGGCCAGAATCCTCGTTTGCTCGCGGTC
The DNA here is from genome assembly GCA_040389265.1 of Acidobacteriota bacterium. Lineage (GTDB taxonomy): Bacteria > Acidobacteriota > Terriglobia > Terriglobales > Acidobacteriaceae > JAKAAZ01. The sequence continues at coordinate 43,292 of JAZKAG010000074.1, forward strand.
GATAATGTGTTCCTTGAAATCCTCAAAATTCCGCCAGCCCGAGCTTCCAGCGTCACACACCGTTGTCACACCATTGCGGAAGGTGAAGCCATCCGGCCAGATGCCATAGTCACCTGCATAGGAGTGAGCTTCGCCGGTTGATGCATAGTCGTGGGTGTGAATGTCGATCAGCCCCGGTGTCACGTAGTAGCCGGTCGCGTCGATCGTCTTGGCCGCGTCTTTAGAATCAAGATGGTCGCTCACCGCGGCGATTTTGCCGTCCTTGATCCCAACATCCTTGACGCCATCGATGTTGTTCTTTGCATCGATCACATGTCCGTGCTGGAGGATCAGATCGTAGGGCAACGGATTGGGCAGCGATGGAGGTGGCCCCACCCGACGCACATGCGCATTCATGCCCCCTTGTTGCTGAGTCGGCTGCGGCAACCCAGCTTCCTGATTCGGGCCTTGCCCCGCCGGTTTCACCGGAAAACAGCCGCGACAATCGCTGGGGCCGGGAGGGCCCTGTTGCTGATAGGCGTTGGCACTGACAGGAGACGCATCTTCCTGATAGGTCGAGGTTGAGGAAGTTGCAGGCGGCGTGGCACGGTCTCCTGCAACTTGAGCCTGCATAGTTACAGCTACGCAGACAATTGTGGCCAACATCACCCGCCCAATTACAGTACTCTGCTTGAAATTCATTGGTTTTGACCCCTTTTCCTGGTGACGATCGCGCCCCGTTCGCACCGCGTGCACGCTCATTTCAATGGATCAGTCAGGAAGCCCACCCGGCTTCATCCGGCTGAGGCATCACGACAATTGCTTGGCGATGTTGCTGCCAATTTTGAAAGTGCGCTGGGCTTACAGGGGAGGCCTGTGGGTAATTTGCCTCGCAGCTTCCAATATCTCACTCTAGCTACCATTAATACCAATCCCGATCAAAAACAAGTATTCGCAGGAGTCTTCGACTCGCCTCAAAAATGAGGGGGGGCGGTCAGCGCCTGCAATTCCGCCTTCCAATTTCCCTTCCAATTTCATTGCCACACAGAAGACCTGTCATCGGCCGGTTGCCTTGCCTTTGGATAAGACGATTGACGTAGAGGCCAATTCACCCTGATCGCAACGAACACCTTATGCTCTTCCGTTTTCCCTCCAACAGAATAAGCGGCGTGCGTCGACAGCTTTTCATCGCGGCACCGATGATTTGTGCTGCCCCGCACAGAGAAAAGCAGCCGTGTTTGAACGGCTGCTCTCTGGTGATGATAGGTCGAGCCGGTTAGAAGACAATTTTGCCCGCCAATGACAGTACTCGCGAGCCCGACACGCTGCCAGGGACCTGCTGCACTCCAGTTACGCTGCCGAATCCAGTGACGGAGAGAAATGTTGGCTGAGCGATAGGACTTGAGTCATGCCCAATCGACGAGGTCGGGTTGGCTGCACTCGGATGGTTGAAAACGTTAAATGCTTCTGCCCGGAACTGTAGACTCAACCGACTCACAATGTTGAACGTCTTGAAAGCTGACAGGTTCACATACGAAAATCCTGGACCGTGCAGCGTGTTTCTTGACGTATTGCCGAATGCATATTCATTGGCATTAATGTTTGCCGGAAGAGCATAGGCAGTGGTATCGATACACGATGTCTGATTTCCATGGATATAATTGCTCAGACTGCAATCTGCATGCGGAGGATGCACCCAGTTTGGACGCTCTGTGCCCTGGCTCATATTCGCGCTGTTGTAATTCAAAGTGACGTTGAACGGAGTGCCCGATTGGACGTTGATGATAGAAGCCACCTCCCATCCACCGAGTGCTTGCCTCACCGCGTAATTGTGTCCAGACATCAACGGTAATGCATAGGTCAGAGAGGCCACCAAGCGGTTCCGGATGTCCCAATTGGAATTTCCGTAATCCGCTTTAGGGTTGTATTGCTGAGACAAGGTGCCGCCGCCATTGGAATCGGCGGAAAGATCCAGGTCATGCGCCCACGTATAGCTGACCTGACCGGATAAACCGTGCAAGGTTCGCTGCCTCAGAATTGCAGTCAATGCGTTGTAATTCGACCAGCCATCGTTTTCGATCCTGCGGATTGAACCGAAGAGTTGATTAGGCCGACGTGAGTTCACAGTGCCTGGTCCTGGCACAAGAGGTTCGTTGTCATAGAAGCTGCGGTCCAGGTTCGTGTCATGGGAACCTAGATATTGCAACTCGAATCCGCTCCCCCTCCAAGCCTCATAGCCGGCACTTAGGTTCCATTGATAGCTGCGCTGAGTTTTATTGTGATAATCATCGGTGAAGGCGCTGACATACGTTCCCGGTATCCCTGCTACCGGCGACGCCGACCCAGCGCCCGGTCTGTTGTTGATGAATGTTAGAAGGGCACCTGGAGAGGTATTGTAGTTAACCGTTGCAGCCAGAGGATAGTTACCTGAAGCCAGTGTGTAGCTATTCAACTGGTTGGGATTGTAGTAAATTCCAAAGCCCCCGCGAAGGACCGCCTTATCCGTGGCGCGATAGGCAAAACCCAACCGCGGGGCCCAGTTGTCATGTTGTGGACCAATAAATTTGAAGCCCGGAGTCGGGACAAAATCTGCAGCGCTGGTCGCATCCGAAGGAGGTATCAATGCGCTTTCATCCTGATTCAGAATGCGCGCGTACCCGTTCAAACTGTACGGCACTGTCGGAAGATCGTAGCGTAGCCCGTAGTTCACAGTTAGGTTTTGCGAGATCTGCCAGTTATCCAGGATAAAGAAGCCGTCGCGCCACTGGCCTACCGAGCCCTTGACGGTGACAACTGGTGTCTGGTCTTGGTTTGCATATCCCGTCACGAAATCAGCTGCCGCGTTTCCGGTCGAAGTTACACCGGCGGTACCGGCACTGAAGGTAAAGAGTCCTAGCGGGTTGTTTTGAGCCGCACGGCCGAGTGTAAGGCGGCGAAATTCCACGCCGCCCATAATGTTATGCTTGCCCGTGGTGTAGCTTAGCTCATCGTATAAGTCGTAGGTTCGATCGTCTTGAAACCAGTTGCTTCCTGCGTTGCCCACCCCTTGATAGCCACCTGAGCCACCGCTGCTGGCGATTGTGATCACGGGAACCCCAGGTTCGTTGTTGACCGTGTCAGAGTTGAACCCAGGAATGCCGAGATCCGTGCCCGCACTCGTCAGGCCATTCTGATACCAATAGTTCACATTGTTGGAGATCAGCTTATTGACACCGAAGCGGAAGTCATTCACGAGACTGGGCGTAATTACATGCGTATATCCAAAGGCATAGTTACGGGTATCGGTGGGTCCATAAGAGCTATTGGCCGGGAAAAAGGATCCGGAAACGACATTGAGATTCTGCCAATGAACGCGAAAAAACAGATGAACATGTTCGCCAATATTCTCGTCCACGCGATCCAGCGTCTGCTTAATGCTATAACTGCTCGGATAAGAAGTGTTCAGATTGTTCGTAATACCTGGAAGATTAGGCGCAACCATATACTTCTCATAGGCCTGCGCAATCAGTCCGCTGGGACTGTTGAGCTCACTGGCTGGAATAATATTGTTCGGCGCGTAATAGTTTCCGGTCGCGGGATCTTTCAGGCATGTACCCGTACAAACACCGGCATCGTTTAATGTTCCGAGAGCTGTAAAATCGCCTTGCTCCATTGCTGGCGTCAACACCGACGTGATTCCGGAATTCTGACCGGTATTATTTAACTTTTCATAGGAGCCGAAGAAGAAAGTCTTGTTTCTCCCGTTGTAGATCTTCGGGATGTAAACCGGACCGCCGAGATTAAAACCGTATTGATTCCAGTGCAAAACCGGAGTTGGCTTGCCGCGCAGAAGCGTGAACGGCTTGGCGTTGAAAACCGTATTTTCGACGTAATCATATGCCTCGCCATGTAAGTCATTGGTGCCGCTCTTGCTGACCATGTTTACGTGGATTCCCAAATAGCCGCCATACTGCGCCGGGTAATTGCCGCTCTGCATCTGCACTTCCGAAATCATCTCGGTGCTGGGGCGGGTGGGCGACGTGGTGATCAGGTTGTTCATGATCGAGATGCCATCCAGGCTCAAGCTGTTTTGTATCTCCCGCTGACCGGCGCCCTCTAGATCCTCCCCGGGGGGAATGCCGGTGTAGCTGGTCTTCGATCCGATAAATACGTTGGAAGCAAGCGTGGCAACATCCAGAGCACTGTGTCCCATCACCGGTAGATCGGTGACCTGCTTCTTGTCAAACGTTTCCCCCAGAAAAGAGCTATCCGTCGCAAGGGCTGGGCTCGAGGCCGATACCGTTACCGTCGAGCTCGTCGATCCAGCCTTCAAAGTAATATTTGTGCGTACTGCCTGGTTCGTCTGAACTAGAACGCCTGAACTGACGGTTTTCTGGAACCCTTGCTGGCTGACTGTGATGTCATACGTGCCCGGCGCGATGAACTGAATCGAGTAATATCCTTGGGCATTCGTGTCGCCGCTATAGGCAACCTTGGTGCCAACGTTCACAGCAGTTACATGCGCACCTACGACGACGCCACCGCTCGTGTCAACGATGGTACCAACGAGCGACGTGTTGTTTGCCACCTGCGCTCGCAGAAACAGCGTTCCCACGAACAACATTACGAAACATAGTAAGGATTTTTTCATCTCAAGCCTCCCGGGAGTTGATAAGCCGACAGCAGGTGCACAACGTAATCGAATGATGTTTCGCTCTAGGTCCAGTTCTCTGCGGAAGCGCGATGGTCTGATGGCCAATTTGCTGGACTGTCAAGTGGTGCGATTCCACCACGTTGAGGAGCAAAAGTCATCGGGCTGTTGTCGTGTTCGTCAGTACGGCGAAAGTCCTACATCGATTTGCGCCGAGAGGGTGAAAAGTGAAAAGAAGTGTAAGTGAAACGCCAACCAATGAAAGGCCCGAGACAAACAACCCGTACCAAATGCGGCAGCCTTCTCCCTTGTGGCCGTCCCACGAAGGCTGGGCGAAAAGCGGCTCAGATGCGTTGCTGAAAAACTGTGAATGTCGGCGAGTTGGTTTTGTCCGCGGCACTACCGCAGGAACAAAAACATTAGCGTGCCGGAGATCCTGGTACATTCAATGACGCCATAGCACATTTGCGGCAGCGTCCGTCTGATGGAATAAGTTCGTACGGTGGGATTTCTTGCGTCACGTGAATTCCAAGCCTTTACCGCCGGTTCTCCTCCAGGGAGTAATTCCAGGCTCGGCTGGGCCGACCGAATCATGCAGCCAGAAGGCTATCTCCGCATGGTGGCCCCATTTGGACCACGGGTTGGACCCAGATGAGGATTTTTAATCACTAACTGTTGATTTGATTGGTGGGCGCTGCAGGATTCGAACCTGCGACTTCCACCGTGTGAAGGTGGCACTCTACCGCTGAGTTAAGCGCCCCAGCTCGCCAAAGGGCTGTATTTCCAGCCACGGGAACCGAAGACGGCTCTAGCCGGGTGGGTGCGATCAAACAAGATGCACTGCCTGCATCTCTCTCCGCCCCAGTATACGCTAGAATCCGAACACACCCATGGCAGCAAAGGACGGAAATCCGGGGAAGGAAAACCCAGGAAAAGTCGGCCAAAGCCGGCAACCCGGGTCACCCGATTCGACACCGGCGGACGTGCCGGACCATAGCCCGCCGGTCGCCCCAGGGCACTCGGGCGGCAACATCAAGTCCTCGCCGACCTGCAGAATCAAGTCAAATCCCGAACTGTCCGACGAGGACGCGGAAGCTCAAGCCAGCGGCGAGCAAGACGACGGGGAGGAGTCGGGAAACTTTCTCAATGAAAGCGAGTTAGACCAGCCATCGGAGCCCTCCTTAAGCCCTGAATCTGAAGGATTTTGGCAGGAAGAAACGCAACTTTCTTCCTCTGAAAGTGTTCGAGAGGATATGGGCACGATCGCTCTGGAACGGATCCCGATCGACGAACAAAGCACCAGACAGGTGGCTTCCAAAATACCTGCCGGGTTGGGCGGCGATTTGTATCAGGCGAGCGATGCAGAAATTATGCAACGGGCCGGGGCTGGAGATGAAGCCGCTCTTGAATTTTTAATTGCGAAGTACCGTCGGCCCATCATCAGCTTTATGTACCGCATGGTGCACAATCAGGCCGTCGCGGAAGAGCTTGCCCAGGAAGTGTTTCTGCGCGTTTATCGAGCCCGGGCAACCTACCGTGCCGAGGCGCGTTTTTCAACCTGGCTATATAGGATTGCATCGAATATGGCCATCAACCACGCTCGAGATACCAAGTACGAGCGCGCTTCTGGCAGCATCTTCCTGGATCAGGCGGACGAGGATACTGGGACAAAGCCTGATGTTCCCGATCTCCGCCCGATTGCCGAACAGGATATGCTGCAGGATGAGCGGATGCAGCGCATCCGGGAACACGTGATGGCTTTACCAGAGCGGCAACGCATGGCTGTCGTAATGCACAAGTATCAGGACATGGATTACAAGCAGATCGGTGCGGTGCTGAAATTGAGTGAGTCGGCCACCAAGTCGCTCCTGTTTCGCGCCTATCAGACGCTGCGAGAGAAGTTGAAAGAGTTTGCTTAGAATTATCGAAAGGAGAGAGCTGCCGTGAAATGTGAAAAGCTCCAAGGTTATTTGCCCGATGTGATTTTCGACCCGACTCGTGTTCCTGCCGAGGCGATGCAGCATGTGAAGGAATGTTCTGCCTGTGCTGAAGATGTGAGAGAACTGCAAGCGACCATGCAACTGCTGGATGGCTGGAAGGCGCCCGAACCGAGTCCTTATTTCGATACACGACTGGCAGTGCGCCTGCGCGAAGCTAGGGAATCCGATGCGCCCGGGTGGCTGGAGAGGCTGCGCCTGCATTTTCTGTTTGGAAGCGATATGCATCTGCGGCCTGCGGTGGCTGCGGCATTTGCTTTGCTGGTCATCGTTAGCGGTGGTTCCTATATGGGCGTCGTCAGTTTGAATCATTCCGTCGCTCCTCACCACCAGCCAGCGGTTTCGGCTACCGTGAATGATCTGGAACTTCTCGATTCCAACGCTCAAACGCTGCAGCAATTGGCATCGTTCGACGAAACGAATACAGACGGCAATCCAGTCAATGGTAAAGGCCATTCCTCCAACTAGTCGCGGCTCCGCACAGATCGACAGCAGAAACAGATGGGCAGGTGCCGGCGCGATGGCCTGGCGCCAGGGGCGCGCCGAAGGTTTGTGAAGCTGGAATTGCGAATGCGAAGATGACCTGTCCTGCAACAAGACGCCTATGCATGCCCTCGCGATGGAACCTAGGCGACTTTGCGTCTCTTGTTCGAAGTCATCAATCGCTATGGGTTTTAGTGGCCACTGCGTGCGTCTTCTTTGCCACTTGTGGATTTTCGTGGGCAGCGCAATGTTCCCATTCGCCGTGTACAGGTCAGAAGCCTTCGCCGCAAAAGCCCACGGCGGAATACGCAATCTCCCAGGCGGCATCGCGCCAGGGCCGCAGTTACCCTGCCGCCGACGGCATACACCAAACCGAGCCACCCCCGGAGCACGAGCATCTGGGCCAATGGCTGCGACAGCATCAGAACATGACTTTTCCTGAACAGGAAAGAGCGCTCCGCGGCGAGCCGGGATTCAACCGGCTATCTCCAG
>JAZKAG010000075.1:0-3654 GCA_040389265.1 Acidobacteriota bacterium
TCAGCGTGGATTCATGGCCGTGGATATGATCCCTTCCATGAGTCGTTGTCTATGAGAAAAGTCGTGATAATCGGCTGTGGTTCTGTTGGAGCGCCCATTGCGCAACATCTCGCGATGGCAGGGGTGGGCCATCTGCGTCTTGTAGACCCGGAGGTACTGTCGTGGGCCAATGTCGGTCGGCACCCGTTAGGAGCCGAGCACGTTGGAGACAACAAGGCGGAGGCTCTTGCTCAAAAGCTTCAACTTAGTTATCCGCACGCTGAAATCCGCGGTTTCGATCTGTCCTATGCGAAATTCCAATCGAAAGAGGCGTCGCTGCTTGCTGATGCAGATCTGATTATCTGCGCTACTGCGGATTGGGAAATGGAGAGTCTACTGAATCTCCAGCACACCTACGGAGAGATCACAGCCCCCGTTCTCTACACATGGACCGAGCCCCACGCTTGTGCTGGGCACTCCGTTTTCATTCCTTCGACCAGCCCATGTCTTCAATGCGGAATGACGCTGCAAGGCGAAGCGCGCATAGCAATCACAGTATGGCCGAAGGATACGGTCACCCGCTCCGAACCCGCCTGCGGGGCAGTCTTTCAGCCCTATGGTCCGATTGAGCTACAAGGGACGATTTCTTCGACAGCATCTCTCGCCTTGGACGGGCTGCTTGGGAAAATACAACTCGCTCTTCATCGTGTGTGGGCTGGCCCCCATTCACTCTTGGTGGAAGCAGGAGGCGACTGGTCGGACACATGGCGAAATGGACACCCAGAACGAGAAAAGGGCGGATTGCAGGAGGATTGGACGTGGCTGAAGGACGATCTTTGCCCAGTTTGCAGTGGAAACGTTACTGGCGCAGCATCGCCTTCCGAATTGGAGACTCCGAACAGCGCCTCGTTCTCACTGCCGCTGTCCTCAACCACATAGCCAGGTATCAACAAAGCGATGGAACTTCATCAGAGGCTGGAGGTCAGCTCTTCGCCCGCTTCAAGGGCGAACAGATTCGAGTTGAGCGAGCCACCGGACCGAGAGAAACTGATCGGCGATCGCGATACGGATACATTCCTGACCGCCGGGGCGAGCAGGAAGAGATCGACAGGATGCACAGCCTCGGACTTCACTTCGTCGGAGATTGGCATACCCATCCTGAGAGAGTTCCTAGCCCATCTGTGTCCGACATACGGAGCATCCGGGAAGCGGTCACCCGTTCCACGCATCACTTGAACGGATTTGTCTTGTTAATCGCAGGCACGGAGGTGTTTCCGCTCGGCTTGTTTGCTAAGCTGTATGGCGCTCGCGGCGAAACCGCTATTGTTTTGGATCGGCAATAGGTGCTCGATTTGTCTGGCAGGCGAACCTAGATCGAATTCAGATCGACCTATCTGCCCATACTGAGTGATCCCGGTAGAATGGCTAGTTGCAGCTTCGAGGAAGGAATCGCATGTGGACTGAGGATCTTGTTAAGTGCTTGGAAGGCGCGACCTTGCTGCACCCGCGTATGGAAGAAGCAATCGCACTCAAGGACTCGCAGCTGCCAAAGCGAATTTACAAATATCGCCACGACGGAGATTATTCTCGCGATAATCTCAAAACAGATACGGTATGGATGGCGTCTCCCGACGCATACAACGATCCCTACGATTGCTCCTTTACCGTTGCTGAGGAGCAGGTCGTCATGGCTCTCAAAAAGAGTCTGCTGCCAGAGCTCGCGAAGGTCTGCCAGTTGGAAGGCGACGAAGTGATTACAGAAATTGATAAGGCATTGAGTGGCGGGATGGACCCGCTGGTCGCTTTCGCGGCATATGCTGCGGAAGTTAAAGACGCTAGGCCAGGAAGCAACCCCTCGCAAATGGCCGAGTTTCTCTCCCTTATGGCTCCCAAGTTCATTGCTGACACGATTGCGGTCCTTCGGCAATGGCGCAAGGTCACGAAGGTATGTTCATTCAGCGCGGTGAATGATTCGATACTTATGTGGGGGCACTACGCTCAGGATCACAAGGGGTTTTGCGTGGAGTATGACGTAGAAACTCTAAACGCCGACCATGGATTGCGCAGAAACCTGTATCCAGTCATCTATTCTCCAATGCTTTACGATCTCACCTCGTTCGCCGAAAAGTTGGTTGGCAAGAACCGGCACGAATTCAATCCATCGTCACCATTGCTTGGTGTGCTCCACAAATTCGATGGTTGGAAATACGAACATGAGTGGCGAGCCGTCCAATATACGCAAGCTGTTGTCGATGACCACAACTGGACCGTTTCGACGCCAAGCAAAGTCTTCCTCGGAGCGAAGATGGAGCTTAAGAACGCTAAGGAAATCTTTGCGATCTGTGAGCCGAGAGGGATCGAAGTCCATCGAATGTCGATGGCGTCAGACAGATTTGAGTTGCTATCCCAGCGGTATGTGCCATGAGCCAAGACATGAATCCGCCACACCTGCTGCTCGTGACAAAGCTTCTCGAGCCGACACGTCGTGCGCTGAAGACTCTGCAGGAGATTGGGGAGAAATTACCAACATCTGCATCCGAGTCCATTGAGGTTCGCGGTTTCTTCGTGCTCATGATCTCAGCTCTGGAGACGATGCTGACTGATACGTACGTCTACTATTCGCGGTCTTTCCCTGAATCTTTCGACTTCAAAGACGTGAAATTCAGCAAGGACGACATCCTGACAGCGAATCTGGCCCTCGACCTAATCGAGCAGCAAGTTGAAAAAAATGCGATTTCGCAAGCGTATGAGAGTTTTCCCGAACTTCTCAAATCATTCATGAAGACGGTTGGTATTAGTGCTCCAACACTGGATGCGGAATTGGTGGAGAGAATTGTAGAAATCAAAGAGACTCGGAACCTGTTGCTACATAACAATCTCCAGGTCAATCGGCGATACGTTACCCGAGCCGGACGTTTTTGCCGTGAGCACCATGAAGGCGGAACGTTATCTCTCGGCAAAGCGTATGTCGTTGAAGCGTGCGTGAGTTTGACCGACTTGATGGAGGAACTTGAGCGACGGATGAGCGCGAAATACGCCGCGTACACAAAACTGGCTGCGCTGAGGAGACTATGGAAATATCTCTTTTCTTCCGCGATCATGCCATTCGACGATTTCTGGTTCACAGACGAAGCGGAGGATAAGGTTATAGCGCTAAAAGTGAGTCCGTTGGAAAATCAACTTTCCTCCTCTGAACACACATTTCTTGGATTATGGCGTGAGCACTTCAATGGGTGGGAAAGATCTCGCAATGCTGCCTCAATATACGGTCTGGATACGAACCACAAGCGAAAATTGCTTTGGTTTCTCGCCACACTGGCAGACTTTGACATCCGCTGACACTGTCTGCGGTATCCGTGACCATGATCGTGGCTCTCGTGACGCCTTTTTCGCTACGCGTGCCGGTCGTCATGAATAGACCTACATAGTGGGGGCTGCCGCAATGGTTTCAGCCGTCGAAAGGGCTGAAGACTTCGTGACCGCATGGCTCAAACCCGGCGCGAGCAACGCCGCGGAATCAGTATAAAGTTGCGCATCGTAGGCCGCACGAGAAACGGAAACATAGGCGAATCTATTGTTGATTAGCCCGGGGTGAACATTGCTGTCGATGTTCACCAGAACCCTGTCGGCAGTGAGTCCCTGGGAGCTGTGGCTGGTCACGGCGTAACCATGATC
>JAZKAG010000076.1:0-1259 GCA_040389265.1 Acidobacteriota bacterium
CGACTTCCGTAGTGCTGAGTCCGAGCAGCGCAGGGCCGGGAACTTCCGGATTCACAGGAACGGTGGCATTGACATGCACGAACCTGCCGGCAGGGGTGACGTGCAGCTTCTCGAATGCGTCCGTCAGTCTGGTACCGGGAACGGCGCAGACCGTGACGCTGACGCTGAATGCGAGTTCTTCGGCGGCGGCCACGACGACCGCGCGAATGAGGCAATCGGGATCGCCGCTGCATCCGGGAGTGCCGCAGCGGCTGGCGTTTGCGGGAGCCCTTGGATTCGCGCTGCTGGGATTGGGACGCAGACGGCGCTATTTTCCATCGCGTTGGCTGGCGGTTCTGCTGCTGTTCGGAGGATTGATGGCGGCAACTTGCCTGACCGCTTGCGCCGGTGGGAGTGCGACGGGTGGCGGTGGTGGCGGAACTGCGGTGACACAGACGGTGACCGTGACGGGGACTTCAGGAACCACAGTAGCCTCGACCTCGATTGTGTTGACCGTGACGTAAATCCACGTGGCGCGCAAGCGCTTCTGTCCAATGCGAACCAAGGCTGGAACCATGAGTGGAAAGATGAACGCTTATGTCGCATTGCTACGCGCGGTGAATGTCGGTGGCACCGGCAAGCTGCCGATGACAGAGTTGAAGGCGATGTGCGAAGCGGCGGGATTTGGTTCCGTGCGTACATATATCGCCAGCGGCAATGTCGTATTTCAATCAGCGAAATCTGAGGCACAGGTGAAACGAGCGCTGGAAGAGGCGCTCAGCTCGTATGCCGGCAAGCCGGTGGGTGTGATGGTTCGCACGGCCGCAGAGATGGGAGCTGTATTGGCGAAAAATCCTTTTGCGGACATGCCGGGAAATCGGGTGGTGGCGTATTTTCTGGATGACGCGCCGGCGAAAGATGCGCTGCAAACTGTCGCAAACCAGACCAGCGAGCAGCTTCGATTGGGTGTGCGCGAAATTTACGCATATTATCCGGATGGGATTGGCGATTCGAAGTTGAAAATTCCTGCGGCAAAAAATGGGACCGCGCGCAACATGAATACCATTGCGAAGCTGAGTGAAATGGCGGGGAGTTTACATTCTTAGGGCATTACTGGGCTGGTTCGAGCAGCCATGGCGTGAGCGGGTGATTTGGACGTTTTTCAATCCCCACGCAAAACCAACGGTCGTTTAGTTTGAGTGAGCCTCCAGCCGCAGTCGTTGAGCGCGTCAGCTCAGATCTGGAAAGTTCGTTTGGACGGTGAGATAAATGGATCGTAT
>JAZKAG010000076.1:1269-6220 GCA_040389265.1 Acidobacteriota bacterium
CGTATTGTCTACGACTCGCTGAATGAGCAAGCATTTAAACGCTTTCCAGAACTTCGCCAACCGTGTTATGCAGAGTTGATAATCGATGTCGCGGATGGTCCTTACATCGTCTTTGGAACCCTGTTTAATCGCTATCTGATCGATGTTGTCGGGGCTGATCGAGAAGCCGCGAAACGAGCTGCGTCGTTCATAGAGGAGATGCTTCTCGCGCGCGATGAGCGGGTGTCTGACATGCTTTCTATCGAGGTTCTGCCGACGTTTTTGAAGAGCCAGACAATCCTCGATTCCTACTGGCCCTTGCTTGGAGCAGCCACTCGGCATCGGCTGAGATGTCTACCGTCGCGCTTTTCGCGCAAGGTGGAGCTCCCACCATCAGAATAGAAAGCCGTGCCACCCAGAGCTAAGAGCACGCTGCTTCGCATCGGCTACCGGCCTATTCGAGTCTTTTGTTTGTTCAGTTCCATGACATGCTTTCCGGTGTGTTTCGAGCATGGTCTGGATTCTTCACTCCGTTCAGAATGACTCCCTCGCCCCTGACTCAAGTCTGCTACGTTGTCGCTAAGCGCCGATGCCGGATAAATCCGGGTGCATCTTGGAGAAGTCGGTGGCTCGCTGGTAGGCGCGGGCGAAGGCACAGAGTTTCGCATCCTGATACAGGTTGCCTAGGAAAGTGATGCTGACGGGTGTGCCGGGACCCCCGATATTATCTTCATCGCCGGTGTCGATGGCGGGAGGTTTGGGAGCATCGTTTTCGCGAATGCCGTTGGGCTGGATGACGGCTGGGTGACCGGTGAGATTGGTGATGGTGAGCTGCTCGCCATCGCTGGGTACCACGATGATGTCGACGATCTTAAAAATCTCGGCCATTTGCTGGATGGCGAGCGATCGCGCGCGATTCGCCTGAATGTATTCCACCGCGGGATAGAAGCGGGCGGTGCGGAAGACGTTGGGCCAGTCTTCCGGTCCCTGGGCGGTGAGCAATTTTCGCGCCATTTTTTTTGCTTGTCCGGCGCCAGGCCGGCGGGCATGGTTTCCTCCAGCGGTTTGGGAATCTGGAAGGCGGTTGGAACATAGCCGATACGTAGACTGCGCCAGTCAAAGTGGGCGTCCCAGTTGAAGGCGGCGTCGCGCACACTTAAATCTTTTCCATCCGGGCCATAGATGCTGCTCATTACCAGGGCACAATCTTCCACGGAGCGACAGATGGGACCGAGTTTATCCATCGTCCATGAAAGCGCCATGGCCCCGGTACGGGGGACAAATCCAAAGGTAGGACGAAGTCCGGTGACGCCGCATCGCGTGGAAGGCGAGGAGATGGAGCCCAGAGTTTCCGAGCCGATGGAGAAGGCGACACATCCCGCGGCAGTGGCGCAGGCGGGTCCGGCGGAGGAGCCGCTGGATCCCTGATGGCGGTTCCAGGGATTGAGAGTGCGGCCGCTATACCATTGATCTCCCATGGCCAGGGCACCGAGGCTTAACTTGGCGACCAGGACGGCACCGGCGGCATCGAGACGTTTGACGACGGTGGCATCGTAGTCGAAGGTCTGATGTTCGAAACCGCCCGCACCCCAGGTGGTGGGGTAACTTTTTACCGCGAGCAGGTCTTTTGCGCCCCAGGGCAGGCCATGCAGAGGGCCGCGATAAGTTCCAGAGGCAATTTCCGCATCGGCGGCTTTGGCCTGGGCCATGGCGCGATTTTGCGTGAGGGTGACGAGAAAATGCAACGCCGGATTGAAGCGTCGAATTCGCTCCATGTACATTTCCGTCAGCGCGACTGAAGAGACCTTTTTGGTGCGAATATATTCGGCGAGTTTTGGGATGCTGGCGAAGGCCAACTCCTCCAGGTTAATGGGCGGTTCGCCGACGGCGGGAGGGTTACCGTAGATGGGAGCTTCGCGTCGCGTTTGCAACGTTGCATCCTGCGGCAGTGGATCGAAAATGTACGCCGGGGCGACGCTGTTCTGCAGGTGAAGGGCGCGGATGGTGGAGTAGCCGTCGCGCTGTTGATTGAGGGCCGCAAGCATCATTGAAATTTGATCGGGGGCCAGGGGAACGCCCGCCAGCGCAGCAGCCTGTTCGACCATTGCGGGAGTGATTTCAGGAAGCGATGGAGAGGTACTTGTCGAGGGAGCTGCCTCGGTCTGCGCCTGGGCGGCGAGGCTGTAGAGAACTCCCGGCAGTAATGTCGAACCCAATCCAAATTGCGAACAGACAGCAAGAAAACGGCGACGGTCAAGCATGATGCCGAACTGTATCACAGTCGACGGAAAGTCTACATCTCTTTAGGAGCGAGAAGCAGACGGCGCACGGATTGGAAGGAGCTAGCAATTTTGTTGGCGCCGACAGCGTTGAACTCCAGCCACCAAACGGGAATCGCATAGGCGATCGCAGAAAGAATGCCGACTGCAATCAAGCGGAAGTAGGTTGGCCGCAGCAGGAAGTGCGTAATCAACCACGGCAGCAGAAGAAAGATTGCAGAACGAAATCCGGTGCGCAGATAGAGAATCGCGGTGTCGCGAATTTTGATGTTCAGGATGCGTTGGACGACAATCGGCTGCAGAATGCCGCGGAAGATGATGCTGGGAATCAAAGTGCCGAGCGCCACACCAATCATGCCGTAGGGACGCGCCAGCAGAAGACTGAGAATGAGATTGGAGACGGCCTCGCTGATGTTGAGAGCCGCGTACGCCTTCTGGTGCAGGCTGGCATAGAGAGCGTTCACAGAGGTGGCTTGCGAGGTCTCAAGAAATACCGCGACGGAAAGAATCACGATGACGGGGTAGACGTCGGTGAAGGCAGGACCCATCCAGAGGGCGACAAAGTCGCGCGACCAGGCAATCATGCCGAAAGCAACAAAGGCAGAGCTGGCCAGGGCGACGCGAGTACCGGAAAAATAACTGCGTTCAAATCCGGCGTGATCGCTGACGCTTTTCTGCATGGTGAGCACGGGAGTCAGCACGCCGATGATGGTGGCGATTCCGTCCATGTAATAGAGAACCAGCGTGGAGCCAATACTGTAGTGCGCGACGGCCGCGAGTCCAATGAAAAAGGAGACGGTGAGGGTGTCGGTCTGGAAGCGAATGCGGTCGGCAATTTGACCGATCAAAACAGGACCGCCGAAGCTGAAAAGTTTTTTCGAGGTGGAACGATTCCAGCGCGGCCAGGAAAATATTTTCAGGAAGGGATACTTGTGATGCACCGTCCAGAGAATGATGACGTTGGCGGGAACTGCGGTGAAGACTGCCAGCCAGGCCAGCGAGAGGACACCGTATCCGGCATTCAGGACGACCACCGTTCCGGCGGCACGCAGCAGGCCGGTAAGGATCAGGACCCAGGCGGTAATGTCGAAATGCTGTCCGGCATTCAAAGTGCCGAAGGGAACACGCATGCCGAAGCTGATCGCGGTACTGATGCCGATGATGAGAAGCACTTCCGCCAGCAGGCGGCCATGGGTGTAGTGCAGGAAATAAACGCCGGCGGCTAAGACCACCGTGGTCGCCATCAGGATGAGGCCGACGGCTCCGAAGATGCGGACACCGGCGCCATAAATATTGCGCGCCTCCTCATGATCTTCGCGGCCGAAAGCGTAGGCCATGTGGGTGAAGACCGCCCCGGAAAGTCCCAGGTCGAGGAAGCTGTAGTAGCCGATGAAGGTCATCGCCACGGCCCAGATGCCATATTGTTCCGGGCCTATTTTGTGCAGCGTGAACGGCATGATGAAGAAGCCGATGGCGGCGAGAATAATCATTCTCAAGACGCCGCTGCTTGAGCCCTGGACCAGCTTTCTCAACGAATACTGGATGCGATGTGGCTGGTGGGAAACGGTCGCTGACACTGCTCGGAAACTCCCTGAAGAACGTAGACGTACGAATGCCGCTTATTCTTTAGCATTTGGAAGGCCAAACGACCCGATGGGACAAGGGCTTGCCTTTCAGGCTTTGCAGGCGGCGAAAGGGCAAGTTACGGGGACATTCGGGGCTTCAAGTGTGCAAACCTTTGCACTCCGCTGGACGAGGATGGGGAGTTTCCTGGGGAGCCTACGAGCGGGTGATAGGGAACGGGTGCTAAGTACTTGACGGTTCATGGCTTAGGGTTGATTCGCGATCCTGCGGCAAGGGCAGGCAGCACGGCTTGCGGAGAAGCTGCGATGGCAGCGCGCGTGCATATAGAGGGAGGAACAGTTCTGTGTCGATGAGGGCAGGGTAGGAATGGGATACATCGTAGTTGCGGTTTTGTTTGTTTTGGCGATGGTCGGGCTGACGCGCCCTTATATCGGGCTGCTCGCACTACTGATCGTCATGGAACTGCAACCGGGCGAATTGTATCCGCAGACGGCATCGCTTCACCTGGAGCGGGTGGTAGCGGGCATCCTGGTGATTGGATTTCTGCTCAACGGTAGAAAGTTTCGCTTTCCCACGCCGACAAAATGGTTTCTGGCGTTCTTCGGGGCGATGGTGGTCTCGATTCCCCTGGCCTTCTGGCGAGGGAATGCCGTGTGGTCATGTATCTCATTCCTGGAGACCGTGGTTTTTGTGCTGTTCGTGACCGCTCTTCTGACCACTGAGGAGCGAATTCGCTGGTTTGTGCTGACAGACATTTTGCTGGTGGATTGGCTGGGGGGAAGTGCGCTGTGGAATTATTCGCACGGCATCTGGCAAGTGAGGATGCACATTGAGCGGGCCATTGGGATTACCAGTTCCGCAGGTGACCCAGACAGTATGGCGATCACACTGCTGCTGGGAATTCCGTTGTGCATGGCGTTGCTGGGGAAATCCAATCCTAAGTGGATGCGGGTCATCGCGGCCGGGTCGATTGTTGTTTACGTAGTGACGATTGTGGATACGGGGTCGAGGGCGGCAGCGGCGGGTGTGCTGTTTCTGGTGGTGCTGCTGTTATTCCGCAAGCCGAAGAACCTGATCTATCTGCCGGTGCTGGTGATGCTGGGGCCGTT
>JAZKAG010000076.1:6230-7902 GCA_040389265.1 Acidobacteriota bacterium
TTCCGCAGCAATACAAGGCACGATATGAGACGGTGAATCACCTGAAGGACGACGAGTCG
The DNA here is from genome assembly GCA_040389265.1 of Acidobacteriota bacterium. Taxonomy (GTDB): domain Bacteria; phylum Acidobacteriota; class Terriglobia; order Terriglobales; family Acidobacteriaceae; genus JAKAAZ01. The sequence continues at coordinate 6,290 of JAZKAG010000076.1, forward strand.
TATCAGAATCGCATCCTGAGCTGGCAGGGCGGAGTCGCCATGTTCGAGAGCAATCCGATCACCGGGGTGGGTGCTGGAAACTATACCTATGCCAATGGGACGAAGTTCTGGCCGGGATCGGGTCGGAAGCACTGGTTAAACGCGCATTCTTTGTACTTCAAACTCCTGGGTGAATTGGGGCTGATCGGGATCATCACGTTCGGGGGCTACCTGATCTGTGTGTTTCGGCTTAACTTCCGCCTGAAAAGGGAGCTACAGGAGAGAAATGCCTCCGCCTTTCTGCAGCAACTGCCGTCGATGTTCAATATTATGTTTTGTTTACTGCTGTTTGACGGGTATGCTGCGCACAATCTGTACCGCGACGCATGGTACTTTGTGGGGGCGCTCGGAGCTTCCATGAGCCTGCTGCCGATGTTGACGGATCCTGTGAAGGAGACGGCGGCCGGCCAAATCGAGGGGGGCGCGCCAGTCAGCGCTGACGGCGAGTGGTCTCCTGCCTTGTTGCCGGTGTTGCGTAAGCAGGTTCCCACCCTCAGTCCACCCGCGTAATACTGCCCTTTGGTGAATAGGCAAATTTCCAACTTTGCACTATGATTGCCAGCAGTCCAATAACTGAAGCTATAAGGAATCGGGTAGGGAGGAATGCCTTCCTTCTTTTGATTTCTCGTCTTTCTCGCGGCCCGGGCCGGCATGGAATGCTACGCCCACGCGCGCCAGAGATGGGTATGACGGCTCTTTCTTGTAGTACTGTTCCTGCCTGTATCGCTGCAGCAAATCTTTAGGTTGGCGTATAGCCCGTATTATGTCGGCGCCAAAGCTACCACTTGTGGAACGTGTCGTACGCCGAGGAAACGGCTATCCGGCAATGAGCAGGCAGTCTTTTGGAAAGAATGGAGTCTGAAATTCATGGTACGCAGATATCTTCTCCCCCTCACAGTTTTGATTCTGAGTTTCAGCATGTTGCCTGCGGGCGTTCTCGCGGGCGGAGCTGCCTCCACCTGCTACCCGCCGCTGAGTTTGGTGACCACAAGCATTCCAACCGCGACCGCCGGAACTAGTTATAGCGTGGCGCTGGCAGGCAATGGAGGGCAACCGCCGTACTTCTGGAGTTTCGGACATTCTTCATTGCCGAAAGGTTTTTCGATCAATGCGAATGGCCAGGTAACGGGAACGCCGACGAAAGCGGGAACCTATACGTTCAACGTGGTGCTTTCGGATGCATTGAAAGATAACGTGACAGGAGCACTAACGCTGGCCGTCGCCTCCGCACCCACCGGCACGGGTGGAACAACGCCCGGAACGACTGGAACTGGAACGACGACCGGCACGACAGGAACTGGAACAACGACCGGCACGACAGGAACTGGAACAACGACCGGAACGACAGGAACTGGCACGACGACCGGCACGACTGGAACTGGAACAACGACCGGGACGACAGGAACTGGAACGACGACCGGGACAACTGGAACTGGAACAACGACTGGCACGACTGGAACGGGAACGACGACCGGAACGACTGGAACTGGAACGACGACCGGCACGACTGGAACTGGAACGACGACCGGCACGACAGGAACTGGAACAACGACCGGAACGACAGGAACTGGAAC
>JAZKAG010000077.1:0-4196 GCA_040389265.1 Acidobacteriota bacterium
GTGCAATCCAGCGGACCAGAATGGTTTCACTGCGTACCAAATCGTGCTCTTGCTCTATTGATCCATGCGCGTCAGGAAGCCGCACCGGTCGGCTCCATATCCAGCAGGTTGTTAAACCGGTTGAAGTAGTTGAACAATCCGATGGCGGCCATTAATTCCACGACTTCGCCTTCGGAATAGACTTCGCGCACCTGCTGCCATTGTTCATCAGTGAGCGGACCTTCGTTGCGTGTCATCCATTCCGCTAATTGCATGGCTACTTTTTCCCGATGCGTAAAGTCGGTTCGATTGGCATAGCCGGCCAGGTTCACCAACTGATCGTCGCTCCACCCCAGCTTTTTGCAGATACGCGAATGTGATGCCAGGCAGTAGCTGCAATGATTCAGCTGCGAGGTGCGCACGATGGCCAACTCTTTCAGTTTGAGCGGCAGAGTTCCGGTGTGCAGGACAGCCTCAAAGTGGGCGATCATGGTCTGGAAAATTTCGGGCCGGTGCGCGACGGTGCGAAACATGTTGGGCACGTTGCCGCGTTGCTGCATGTAGCGGTCGTAGATTTCTCCGGTTTCGGCGGTAACCTGCTCGCGATCCAGCCGTGAAATCCTGGGGGTAATGGTCGCCATAATTGTCTCCGGTTTCGATGATAGCAATCGAGGCTGCATGGGTCACGTGGAGAGGTTCGCGACGGGATTGCGACGGGTCGAGAATGTCGAGCGATCGCTTTGACGATGGTTCTGCGATTTGTTACCTTACGGAGTAGACGAATCCCACCGCGTCCCCACTCCTCAGTAGCTCAATGGCAGAGCATTCGGCTGTTAACCGAAGGGTTGTAGGTTCGAGTCCTACCTGAGGAGCCAAGCCTTTTAAAACCTTTGCTGCTTTTATGGACACTTTTATCTAGCAAGAGTGGCTACGGAAGCATGCCAAGTTGATAGTTCAGGGCTGCCAGCGAAAGTTGATACTCATATTGAGCATTGACGTTTTCAATCGAAGCTTGTGTTTGCTCTAACTGAGATTGGCTTAGTTCCACGATGGAACTTAGCCCGAGTTTATAGCGAGCCTGGGCCAGCTTCAGCCCCATGTTCGCGGCCTCGGCCATTTGCGCTGTTACTGCGATTTTCTGATAAGCAGTGTTGCATTGCAGCCATGAATTGCTGACGTCCCGCACAACACGATCGCGCAGATCGCGTAAATTCTCCTGGGCTGCTTTGGCACGATCGTCCGCTTCATTTGCTTCCGAGGTATACCGAAATCCGCTGAAAATCGGTACCTCGAGATCGACGCCCACGGCTCCAAACCAACTGCTGGTAAAGTACTGATCATCGCGAACAGGTGTACCGCCCACCACCCCGATGGTACTGATGGTCGGAAGTAATTGTTCTCGTTCTGCGCTACTGTATTTTTTTGCAGCCTGCTGGTCGTAATCCAGCGCCATAAGGTCGGGACGTTGACGCAGCGCGATCCGAACCAGTTGATCTTGATCCGGTGGCGGCAAAGGAACCTTTTCACCGGTTTGCACCAGGGTGTAGTTCATAGTGCGCTCGAATCCAAGAATCGATGTCAGCGTGTTGATATCGCTGCTGTATTGAGTTTGTGCGTCCAGCAGCAGCAACTTCGCCTGCGCCAGATTTTCTTCTGCGAACGCCAGGTCGATGGTGGAGCGCAGCTTGTTCTGTGTCAGTTGGGTGATTTGCTGGTCGGAGTTTTGGCGCGTGTTCACTGTTTGTTGAGCCAGTTTTACCAGGGCTTTTGCCTGCAGCGCGTTGTAAAACGCTTGATCGGTGATCAGAATAATGTCAAGTGTGCTGGCCATGGCTTGGGCGTTCTGAGCCTTTTCATAGAGACGGGAAGAAGCAATCAAGTTCGAGGTGCGACCAAAATCGGTGATCAACTGGTGGAGATCCAGTCCGCCGCCTGCGTGGGTCAGCAGGCGAGTGGATCGCAATCCGTCATAGGTGAAACGGCTTCCGGTATTTGCCTGGGCTGCGATGGCTCCGGCTTGCAATTGCGGCAAATAGGCGGACCGTGTTTGGCGATACACCTGGTGCTGAGCTCTCGCCAGCAGCTGACTCACGTGCACTCGCGGATTGTTGCGTATCGCAATCTGCTCGGCTTGCCGCAATGTCAATTGCTGCGGAATCGAACTCACCGCGCCAGGTGTTCCAGGCGTTGGCAACCTGTTTTTGGTTGATGGCTTTGCGAGCGTCTCACCGGGCATTGCAGACGCATGAGGGGCCACCGGCGAAGCCTGCTCATTTTGTTGCTGGATGTTCTTCGCCAGCATGACGGCGGAAGGTGCGTCGGCCAACTTCTGCGCTCGCAGACGTTGAGGGAAATTGCCGACCAACGCTGCCATGATGACAACCGCCAGCCAGGGTGCATTCATCTTTGTCATGACTGAGCCTCCAGATTTGGTGTGGGCTGGTTCCGTTCCAGTCCAGGGTTGTCATCATTGCGATGGATCAGGAAATAAACCGTGGGCACCAGGAACACGCTGACCACAGCAGAAACGGCAACGCCACCGAGCAACGCCCGGGCTAGAGGAGCATACTGCTCGCTCCCAGCTTCAAGACCCAGCGACATGGGAATGATTCCGAGGACCGTGGCCAGGGTGGTCATCAAAATCGGGCGAAGGCGAAAACGGCAGGCTTCCACCAGCGCCACTTTGAGAGGCCTGCCTTCCTGGCGCTGCTTGCCGACGAATTCCACGATCAAAATGCTGTTCGATACCGCCATGCCGGTCATCATCAACAGCCCCATCAGCGACATAATGTTGAGCGATGAACCGGTCACGAGTAACGTAAGCACCACGCCTGCGATCCCCGGAGGAACTGCCAGTAAGATCACAAATGGATCGGAGAAGGATGCGAATTGCGCCATCAGGACGAGATAGATCAACACCACGGCGAGAGCCAGGCCGATGGCAAAACTGCGGAACGCCTGGTGCATATCGGTCACAGATCCACCCAGCGTGATGAGAGTGCCGTGGGGTGGATGAATCCCAACGAGGAGGTTCTGAATCTGACTGCCGATCCGACCCAGGTCTTCAGTTTTTGGCATGATGTAGATGTTGAAAACACGCCGAAGCTGATAGTGATCGACGACTGTGGGAGTGCTGATGTACTTGACGGTTGCCACGGCTTCGAGAGGCACGATATGGTTTTGCGAGGTGCTCGCCATTTCTGTTCCTGTGAAGCCGCCCAAGTGTGCGGCTTTGACGGGTTGAGAAGCCCGCAATGGGATCTGTTCAAAATCCTTCAAACTTTGAATCTGACTTTTGTAGTACTGCACGGTGACCATGTAATTGTTGCCGGATTTCGGATCGACCCAGAAGCTGGGAGCGATCATGCCGTTTGAGGTGAGCGCTGTGATGACGCCATCGACAACATCTTTTTCCGTCAAGCCCAGAATGGCGGCCTGTTGCCGGTTCACAGTTAGCTGTAGGCCGGGATAGTCGACGTCCTCCGGGATCAGTACATCGCTGACGAGGCGCAATCGCCGCGCTTTCTGCGCAATTTGTTCTGCAACAGCATATCCAGTGTTTAGATTCATGGTGCTGACGCGTATATCAAAGGGAGCTGGTTTCCCCTGGTTCACTACGGAATCCACCAGTCCGCCAGTTTGGAAAAACGCCTGCACCTCTGGGATCTGTCGACGCAGGCGGTGGCGCACTCTCGACATATATGTGTAACTTCCAACCTTATGTTCTTTCTTGAGACTGACCTGGATAAATGCATTGTCCATGGCGGTGTTAGTTGTGTAGATGGCAGACAAGTCGGGATAAACGCCGATGTTGGAGACGATCATATTCAGATCGGACGGAGGAACTACCTGGCGAACAATATTTTCAATTCGCGCGCAGTATTCGTCCGTGAGTTCCAGGCGAGTTCCAGGGGGAGCCTTGATGTTGATCACGAATTGACCAGGATCGGTGCGCGGAAAGAATGCAAGGTTTAAAAACGGATACAGCGCGAAACTTACAACTACGAACGCGACGATGCCGAGGGTGACAAAGACAGGCCGTCGCAAGCAATATTCCACCCCGCGGTCGTATTGCCCTTCCATGCGGTGATAGTGGTCATTGAATTTCCCCACGATTTTCTGAAAAAGGGAGCGCTCGCGGTGTTGGTGCATACGTTCGGCTTCACTGTTATCGATCAACAATTTTCCAGAATGGATTATGTAGACGCGGGTTCATA
>JAZKAG010000078.1:0-5118 GCA_040389265.1 Acidobacteriota bacterium
ATCGGCGACGAAGACATTGCCACTGCTGTCCACCGCCACGCCGTCGGGCTCGGAAAATCCGTTGCCTAGGATTTTAACCGTGGAACTGGAGTTGACTGTGCCGGCTGCCGCGCCGCCAGTACCTGCAACAATCTGCTTCACTACGTTGTTAAGCGTATCGGCGACGAAGACATTGCCGCTGCCATCCACTGCGACGGCCGTAGGCTGGCTGAAGCCGCTGCCCACGGCCTTGATGGTAGGAGAGGCGGGAATGCTGCCGCCCACTGCGAGCATTTCCTTGACCGCGTTGTTGCCCAAATCGGCGACGAAGACGTTGCCGCTGCCGTCTATCGCCACGCCTTCAGGATGGTTGAAGCCGCTGCCGAGGGATTTGACGGTCGAAGCGGAGTTGACTTTGCCGACAGCCGCGCCCCCAGTACCCGCCACAATCTCCTTCACGGCATTGTTGAATTGATCGGCGACGAAGACGTTGCCGTTGCCATCCACCGCTACGCCTTCAGGGTGATTGAAGCCGCTGCCCACGGTCAAAACGGTGGGCGAGGTCGGGATGCTACCGTTGACGGCGACCATCTCTTTCACCGCATTATCAGTAGCATCGGCAATGAAGACGTCACCGGTGCGATCCACCGCCACACCCACAGGGTTGAGCGGGTCGCCCGAACCCAGCGTTCGGACCATGCCGGAGAAGTGGGCCGTCTGCGCCCGGAGCTCGGAGCCAGCACCGATGCAGGTGCAGACCAGCAGAAGACCGGCAAGTAGGCCGCGAAACTGCAACAGTCCAAACCACCGCAACAATTGCGTGCACTGGATGGTAGCGCGTCGCGGCTGCCGCACTCCGATCAACGGCCATTCTCCACCGCGGACCGCGGGGATCATTCCCCGTCGATCGCTTTCGATCGGACTGGCAGGTCTCCGTCTGGCATTCATGGAGCGCTTCGAGAGTGACTACACACTCACCCTATATCTGCAGATGTGGAAGACCACTCGGAAAAGTTCCATTTTGGGAAACCTTAGTAAGGGGTCGGCAGGAGGGAAAAACTTGCACTCTTCGCCGGAGGGCGAATTGCACCTCGGCGACAGCTTAAGGCAGGGCGTCGCGTACCCTGTTTGCGCCCATTACTAACGTGATCTCTGTGCTTGCCGGAAATATTGGGTGGGGCCTATACTCCGTAGGTTTGGCCGAAATACAGTTGGCGCCGACCAACGTTTGCCCAGGTGATGCGACATCCCAGGCGAGCGGGGTTGACACGCGCATGCTCGACCAGCAGAAGTGGAGTGAGCTATGGCAACGATCGCAATTGAGCAGGAAATGAATCCGTGGGAAGCGCAGGCCGCTCGATTTGATTTTGCGGCAAAGAAGCTGAACCTGGAAGACGATTTGTGGAAGGTGCTGCGCTCGCCCAGCCGGGAGATCATCGTGCATTTTCCGGTGTTGATGGATGACGGGCACGTCGAACTGTTTACGGGATTCCGGGTGCATCACTCGCTGGCGCGCGGGCCGGCAAAGGGCGGCATTCGCTACGCCCCTGACGTGACGCTGGATGAGGTCCGGGCGCTGGCCAGCTGGATGACGTGGAAGTGCGCGGTGGTGGATATTCCCTTTGGCGGAGCGAAGGGCGGAGTGATCTGCGATCCGAAGAAGCTGTCGAAGGGCGAGCTGGAGCGGATTACGAGGCGGTATACCTCGGAGATTATCGAATTTCTGGGGCCGGAAAAAGATGTACCGGCACCGGATGTAAACACCAATGAGCAGACCATGGCGTGGATTATGGATACCTACTCCATGCACATGCGGCAGACGGTGACCAGCGTGGTGACGGGCAAGCCCATCGAGCTGGGAGGCTCGCGCGGGCGGCGCGCGGCGACCGGGCGCGGCGTGCGTGTGGTGTGCCTGCAGGCGCTGAAGCACCTGAAGATGCCGGTAGAAGGATGCCGCATTATCATCCAGGGATTTGGCAATGTGGGATCGAACGCGGCCGAGCTGCTGGCGGAGGTGGGCTGCAAAATTATCGGCATCGCGGAATACGATGGCGGACTGTACAACGCCAACGGCATGGATATCCACGCACTGTTGCGGCACCGTGAGCATGCGGGGACCATTCTCGGATTCCAGGGCGCGGAGCCGATGGACTCAGCGGAATTGATGACGACGCCGTGCGACATTTTAATTCCGGCGGCTACGGAGAACGTGATCACCAGTCATAACGCGGCCAAGATTTCGGCGCGGATTGTTTGCGAGGGCGCGAACGGTCCGACGACGGCGTTTGCGGATGACATCCTCAAAGAGAAGGGAGTGTTTATTATTCCTGACATTCTAGCGAATGCTGGGGGCGTGACGGCATCGTACTTTGAGTGGGTGCAGGACCGGCAGGGATATTTCTGGCGGGAAGAAGTGGTGAATGAGCGGCTGGACGAAATCCTGATCAAGAGCTTTGAGCATGTCATCCACTATCGGCTGACGCACGGGGTGAATAACAGGATTGCGGCGTATATGCTGGCGATGGACCGTGTGGCAGGAGTGATTCGTCAGCGTGGATTCTACGCGTAGAGGGACGAGCGGAACCTATCCTTCGGGTGTATGCGAAGGATGGGCGACCTGAAAAGCTGCAACAACAATCGCTGGCTAAGGACGATTGATTGGGCCACCCGCGAGCGCGTTATGGATTCAGCTTGCCTTTTTTGAGATTGCGCAGAAACGACCACGCGCTGAATGCGATCCCCACACAGCACACGAATGGGATTAGAAGAGCCATCGAGAGGAGCAGCAGATACTTGCCGAAGGAATTCCAATACGCGTGGAGCGGATGCCCGTATAGAAAGAGGGACACTGCGGCGCAACTCAGAAAGAATGCCGAGGTCGAATAAAGTGCCCGCTTCTTCCACAGACTTAAATACTCCTCAGCGTCCTGTTTCGCGGCTGCGGATTCTTCATGGCTAGGAGCGGGATCGTCCAAGTCGTAAATTGAATTCATTCCTCTCCTGATTGGGACAGTGGTCATGTGTGTAATTGCACCTGAGAGGAGTGGCAAGGAAAACTGCAGGTCCTTTCACTGCGGTCGGGATGACAATCCTTTTCTTAACGACAGCCCTTTCATCCCACCCAGAGTATGCAAAGAGTGGGCAACCGACGTGTTGGGCCGCGACTATTGGCTGCGGATATGATGAACGGGCCGAGAGCTCGACTCAAGGTTTTGAACCGCGCAGAAGGAAAACAAACTCCAATCAAACTGGACAACCTGTCCCAGCTTCCCTCTTCCGGGGCCGCTGCCTGGGTTTTATGGTTCGTTTGAGACCGAATGCAAACTTTTTCTCACGATGAAACGTCACTGCAAATGCCGGGTGGAGTGAGAAACAGGAATGGAATACTTTCGTCGATACAATCCGGATGGAAGTTGCGTGGTCATTTGCCTACGGTGCTTTGCGACAATTGGGACCGCCGGGAATGTATCCGCAGCATTAACGCTTGAAAGCGTGCACGAGTGTGTGCGGGACGGTGCCGCAGACCAGCATCCAGCTTCGATGAGAATCGTGGGTGGAGTCGAGGACTTGCGCGGCAACTTGTCGAGCACATTTCTTCGATCTGCAGCGCGCCTGCGAATGCCATATACGCCGTTGTTCTTCCTTGCGGTAGTAGTACTTCTTTATGCTTTCCCAACCTTGGTTGAGTTTGCCGCCGAACGCTGTGCTGTTCCAGCCGTCGGAATTGTTCTATTCGGCGACGTAATGGGATGTGCCTGCCTGGCGACGATTTTGCGTCAGCCGGTGGTCGCCGGCGCACTGTACGTAGCGCTCACCTGCTGCGAGCTTTGGCTGCACTCCAGCGGTGCGATTCGGTCTGTGTTCCTTCCCTGGATCCTGGATCTGGTGCCGACCCTGGTAGTAGCTGGAGAAGTTGCATGGATGCGCGTTCATCCCGGAACGAGTTCTCTGCTGCTCTCGTAGGTCAGGTCCCACGCGGCTAAGATGATAACTGCGGAACGTATCCGCCAGAGGGCAACACGCCCGTGATTCAGCCAAGCTAGCTTGAACAACATTCGTTTGAGAGCCATGCAACAACTCGCATTGTTGGTGGTCTGCGCGCTGGTGAGTGGCCGCGCGCTCAGTCAGGCTACTCCGGGCAGTGCAGAAATCAAATCCCCCGCATCAGCAGTACAGCGCTGGAACTACACGCTTACCGTCGACGGCTACATCGCGCCGTACGACACGTCCTTCGTCAACCCCATATTCACCGCGGACCACAATTGGCTGCACATGGAAGCACGCTATAACGACGAGGACTTGCGGACGGGGTCGTTATGGATTGGCTACAACTTTGGCCGTGGCGATGTAGCGAATGGCGACAGGTGGGAATTTGCCGTGACCCCGATGATCGGTGGCGTTTTCGGCCGAACCACTGGAATTGCGCCGGGCTGCGAGGCCTTGATCAACTACAGGGGCAAGATCGAGGCCTCCATTAACAATGAGTATGTCGTTGACACCACGAGCAAATCATCAGACTTTTACTATTCCTGGCCACAACTCACGTATTCTCCGGTGGCATGGTTTCATGTGGGGGCAGTCGCGCAACACACTCGGGCCTACCAAACTCCGGTCAGCATCCAGCGTGGGTTTCTGGTGGGTTTCTCTCACAAGAAGTTTGAATTTACTACCTACGTTTTCGATCCACAGATTGCGGATAAGACGATCGTGTTGGAATCGGGTGTGAACTTTTGATGGATTCGGGGATTTGAGCGAACAGCCGGTCCCGCTACTGCACTACACTCCGAGCGGCTGGCGACGGTGACCAGGAATGACAAATCTTTTCGCTAGCTTGGGACGTGGGCGTGTTCCTGGTAGCACTTGAGGACTTCGGCCTGGGAGACGACGCCTTCGAGCAGGCCGGAAACGGCGCGGTTGACGATAGGCAGGATAGGCCAGCGATTGAAGTGAGCCAGAGTCTCGTTGAGCGGCAGGTCGGGATAGAGAAACGGCACGCGCTCGTCGGGGAGCATCTCTTCAATCGGCTGATCGATGCGGGTAGAGGCCTGCACCAGTTTGGGCAGATCGGCGGCGGGCAGAACGTACCAGCGGTTACGCGCGCAGCGGATCAGCGCGACCTCCTCCTTCTCTTGCTGCACT
>JAZKAG010000078.1:5128-6537 GCA_040389265.1 Acidobacteriota bacterium
TGGGGCGATGAGGTCGATGAACGTGGCTGCGCCAGCGGTGGCGGCGAAGGTCACGGTCGAACTCGAGCGGAAGGTGTCTGCCGTGGTGTCGGAGAGGTCCAGCTCGATGCGGTAGGTCTCGGTGGAGACGGCGGCGGGATCGGAGCCGACGAAGACCTGGCCGTCAAATGGATGCAGTGCGTCCTCAATGCGCAAGGCGGTCTCTTCGCGGGCCTCTTCCATGGAAGGCAAGTTCAGACCATCCTGCAGTGTGAGAGTTTCGAATATGGGGACGGGCTGCAGGCTGCGCGCAATCAGATAGGCGAGTGTGTTGGCCAGGATGACGGGCAAGACGATGGAGTAATTTCCGCTGACCTCAAACACCATGAAGACGCTGGTGAGCGGGACACGGAGAAACCCTGCGAATAACACTCCCATACCGACCAGGGCGTAAGCGCCGACCGAGCCCGTGAGCGCGGGGAAAAAATGTTTCTCAAAGCTGCCGACCGAAGCTCCCAGCATCGCCCCGATAAATAAGGTTGGCGCGAACATGCCGCCAGGTGTGCCGCTGGAAAATGAAACCGTGGTGGCGAAGATTTTCAGGACCGCGAGCGCGAGCAGGACGTGCCAGAGATACTCCCCATGCATGGCGTGGTCGATGGTGTTGTAACCGGAACCCATTACCTGGGGAAAGCCGAAGAAGCCGACAGCGCCGACAATGAGACCTGCCACGGCGGGTTGAAGGACCTGGGTCCGATTGGGAAGCGAACGTAGCCAGGGGCGCAGGGTGGCGAGCAGACGGGAAAAAAGAACGGCAGCAAATCCGCCGACGATGCCCAGAACTGCGTAGGCGAGCAGTTCGCGATTGTCTCGCATGGTGATGGGCGGAATGTGGAACATGGGTTGCGCGCCCCAGAAATGGCGGGCGACCACGACGCTGGAAACGGCAGCCAGCACGATGGAGCCGAGGACCGCGGCACTCCACGCCCCGATCACTTCTTCAATAACAAACAGGATGGCGGAGATGGGCGCGTTAAACGCAGCGGCCAGGCCGGCAGCCGCGCCCACGGGCGCGAACAGGCGGAGACGCTCACGGCTGAGATGCAGGCGGCGGCCGATCAGCGAGGCGATGCCGGCACCAATCTGCAAGGATGGATCTTCCGGCCCGAGCGAGTGGCCAGAGCCGATGGCCAGAGCCGAGGTGATGAATTTTCCGATCATGGTGCGAACGGAAATGTAGCCGTTGTAAATGTAGAGCGCGGCTTTTGTCTGGTTGATGCCGCTGCCGCGAGCCTGCGGAAAGATGTACTTGACCATGAGGCCGAGCACCAGGCCGATGAACATGGGAGCCAGCAGCAGCCGGTATTGGCCGGGATGCGGCACGGAACCAAGCAGCAGCACGCGCAGCCATTCGATGGACATCCGAAAAC
>JAZKAG010000078.1:6547-8295 GCA_040389265.1 Acidobacteriota bacterium
AGACGACCAGCAATCCAGAAAGAATGCCGATGAAGATGGAGAGTACCAGGAACAGTCGATCGCCGCGCGTGGGCGCGAGGTGCTGAATCTCCGCGTCCGTCATTTGAAACGTGGGAGTGGGCGCAGTAGCGGCGAGCGGCAGCCGCGGGGTGGTCGTGGAAGCGGCGCTGGCGGTCATTTCACTCATTCTGATTTGTCCGGAGTTTGCGCCAATTGGAGCAGCAGCGCGTCATCGCCGGAGGGCGGTCCGCAGACTTTGGCAGTAAGGATCTCGGCCTGGCTGGTCCATGTGATGATTCGATCCTGAAGCGCGACATTCCCTTCCAGCGCATGGGCATTTGGCGATCCTAGCTGTGTCCACTGTGTTCCAAGTGCAAGCAGGTCGGGATTGGTAGCGTTGGGATCGTTATGCGACTGCAGTCCCGCCAGACACCTGTCATAGCGGGTGTGGGCTATATCGGCGGCCTGCACGACGCGGGAGTCATGCTGCCGGGGCGACAAGCTATCGAACGGGATTAATTGCAACATGCGCTGATACTTCTCCGACTGCAGTTCGACCGATTGATTTTGCTTCAGGGTGCCGGCGGAGGGATGCTGACGCAGCTTGGCCGAATAGCGGTTGAGTGCCTGGGCTGCACGTTTGTATTGTCCCAGGGAAGCGGCAATCTGCGATTCCGCATCGAGGGATGCAAGCACCTGGGCAGGAGCGGCATTGCGATGACTCACCACGCGCTGATAGGTGGTCAAGGCGTCCGTGGGATCATCGGCCTGGCGCAGCAGGTTGGCAATGCGGAAAAGGGCCGCAGGATTGTCGAGCGAATTCCCTTCCGCGGCAAGCAACTGACCCTGAGCCTCTATGGGGCGACCCAGTGAGATGAAGTATTGCGCCAATTCCAGGCGAATCTGCAGGCGGCGCTCGGTGCCCTGTCCATGCCAGAGGCCGTTCAAAGCAGACTGATAATATTCGATGGCCTGGGCGGGCGTTCCGCGACGCACGGCGAGGCGCGCCAACTGCAGATTGAGATATCCATCTCCAGGTTCAGCATCATGCAGCGAGGCAAAGTACGCTGCAGCTTCCTCGGTGCGGCCGGAGGCTGCGAGGGCTTCTGCCAGCGACATTTCATACTCGGTGCTGGTGGAGGAGAAGGACAGGGCGGATCGAAAATCCTCCACAGCCTCCGCGGGATGGCCCTGGGCCATGGCGATTTGACCGCGTTCGTACCAGCGCTTTTCAAGAACGCTGCGATGTTCGGTGAAGGAGTGGAAAAAGAAATATGTCAGGACGCCGATGCCGATGGTAATCACCGTCAGGCTGAGGAGCGATAAGCTGTCCTGAACGATGAGTCGGCGGCGCTGAATTCGCTCGGCGGGGGTAAGGTGGATACTCTCTGCGGTTCTAGCAGCTGACATAGTGTTCGAACGTAGACATATTTATTATCTCTAAACTTTGGCGGGAATTGCGCGCAGTTGCTGCATCGGTTTGATTTTGGTTCATAACTTTATCGTTTCCCAGTCATGCATCCAACGCCGAATTATTGTATTTAGATGCCGTCGATGGGCTGCGGTGGCAGAGTGTCGCGATTTTTCGGCGAAAGAGCGTTGTTGCGTTGATGTGGGTGCGGTCGAACTGCGGAATAGAGTTCAGCCTTGCTTATGCGCGTGGATGCGAGGTCGAAGACCAGTCGGTATCCACCCTCCAGCCTTACGGTAGTGCCACGCAGCAAAAAAAACACAATGTGGAAGCGAAC
>JAZKAG010000079.1:0-7134 GCA_040389265.1 Acidobacteriota bacterium
GATCGTGCGCTTCATTGAATTTATGCCGCTGGAAGAAGATCGCGTCTGGACCCCCCAGGTCGTCGTTCGCCTGGAAGAAATCCTGACAGCTTTGAGTACGTTTCAACCCGTGGTTCCGCTGGCCGCGAATACCGCCAGCGAGACAGCACTGCGCTACACCTTTCAAGATGGCCTGGGCGAAATCGGCATCATTGCTCCGGTGTCGCACCCCTTTTGTGGACATTGCAGCCGGGTTCGCCTCACCTCGGATGGCAAACTGCGCACCTGCCTGTTCTCGCAATCCGACCATGACCTCTACGGAGTAGTGCGGCGCGGCGGCAACGATGCCGACTTGGCGGAATTTATTCGCCGCACCGTCGACCGCAAAGAAGCTCGCCACCACATCGGCGAGCCGGATTTTCTCAAACCATCGCGCAGTATGGTGCATATCGGCGGATAACGGCTAGGGTAGAATGCTGCCATAGTCATGGCTCTCATTGGTCCCTCCTCTGCATCGCGAGCAAGATCCGCGGCACGTACCCAGCGAGCCCACCGAATACGCTGATAGAAGGGGTTCTGCTGATGAAGACGATTCGCTTTCCCGACGGCCAGCCGGCGCTGGAGATCCAGACCTTTCATGAGGTCGCCCGCGCCTTGACTTCATCCATCGACCTCACCGGAATCTTGAACAACATCATGCAACAGATGACGCGCTTCTTCAGCCCGGAAGCCTGGTCGTTGCTGATCGTTGACGAAAAAAATCACCAGCTCTATTACGGCGTCATTTCCGGTGGGCAAACAGAAAAGCTACGTAACAAGCGCATCCCACTCGGCCAGGGAATTCCCGGATGGGTGGCGCAGCACGGCGAGCCCATGATCCTGGCCAGCGTTCCCGACGACCACGATTTAGCCGACGAATTGCCGGAGAACAGTACTCGCGTCGAGTCCATCATCTGTCTTCCGCTGCGGGTCAGAAACCACACGTACGGCGTCCTGCAATTGGTGAATTGCCACCCCGAGAACATGGATAACCATGAGATATATTTTCTCCACGCTCTCTGTGACTATGCCGCCATCGCCGTGCAAAATGCTCGCGCCTTCGAGCAAATCCAGCAACTGACCATTACCGACGACTGCACCGGACTCTTCAATGCCCGCCATCTCTACGATCGGCTGGAACATTCTCTGGAACGCGGCCGTCGCAGCGGCAAGCCGGTTAGCTTGATCTTCTTCGATCTCGACCACTTTAAGATGGTCAACGATACCTACGGGCATTTGAAAGGCAGCAAACTGCTGGCCGAAATTGGCGAAATGGTGCAAGCTAGCCTCGGGCTGATTGAATCCGCCTATCGCTATGGCGGCGATGAATTTGTCGTGCTGATGCCGCACCAATCCAAACAGCGTGCATTGGACCTTGCGAACCGCCTGATGGACAAGCTGCGCACCACCACGTTTCTGCCGGAGTCAGGCTTGAACCTGCGCATCCTCGCCAGTTTCGGCGTCGCCAGCTTTCCAGAGGATGGTCTCGATATTCACGCCGTCATCCGCGCCGCCGACGCAGCCATGTATCACGTGAAAAATACATCCCGCAATGGAATCGCCGCCGCCGGCCAGTTCACCGTCGCCAAGAATGACTGATAGGGTCGCGCAACCAACGTGCGTTCGCACCTAAGTTCGCGATGCTGAGTCATTGTGTATGGAAGGCGGTCGCATGACGATCGACTGGAGTGAAGCATCCAGAGAATGCCAGCATTGATCAACAAGCCAGGATTCTCAGAATGACTTGCGTATATTTTCCGTTACCGCGTTTGCCAATCCGCAGCTAGTCGTCGTCGCTATCAGCGCCAGCCTTATGCAGGTGGATATCGCCCTTTTCCGCGACGATATGCAACAACGGCCCGCCTCCACCCACTTCGCCTGAGGCCGTGGCGCGATCATTCGCCGAGGTTTGCGACAGCTTGAAATCCGAATTGATTTCCCCGTCGCCGGCCACACCCTGCACAGAAAACTTTGCATTCCCCGGAACTGTCACGTCAACAGAACCATTGCGGTTGGCGATATCCATGGCAGCCACCGGCTTCACCGCACTCACAGAAATGCTGCCGTCGGAATTCTTCACCGTCACCACGCCTTGGATTTGTCTCAGCGAGATATCCATCGCCCGAGTGCTGACCAGGATAGGACCAACCGCATTCTCCATGGTCAGGTCGCCATCGCTCAACGTGATCGTGCCCTCCAGCCGAGACGCCTGGATGTCGGTCCGGCTGGAATGCAGGTGCACCGCTCCCTGCAGATGGTTCAGGTTCACCGTCCCGAAAAAGTCTCCTGTCAATGTGGACGATCCGGTCACCTGGGAAAGTGAAACATCGTTCATGCGCCCGCTCACGGAGAAATCGCCCTGCAGATCGCGCCCCGTAAAATCTCCTTGCCGCATGGTCACCTGGCTGACGCCGCCGATGCCGGTCAGTTCCACATCTCCCTGGTTGGAGTTGACGGTGACCGCTGCCTTGCGCCCGCTGATGGTCACATCGCCGTGATCGACCTTCACCTGCACCGCCGCAGCGGCGGGCAACGCGATCGTCATATCGGCAACATGGCTTTCATTCGAAGGCATATGCACGGTCACGACGTTTCCTGCGGACGTAATCAGAGGTTCCAGCGAATCCAGCGTCCGTTGCGCTTCGCGGTCAGAGTCGCTGTACACAGTCTTGTCCACGGTCAGATGCATCTGGTCGTCATTGCTGGCAGTCAGGACTACATCCCCATGCCCGTTTTGGATCACCACGCTGGCATCGCTTGGCAGGGGATGCGCAATTTGCTCGTTGGCCTGGTGCTTATTCCCGAACATCTCCGCCAGGTTCACGTTGTCGCCAAACTGCAACTGATCTCCCACGGATTGCCAATTCACATGATTATGTGCAGCGATAATCCCAGTCAGAGCCAGCAAAAGCATCAGAAATACTACGCTGCCACCCACCCGCACTCGGGACTGACCGGCCAGAAACAGCGATTCCAACGCCAGCAACACTCCAGCCCCGATCAAAAGCAACGGCCACCAGTGCCCGTACCATTGCCAGAAGTATTGGGCATGGATCCGGTGCATGTTCATCAGCAGAGCCACCACGCCGATGGCGACCAGAATCATCGGACCCAGAATCGATCGATGCGCGGTATTGCGAATCGAAGCGCGATAGGCGTCACGCTGCATTCTGCGCTGCATCTTCCACTGCGCGCGCTGCGCTTTCAGTTGCTCGCGCGATAGCGGATACTGCGGCGGCGGTTGTGGAGGCATGCCCATGCGGCTACCGGCCTTCTCTGCCGGGATCATCCGGCGCGGGCGGTTGCGATTGGACAAACGGCGCCGGGCCCACATTGGAAGCCGGAGGTGGAGTCCAGGGAGCCGCGCCCGCAATGCCGCCTAAAGGCTGGCGGGGATTGTAGGCACTCGTGCTGGCTGCAAATTCCTGTTCCTGCTGCTGGGCGCGAATGTCCGCCGCCCACATCGCGCGCTCCACCAGCATCAACGCGCCCAGAACGATCAGAATGAACGGCCAGCTCGACCTCCAGTGCAGCACATTCCACTGGTTCAGCAACGCCAGCACTCCGATCAGGATGAGAATGACGGCGCCGCGCAAACGGCGAAGTTGATAGGAGCGAATCATCGTGCACCTCCCACAGGCGGCTTCTGGCTATGGCGAATCACCATCCATACACCGAGACCAATCAGCAGGATCGGCCAGCCTCGATCGATCCAGTGCTGGCTGAGAATTCCAAGGTTCCCAAGCAGAAATGCCACCCCGAGGACGATTAAAATGACCGCCCCAACATGAATGCCACGATGCGGGCCCAGGGACCCCGGCGCTCCAAACGGATTCAAGGGATCTACCGTACCAGGAGGAATGGGCGGTGTGTACGGTGGCACATATTCCGATGCGCTTGCAAAACCAGAAACCGGCCCCACACTCCCCACGGGCGGCACCCCCGCCGGATTTGGATTCGGAGGTTGATTGGCCGCATTCGGCGGCGCCGTCGCCCCGGTCCACGGATTTGCGTATGGCGTCGATCGAACCCCGAACCAATGTGCAATATCGTTTAACCCCAGCGGGTTGGGCAGCGGGAGACCGTCGCGGCGCGCAATCGCAGTCTGATAGGCGTCAAACACCTGGTAGACTACCCATCCAAAAACCACCACTCCCAGCACGCCGTTGTAATGCGAAAATTCCATCAGCAACGCAAAGATCACCACATGCGCCAGCGCCTTGGCGAACTGCCCGTTGTACATCGCGCCGACGCCTGGAATCCAGCCCAGAACGAAAGCCAGCCACGGTGACGCTCCCCAGCTCGGTGTCCCGTTTCCCGTGAAGTTTGGTGCGCTGGAAACATATTGGTAGCCGGGCCCTGCGCTGTACTCATTTCCCTGGCCATCGGACACGTGGATGCCGTCCGGCGTCTGCACCACTCGCGCCCCGCCCCTGCTTCCGGAGGGTGCTGCGCCGATCCGCGCCGCCAGGCACGGCTCACAGCTTACGATGTTGTTGACCTTGTGAACGCACTGCTCACACAACGGCTTTCCGCAGAACTGGCAGAAGGCTGCCACAGGTGTATCGGGATGATTTGCACAATTCATGCCAAGTTCCTTTCTGGCACAGAAAAATGACCCAACTGAAGCAAGTGTGACCCAGCCAGCAAGTGTGGCCCAGCGAAGGAACCAGGCTGGCAAACAGATGCAGAGACTACAGTAGCCATCCATGTTGGGTGACCGCCCTCACCCGGATGCAATCTAGACAGAGGCGGTACGTTCAGGGAAGCGTCAATCACTGGCCCTGCGAATATTGGTGCGGGCTCCACTGGAACGGTACGGTTTCGCTGCGCATTCTGGTCCTTCACTGGCAACACATCCAGCCGCTCACGATGAACTCCATTCCGGTTGCTATGATCGTTTCCATCGCTGCGATGTTTCTGGTCGTCCTTGCCGCTTCCCTGCTTACCCTGGGGATAGGTTGTCTTTTCAGGAACAGGGGCCGAATCGGCAGCCTGCCGCAGTTGATGTACCCTCGCCTCAACTTCATATACGATGCGAAGATTCTCGTAGTAATGCACCACCCGCGCATTGGCCTGCGTGTATTGCCGCGTGACCGCCCGGCGCATCGCCTGCGGCTCCAGGTCGGCAGCGCGAAAATCGGTCAGCTTCACCCCCAGCAGGTTCATCGTCAGAGAAATGGAAAAGAATGCCATCGCCGCCACCAGGGCGATCCGCGGATCGAAGACCGTCTTCCGCAGCAGCACCACCGAAGGACGTTGCCACACTGGGATTGCCGGAATCCGGTCGCGGTCGAACACCACTTCGCTTCCGACATTCTTGTCCCGGGTGGGGAGGCTATCTGAAAGCGGGGAAGAGTAGCCCGGCAGACTATACCGATCGGGAGCGTGGGTATCGGCATCCGCGGCGCCAGTGGTTCGCGCCAGAATTTTCGCTACCAGGTCAGAAGGCGGTACCAGGGTTTCCAGCTTCAGCACCTGCAGCCACTCGCGGCCCTTGCGCGCCTGCGCGATCTTTTCCCGGCAGGCCGCACATTCATTCGTGTGGGCACGCACCTGTTCAGCAACTACCGCCGACAGCGTGCCCTCGGCCGCCTCCACCCACAGCAGCTCAACCGCGGCGCAGTCAAGCGTATGCGATGAGACGTTCGCCGACTTTGCAGCCGGCTTGTCACCCAATTGGCCGTGGTCTTTCATTTACATCACCTGCCTTTTAGTACGTTCCAGCAGCCTTGCCAGTTCCATTCTTCCGCGGCTGATTCGCGACTTTACGGTGCCCTCTGGAATGCGCAAGACTTCGGCAATTTCCTTGTAATCCATATCCTTCAAGTCCCGCAGAATCACCGCCTCCCGCAACTCCGGGGAGACCTGCAGCAGCGCACCCTGGACCATCGCCTGCAACTCACGGTCCATGCAGTTCTTCAGCGGATCGGCCGCTTGGGTCTGCAGTTTATCTGCCGGCGACGCCGCCACCCCGTCGGAATCTTCCCAGCCGGCGTCCAGCGAGTGAGTCGTTTGCTCGTTGCGCGTGCGGCGGAAATGATCCACCAGCAGGTTCCGCGTCAGGGTTGTCAGCCATGTCGAAAAGCTGCCCCGCTCCACATCAAATGTTTTCAGGTTGCGATAGACCTTCAGGAATACGTCCTGAGTCAAATCTTCCGCATCGCCCGCCGACCCGGTAAACCGATAACAGAGACCATAGACGCGACGGTGCTGTGTCTCCACGATCTGCTGCCAGGCATGGCCATCCCCCTGCAAGCAACGTCGTACGAGTGCGCTGGTCTCTTCCACGGAGTCGGGATTTGCGGGCATTCGCTGCCTGGGTTCAGAAATCCCCTTTGACGAAGGGTTGGTAGTGTGGCCCACACCGCCGCGGCGATCTCGCAGATCGAATCGCGAGAGGCTGCTGCACGGATATGGCATGGCCGACAATCCCATACCAAAGGGATACGCGGTCCACCACGTTTCAGTTCCCTCACATACTACCGAAACAGGGACGGCTGGGCGACAGATTTTTTGGTTGCGAGTAGGTCCGTTTCGAAACACCAGCAGACTTCCCGGCTATGAAAGCAAAGGGCACCCCCTGGCTGCGCCGCCGCCGATAAGCCGACTTCCCGTTACGAATCTGCGGCTCGATGAGCGCATGGGTGATATAGCGCCAACCGAGAGCCCTCCCGTTAAATTGGCTACTGTCGGATATGAGACCGGCCAGATGTCTTTCAAGGGGCGGCACGCACTATGGTAGGCTTTGCTTGTCCCCCCAAGAAAACCATCTTCAAGTGCGGCAAGGAGCGAAATCTCCTTTGCGGCGCATCGGACTCCGGAGCGTGTGGCATGGCTGGTGCAGCGATAAGCCCTATCGCGTATGGTCAAGGCGAAGGCGAGGTCTTCTGGTCTTTCGGTGGCCTGGTGACAGTGAAGGCGACGTCTGAAACAACAGGAGGCGGTGTTGGAGTGATCGAGGTGTTGGCTCCGAAGGGCGCGGGGTCTCCACTCCACGTGCACCATCGCGAGGACGAGTGGTTCTACGTGATCGAGGGCGAACTGACGTTCTGGGTCGGCGGACGGACGATTCAGGCTCCCGCTGGCTCGTTCGTTTTTGGTCCACGTGATATT
>JAZKAG010000079.1:7144-8066 GCA_040389265.1 Acidobacteriota bacterium
ATGCTTACGATATTACCTCAGACGTCAAGCGTGCCCATGAGATTCTCCGCAAGCCGGAGATCGAGAAGGCAGCTTCGGACGAACCGGTGCGCAAGTATGCCATGCATCTGGTGGTTGAGCCGGGAGGTTTTGTGGGCTTCATGCGCGAGCTTTCTCAGCCTGCGCTAACGTTGACGCCTCCACCGCCGCCCACCGAGCCGCCCGACATGGAATTCATCATGAGCGCGGCTGCACGCTATGGCATCGAGATTCTCGGGCCGCCTGGCATTCCCGAGGAGAAGGCATGAAACGTCCGCTAAACGCCGTCGCTATCGTTGGGCTTTTGCTGGGTGGGATTTGTGGAATGACCGGGACGTTTGTCGCCGATCCAAAGCTTCGCGCCGTATTGTGGGGCATCGATGGACTTGGGTTGATTGTAGCGACCGCAATCCTGGCCCTGAAGAATTTTCGTGCGGGAAACGACGCGGTTGCGGCCGGGTTCCTGATCTACTCGATCGGCGAGAGCGTGATGCTGAGCGGTGTATCTCAGCCGCTGGAAGCCATGCATTGTGGGCAGCCGCACTGCTGTTGACCGGTATTCCACGCAGGTTCCCCATCTGGGTGCGCGTGGTGAGCGTGATCGCCGCGATCGCGTTCGGTACGACGTTTGCGGAAATCCTGTGGGGTGTGCACATCCTGCCGACCTCGTCGCCGCTGCCGGGGTTGGGCTATCCGTTTATGGTCCTGGCTTACTGTGGCTGGATCTGGATCCTGGTACGAGAGCCGTGACAATAGAAAAGTGGGCGCAGAGGGATGACTGCCTCCCTGTGATGCCGCATTGGAACCGCCTTGAGTCAATCACAAACTATCTTGGCCCGTCTCAATTAGCACATTCAGGGCGATGCACACATTGAGGACTCGCTCAAGGGGTGTGGACGGGATT
>JAZKAG010000080.1:0-2312 GCA_040389265.1 Acidobacteriota bacterium
CGGGTTCTTTCAAAGCGGATCTGCTCTGCCCATCGCATCATCTCTGCCAGCGCTGAACACGATTGGCCGAGCCATCGCCACCACCCCTTACGACGTTCGGATCGAGGGACACACAGACGATGTGCCGATTCATAATGCTCAATACGCCGATAACTGGGAACTTTCGACCGCCAGGGCCACGACGCTGACGCGCTTGTTTCTTGAGGAGGACAACATTCTGCCTGAGCGGCTGTCGGCGGCGGGATACGCACAATATCACCCTGTCGCCACAAATCTAACTGCGGATGGCCGCGGCCGAAATCGGCGTGTCGACATTATTGTGCTGCCCACACGCCAGCAAGGAGGCACGACCGATCGTAGAGTTTCAAAGAAACTTGCTGCGATTCCGTCCATGACAGCCGAGCAGGAACGCCGCCACGTGCAGGGTAGGTTATTGCGTGCATTCCACGCTGTTTCCTTATCGCCAACCTCGTCTTCCAGATTCAGTCGTTGACGGGCGGCACTCCCCGCG
This sequence comes from Acidobacteriota bacterium, assembly GCA_040389265.1. Lineage (GTDB taxonomy): Bacteria > Acidobacteriota > Terriglobia > Terriglobales > Acidobacteriaceae > JAKAAZ01. The sequence goes on from JAZKAG010000080.1 coordinate 512, forward strand.
ATTCCGCGAGACAGTTGCGAGCGGAAAGCGAGGAAGGAACCTCGCAGCAGGTAAAACCTATTTCAAGATCGTGAATAACGTGGGAAGCTGCTCAAGTCCGGCAATGATATCGAGCAGTGCCGTCCCCTGAGTTTCCGAAGTGCTGAGTTGGGTGGCGACCTGCGCTGTATCGGCTTGGATCAAACTGTTTTGTACCGCCAGCAATTGCGTCGTCTGATTTTGGGTATAGGTGCTGGCCGACTGAAGCCCGGAAATCGAATTATCGAGGATCACTCGCTGTTGCGAAATTCCCTGCAGGTCGGTATTCAGGGCGGTGGTGTCGGAGATGTCGGCATTCCCGGCAGTGAAGCTGGCAATCAGATTGTTCAATGTCGACAGGATGCCGGTTGTGCCGGAACCAAAAATCTGGCTGCCGGGAACATTTAAGGGAAAGACCTGACCGGATGGACTTTGAGCCGTGGTCTGCCGTGAATCTCCCGAATAGGTCAACGTCGCCGGAGTTGTGCTGGTGTCAAGGGAAAACGGCTGCGTTGAGGTTTGGCTTCCCGCGAAAACATATTGTCCTTGATAACTGGTGTTGGCGAGGGACAGAATCTGTGACCTTACACCAGTCAGCTGGTTCGCAATCGAACGCAGATCGCCAGCGTTGAGGGTGCCGTTATCGGCCGCCGTCGCCAGCGAAATTGCCTGGGTGATTTGCGACACGACGCTGCCCAGGGCCGTGTCGGCAACTTGTAAAGCGCCCGTCAGGCTGCTGGCTGTCTGCACAAAATTGTCGTTGCTGCTGATTTCTGAACGCAGCAAAAAATCCTGCGCCGCCGCGGAAGGATCCTCCGAGAGGTTATTCACGCGTACTCCCGTGGCAATCTCGGTGCTGTACTTTTCCAGGTTGGCAGAGTTTTGATTGGCCGCGCTCACCAGACCTTGAATATATTGCGGATTGATTCTCATGGTTTCCTCGCCAACGAGCCCGCGGCCCGCATCATGCCACGGCAGTTTGTACCCCAAGATTCAGGGCGCTTGTAATCAGGCTGTTGATAATGCTGAACACCTGGGACGCCGATTGGTAGGCCTGCTCGTAGGTTTGCAGGTTGGCCGCTTCTTCATTTAGAGAAACGCCGGACAGCGAACTGACCAGGGATTGGATCTGATTCAGGGATGCCTGCTGCGCCTGATTCTGCGTATTCAGTCCGGAGACTTTGCTGCCCAGCACCGAGATGAACGACGCGTAAAAGTTGGCCGGCGTCTGACCTCCGACGTTGCTTAGATTCCGAACATTGATCATGGCTTGCAAATTTGAGTTGTCTCCTGAACCATTGCCGGATGCGGAGGCGGCGATCAGCGAGGGGTCTGTAATTTCAACCAGAAGCGTGGCAGCCGGATCGAGGACAGACATGGTGAACAATGGCTTGCCCGGATTCCCGTTCAAATCGGTTCCCGCCGTTTGAATCGCGTTGATCTGGGTGGCAACGCCGGATGCGAGCGTGTTGATCTGGCCCAGCACGGAAGGAATATCCTGGTCGCGGGCAGTCAGCAAACCAGCTAGTTGTCCACCCCCGGTAATCTGCCGGTTGGTCATGTCGACCGCGCCTCCAGGCTCGCTGGTAAATACATCCACATTGCCGCCAACATTCCCGGTGGTCAGATGGAAAGCCTGATCTTTCGACAGCAACAGCGCGCCTCCGGTTGTGGTCAAAGTCATACTGTTATCTTCGTTGGTAATGACGTTGACACCTATATATTGCGACAGTTGTTGCAGATCGTATTGGCGCTGATCTTCCAGGGGACCGGCATCGGTATT
>JAZKAG010000080.1:2322-3462 GCA_040389265.1 Acidobacteriota bacterium
GGACTGGAACTTGAAATCTGCTGGTTCAGCTGCGCGATCGAAGTCAGCAGAGGGTTGATCTGGTCGACCACTCCCTGCACCTGGGTGTTCAACGAAGCCGTCTGCTGGTCGAGTTGCGAGGCTGCGCTGTTGAAGGCGGAGCTCATCTGTCCGGCTGATGTCAGCACGTTTTCGCGCAGCGAGACGCTGGATGGAGTGGCCGACAGCTGGCTGAGCGAGTTGAAGAAATTATTGACCTGATCGCCCAAGCTGCTTACGCCGGAGCTGCTGGTCGACGTCGTCACCTGGTTGAAAATGTCCTCGACCTGGGTCAGCGCCGTGGCTTCACTGTTGCTGGCCTGTTGCGCCTGGGTTTGCTGCTGCACGGCAGCGTCGAGCACCAGACTGCGTTGCGACTGTGAGGCTGTCATCAGGACGCCCTGGCCGTAAGAAATTCCGTTGAGAGTTACCGAATCACTCGCCTCAAAGACGGCTACTTCGCGTGTATAGCCGGGAGTATTCGCGTTCGCCACGTTATTGGCCGTCACGTTGAGGGCAGACTGGTCAGCGGTGAGAGCTCCAGACATAAGTTGCAATGCGGAATTCAACGTCGCCATCTTTGTTACCCTCTGCGCCTTGCAATTTGGGTGCGGCAAACTCATCTAATACTTTAGATTTTCTCCACAAGTTACACTAATTGGTAAGGCTCTTAGAATGGTGGCAGGACATAGCAACCAGCCTCAGAATTTCTCTGTCCATATACGGAACTGGCGCGAAACAAGCGTAAGTTGCGCGCGGTTTCCTGCAGCAATGCACCCAGCAATCCATTGGAAGCTTCAACCGCGGCGATATCAGCCGCCGATAACTGTGCCTCCGGCAGGCCATTCATCTCCAACCGGATCTTTTCCAGCGCATAGGCATCCAGCGCTGTCAGTGCGGACACCGCGTCGTCAATCAACTGCTGCAAGCGCTGCATGCTTTGTGGTTTCCTCCTGCGCGGTCCGCCTTCACGCTCCGCCTTTCAACACCTTGTGCCCGGCTGCAATTTAACCCAGCAGACTCTGCATCATCTTGTCAGCTACGTCGCCGGCCGATACCTGGTATGTTCCTGCATCCATGGCAGAGCGCACGCTTTGCACTTTATCCATGCGCACGTCGGAG
>JAZKAG010000080.1:3472-8466 GCA_040389265.1 Acidobacteriota bacterium
CGACGCTCCAGGCTTGCAGGTTCGATGACGACGACGCGGATTGCGCCGCAGCCAAGCCTGTGCTGCTGAGGTCCGCCTGATCTGTTTTGCCACCGTTTGGTAGCGACACCTGCGAGGGTGAGGGTTTGGCGTTCGCCGGAGCGGGTGCCGTACCGCTTGTTTGCTGCGAACGAAGCAGATCGGGAAGACCATTGAGAATTCCGAGAAGATTCATTGCATATTCCTCCACAACTGAACAAATCGGCAGATTCATAGCGAACTTTAGGGTTCAAGTTCAAAAAGACCGAACAGTTCTGATTCCAATCCTGCAGCGTAGTTCGCCGGCAATCTCACGATCAACGGTCTACTTATTGTTTCTGAGAGCCTAATGGGCGAACGAATTCTACGGATGATGAATTAACATGCCCATCCATTGCGGTCCCGATCCCTATCGATCTGTCCGTCAAATTCTTTGCCAGTGGGTCAACCTTCGCGGGTGACAGATTTTCCTCCCCGAGCATCGCCGTGCTGCCGGGTTCAATCGAGCTTGCAGCGACCTGCGTCATCGTCAATTCCGCTGCGCAGCCGCCGAATTTTGGACCGGCCATGGCTGTCGCAGTCTGCTCTGCAGACTGTTCCGCAGGCGCTAACTGGGCCAGCACCATTTTCGCGACTCCAAGGCCGCCTTGCCTCACGATGGCCTGCGCCAGTGCGTCCGAAGCCAGACTTCCAACGGTTCCCATGCTGCCGCCATTCGGGCCGTCGCTGCCTAGGCTATCGCCGCCAAGACCGGCGCCATTTCCGAACAGCGGATCTTCACGCATCGGTTTCAGAAGTACGCCTAAGAAATTGGCTTCAAAACTGTTGGCTGCTTTCACCAATTGCGGACTAGGCGCGGCGTGAGACTTCGACTCGGCCATCAATACCATGGGGGAGATTGAAGCATTCATGGCTACATGACCTCCAGATCGCCTTCGAGCGAACCAGCCTGCTTCATCGCCTGCAGGATGGAAATGACATCTGTAGCCGTGGCCCCGATGGACTGCAGACTGCGCACCAGATCGTCGACCGTAGCACCATCTTTGAGTTCGATCCGATTGACGGGAAGATTGTTGGCCTGCACCTCGGTCTGCTGAACCACCTGCGTTGTTCCGTTGCCGAATGGATTGGGTTGCGAGACCTCGAAATGTGACTCGACATTGATCTGCAGACCACCGTGGAGAATGGAAACCGGCTGCAGTCGCACATTGCCGCCGATGACCACTGTACCGGTGCGTTCATTCACCACCACCCGGGCGGGAGGAAATACCTGTACAGGAAGCGACTGAACCCGTGCCAGCAACTCCGGCACATCCTGGCCCGGCGCGACCAGCAAGTCGATGCGACGACTGTCGATGGCATGGGCCAGCGGACCGCCTAGGGAGTGATTGATGGTGGCCGCGACTCGTGTCGCCGTTTCGAAGTCGGCCTCATTCAACAGTAGCGTCAGCTCCTTGCGATGCAACAGGTCCATGGGGATCGCACGCTCCACCGTGGCTCCATTGGGAACCCGCGCGGTGGTCGGGAAATTCATCTGCTTCGAGTTGCCATTCTGCGACACAGAATATCCGCCGACGACCAACGGTCCCTGAGCCTCGGCATAAATTTGGCCGTCGGCACCGTAAAGTGGCGCCATCAAGAGTATCCCTCCCGATAAGCTGCGCGCATCTCCGGTCGACGAGACAGTGATGTCAATCTTGGAACCCGGCTGCGCGAATGGCGGCAAGCTCGCCTCGACAAAAACACCTGCCATGTTTTTCACCATGATGGACGTGAGTGGGTATGGAACTGTAATCCCCAGGCGCTGCAGCGTGGAGAGCAGCGTTTGCAAAGGGAAATATGTCATCTGGCTGTCGCCGGAGTTTTGCAGACCGACAACAATGCCGTAGCCGATCAGTTGATTGTCTCGAATTCCCTGCACCGAGCTGACATCCTTCACCAACGCCGTTTGCATCGCCGGAGCATTCGCAGCGAGGGGGCTAGCGGTGGCGGAAGACGCGGCGAGTTGTCCGAAGGCAGAGTGAACTTCAAATCCCAGGAGAAGAGCGATCAAAACGACAGACAGCCGATAGCGACAAATCGCGCAGCGTTGGATGGGATAGCGGGGCTGTGTCATACGTCGCGGCTTTCCAGTTCACGGAATCAAGATTCGTTGCAAAATTCGGACCACGGGGTTGGCGCGATAGGTGGAGTCGTTGATGATGCCCTTGCCTATAACCTGGACCTGCAGTCCGGAAATGGCGGTCGACAGGACCTGGTTGCCTGGATTCACGTCCTGCGGACGCACCAGGCCTCGCATCACAATTGTTTCTGTCTGCTGGTTAAACTCCAACTGGCGAGCTGCTTCAATCACCAGGATTCCATTTGGCAGTACATCGACCACTTCGCCACCGATGGTGGTATTCAGGCTGGAGTCGGTTACGCTCTGGCCTTGAGCATTCAAGCTGGAGGAAGCATTCTGATTCACAGCATTGTTGGCGGCGCTCGATGCGGAAAAAGTTCCAAACAGCGCGCTCAACTGGGAAATCGCGGTAGACGCCCTCGAATTTTTCACGGTGCCGCCGGTAGAAGCCGACAGGTTCTCGGAAATGATGATCGAAATCAGATCGTGCGGATTGAGTGCCTTCACATCGGTGGGTAGCGAGGTCAGCCGGCCGGTCGCGCTCCAGATCGAACCTTCGTTGGTGTTATTTGGATACATTTTGCGAACCTGCGCGACGTAGGCGGCCAGGTCCTCGCTCGCTGGATTGGGCTTGATCGGAGAAGCCTTCTTGTCTTTTCCCCATGCCAGAGGCAACAGCAGGATTGCGAGCAGAAAAATCGTTGCCGAAGAAATCGACCTGGAAGGCGAATTTGGGTTCACGGAATCAGCTCCGCCGAGGCTTTGCCCACAACCACTCCGGCCAATAAACGGGTCTGGCCTGGCCGACGTAGGTGAATGATCTGTCCAATGCGTCCATATTCCAGGGAAACGACGGCCATCTCCAGCCGGACATTGCCATCCGAACTCCAAAGCCGAACCAGGTCGCCGGCACGAATCACCGGGACCACTGCGGATAGGTTCAGAGAGGATGTCTTCGTAGTTTCCGCGGCAGTCACAGCTTGCAAGCCCTCGGAGACAGTGATCCTCGGCGGGCGCTCGGCGGGAGGTTGAATCTTCAGTTGGACGACGTCAGGAATTCGCTTTGGATCAATAGCATGCTCAGACGGTTTGGGGACATGCTGGTCAGCCGCGAGCGCAATGGTTAGCAGCGGCCTCTCCGGATGGGTGCAATCCGCAATCAACGCCCAGCGGCGATGCAATTCCGGGTCGACGATGATTTGCGCCAGGCGATAGTAGCTGGAGGAAGCGGAGGCGGACTGTTTCGACGTGGCCACCCATCCGATCCCGGCCGCCCGCTCAGGGGTGCGCGCGGAACAGGCGGTTTGAGCCAGCCCGGAAGCAGCGGCCGTCGCCATCCCTACGCCGAAAATAAAGCTTGTCCACATCATGAAACGTCTCACCGAATCTTTACGAATCTGCGCACTGTACAGACCGATCCGCACTACTTCACCAGGTTGTTCACCTGTTGGTACATATCGTCGGCCGCTGTGGCTACCTTGGCGTTGCTTTCATAGGCGCGCTGCGCCATGATCATGGCGACGTTCGAATTCTCCAGATATCCCTGCTGCAATGTTCCGAGCCCGGTCGCATCCCCCGGATTGCCCAGCACTGCCTGTCCCGAAGACAAAGTCGCTTGAAACAGGTTGGAGCCGACATTATTTAGTCCGCCCGGATTGGTAAATGTTGCCAGCTGAATCTGACCCAGTTGCGAAGGATTGGCCTGGCCCGGCAGGGTCGCATTCACAACCCCATATTGGGTAATGGTGACGGAAGTTGCATTCGACGGGAGAGTGATCGCAGGCAGCAACATGTTGCCGTTCACGTCCACCATTTGTCCCTGGTTGTTGAGCTGAAAATTTCCGGCGCGCGAATACGCAATACTGCCGTCGGGAAGCTGGACCTGAAAAAATCCATTGCCCTGAATCGCAAGGTCAAGCGGATTGTTGGTTTGGTTCAGGCCACCTTGCGTAAGAATCGTTTCACTCTCGGTGGAGCGGGTTCCCAAACCGACCTGCAGGCCGGCGGAAACGGTTTGCGCGCTCTGCGCCGCTCCCGGAGTAATCAGGTTCTGATAGATCATGTCCTGAAACTGCAGCCGCTTGCTGCGAAAGCCGACCGTACCGGAGTTCGACAGATTATTAGCGATGGTATCCAGATTGAGCTGCTCGGCGCTCATCCCGCTGGCGGCTGTGTATAACGCGCGAATCATGATGGATTCTCCTCGCTGAAACTTTTGTTGCTTCGATATTTCTTTTTACCGCCGTGTGCCTACGAACCGCGGAAAGCCGGCTTCGATCAGATTCTCGGCAACTCCTGGCTGGCTTGCTGATCGAGATCGTTGCTGAATACGGACAGCGCTTTCATCATCATTTCCGCCTGCCGCTGCACCAGGATCAACTGCAGCGTTCCCTGCACCACGTTCTGATTGGAGCCTTCTAATCTGCCTTGATGTACGATGGCTGCCACGGTAAGCTTGGCCGTCTTGGGCGGGGCCTGGTAGCGACTTACGCCTTGCGGCACCAATGGCGTGCCGCTGGCAAAGTTGAAGATGCCAATTTTGCCGGCAACTCCGCCATGCACAGATACTGTGCCATCTCCAGCAATCGTCACCGGTCCGCTGGGAATGGTGATCGGTTTTCCCTTGGTATCGAGAATGGGCTCGCCTTGGCGAGTTGTAAGGACACCTTTGCTGGAACGCATGAACGATCCGTCGCGGGTGTATTGCAGATTGCCTTGCATATCCTGAATCGAGAAAAATCCCTGACCTTCCAGAGCGAGGTCCAGCGGATTTCCGGTGGTCGTCATCTGGCCTTGGGAGAGATCGATCTGATTGCCACCCAGTACGCCATAGTCGTTCACGGCGGTGTTCAAC